>CAZUMG010000130.1:1758-5133 GCA_964621895.1 uncultured Anaerolineales bacterium | reverse complement strand
TTCAGGTTGCCCGGAGTTTATTGGGACAGCGATTGGTTCGGCAGGATGGAAAGGGAAGGATATCCGGATTAATTCTTGAAACCGAAGCGTATCGGGGAGAAGAGGACCTAGCCTGCCACTGCCGGGTAGGCCGCACTATGAGAACAGAAATCATGTATGGTCCCGCTGGCAGAGCTTACGTTTACTTTGTTTATGGCAAGCACTGGCTGCTAAATCTAGTAACTGAAAATGAAGGTTTTCCTGGGGCGGTACTCATCCGGGCAATTTTGCCGGATGAAGGAAAAGAACTCATCGCCCTGCGCCGCGCAGGGCAGCCTGAAAAGCGGTGGATAGACGGCCCTGCAAAAATCTGCCGGGCCTTACACATTGATGGTGAGATGAATGGTTTGAATACTTGCTGCCCCGGCTCAAATTTGTTTGTTGAACAAACTCAGGAACTACCGGAAAGATTAATCAAGGCAGGTCCCCGGGTAGGGATAAACTCTGTCCCCGAACCGTGGCGAACAAAGCCCTGGAGATTTATGGTACATTATCAGCACCTGGTTGGTTCAGTAAAAAAATAAAATAGTGATTCCTGGAGATTTTATGTTTAGAAAACGAGAAGAACTCACCCCAATATCGGAGATCCCGTCAGTCCAAATTCGAGTGACATCCATTTTGGGCGAAGATACCAGCTGGAAAGGGGAATTAACCGGGAAAGGCGGTGTCCGCATTGAGGGGTTATTTGAAGGAAAAATAGAACTAGATGGTTTGATTATTGTAGATCAGAAAGGCCGTCTAGAGAGCGATTTAATCAAAGCTGATACGGTCATTATCGGGGGAGCGGTCCGCAGTGATATTAAGGCAAATAAGGTGGAAATACGAAGTACTGGAAAGGTGTGGGGGAATGTAACCACAGTCCGTTTCTCAACAGAAGAAGGGGCCTACCTGCGGGGAAAAATCCAGATGGAGGAAGAACAACCGGCTGAGGCGCTTCCCCAGGACACTACCCTGGAATCACCGAAACCTTTAAAACCTGAACTTAAGCCAAAGAAATCTTCCGGAAAAGAGGGCTAGATTGAAACCCCGCTGGAGCATCGGGTTGACCATGATCCTGGCGCTGGCTGCCTGCAGCGCCTTCTCGGATGTTCAGGAAAACGACCTTCAGATAGCTTCTCCACCAGCAGCAGC
The DNA here is from genome assembly GCA_964621895.1 of uncultured Anaerolineales bacterium. Classification (GTDB taxonomy): domain Bacteria; phylum Chloroflexota; class Anaerolineae; order Anaerolineales; family UBA11858; genus B10-G9. The sequence goes on along the minus strand of CAZUMG010000130.1, from coordinate 3,963 downwards.
GATCCAAGTCAGCCCAAGTCCAGCTGAACTATCTCCAACTCCTTCTCCGAAACTGACTGCTGGTCCTGGTTTAATTGGGGAGAATTCCTGTCTGGATACGTCTGGAGAAGTTCAGCCTTACTCGTTCAGTAGAAATGGGGGGACTTTTACTGGAAGGATCTACACACCTCCATGTTATCATGCCAATCCGGATCAGGAATACCCGGTATTGTATTTGCTGCACGGCGCTACTGAAACGGATCAGCAGTGGGATGACCTTGGGGTGGATGAACTGGCTGACAGTCTGATAACTCAGGGGAAAATTCGCCCTTTGATTATTGTCATGCCCAGGGAGTTGACCTGGATTTCCCTGCCGGACAGCCCTTTTGGAGAAAACTTGATCAAGGAAGTGGTTCCCTGGGTAGATCAGGAATACCGGACCCTGGCAGGCAGGGAGTACCGGGCAATTGGCGGTTTATCCCGGGGAGGCAATTGGGCGGTTCGGCTAGGCTTGTTAAATTGGGGTACTTTTGGCGCTATTGGGGCTCACAGCACCCCGCTTTTTTACGGTGACCTGAAGCGTATACCAGGTTGGATTAAAGCTATCCCGGCAGCAAAATTACCCCGGATCTACCAGGATATTGGGCTCGATGATAAAAACCTCGGGGATGCCAAAGAGTTTGATGAGCAGCTTGCCGTGCTGGAGATACCGCATGAATGGCATCTTTATCCGGGTTTGCACAATGACACCTATTGGCAGACTCACCTGGAAGAGTATCTGTTGTGGTACAGTGCAGGTTGGGGAACTTAGCCGTCAGGATTCCATGAGACATCTTGGAATCAGGATTTCAGCGGTTCGTGTTAAAGACCACCAAACCAGATCTCAGGGAGAAATAGTCCATGAAAATACCATCCTTTCAAGAATTTACCAACTATGAGTGGAAAGAAATCGAACCATTCTATCAGGATCTTCAAGAACGAGAGCTTACTGAATATTCCTTGCTTTCCTGGATGGATGATTGGTCAGATCTGCGCAAGCTGGTTGATGAACGCTACTCCCGCCTTTCGCTGGCTACCGAGTTGGATACCACAGACGGAGATGCCGAAAAGAAATTTCATGGCTTTTTGGAAAATATCTATCCGACCGCTCAGTCTGCTGATCAAGGTTTAAAAGAAAAACTACTTCAGACTGGATTGGTTCCCGAAGGTATGGAATTGATCCTAAAAAAGATGCGGGCTGAGGCTGATTTTTTCTGTGAACAAAACCTGGCATTAATGACCGAGGAAAGCAAACTGGGTACCCAGTACAGCAAAATTCTGGGTTCGCAATCGGTCGAATGGCAGGGTAAGGAACTCACTCTGGTCCAGATTAACTCAGCGCTCCAGACAGCAGATCGAGAAGTCAGGGAAAAACTGTGGAAATTAATCTCACAGCGGCAGCTTCAAGACCGGGAAGGGATCAACCAGCTGTGGGGAAAATTCATGGACGTCAGGGCAGAACTAGCCTCCAATGCCGGATTCACGGATTACCGGGCTTTCCGCTGGCAGCAGAAGCTCCGCCTGGATTACACACCCCGGGAGAGTCAGGAATTTATTCAAGCGATCAAGGATGTTGCTGTGCCTGCAGCTACCCGGGTATATCAGAGGTATCAGACCCGACTGGGTATTGATCAGGTTCGTCCCTGGGATTTATTAAATAATCAAACCACATTTAGTCTGCCCGCTATCCAGGCTTTTGAAACCCAGGAGGAATTCATCTCCCGGGTGGGGATGATTTTAAAGAGCTTAGACCCGGTGCTGGGGACATATTTTAATACCATGCGGGAAAACAACCTGCTAGATTTAATGAACCGTAAAGGCAAAGGCCCAGGAGGTTTTTGTACATCTTTCGCAACCGTCGGTCTGCCGTTTATTTTTATGAACGCGGTGGGGCGAAGCACAGATTTAAGGGTGCTGTTCCATGAAAGCGGGCATGCCTTCCATGTTTTTGAACGGATAAATCTACGTTATCATCATCAATGGCGGCCGGGCATGGAATTCGCGGAAGTTGCCTCCACGGCAATGGAATTACTGGCAGAGCCGTATTTGGCGGAAGATCGGGGCGGGTTCATGACGGCTGAGGACGCAGCCCGGACCCGTTTGCTCAATCTGGAGGAAAAGCTGCTTTTCTGGCCCTATATGGCGGTAGTGGTAGCTTTCCAGCACTGGGTTTATGAGCATCACCAT
>CAZUMG010000130.1:0-1658 GCA_964621895.1 uncultured Anaerolineales bacterium | reverse complement strand
AGTCTCCGTTATAATAAAAATTCAATAAGTCGTTTGGAGAAGGGGAAAAAATGAACAAAAAACTAAAAGTTGTCATTCCCATGGCGGGATATGGAATGCGCTTACGACCCCATACCTGGAGCAGACCCAAACAGCTGCTTAATTTGGCGGGAAAAACAGTGATTGAACATGTGCTGGACACATTTAAAACCCTGCCCGATGACATTGAAACAGAATATATATTTATCGTGGGCTACCTGGGGGAAAGAATCAAAACCTTTATGCGGACAGAGTTTCCTGCGATAACCGTCCACTTTGTGGTCCAGGAAGAAATGCGCGGACAGTCTCATGCCATTTATTTGGCTCGGGACTACATCAGTGGACCAATGATCATGGTATTTGCCGACACATTAATTGAGACCAACCTGTCTTTTCTTGGCAAGGAGAAATCCGATATTGTTGCCTGGGTAAAACCTGTTCCAGACCCCAGACGCTTTGGGGTTGCGGAAGTTGGAGATGATCAACAGGTCACCCGGCTGATTGAAAAACCCCAGGCAATGGATAATAATCTTGCCCTGGTTGGATTTTATTATTTTAAGGAAGGAAAAGATTTAATCCGGGCAATCGAGAAGCAGATGGATCAAAAAGTGAAGCTCAAAGGTGAATATTTCCTGGCTGATGCCATCAACATTATGATTGACCAGGACTGCTGCAGTATGCGCACCCAAAAAGTGAATACATGGTTGGACGCGGGTACTTTTGAGGCGATGTTAAGTACCAACCGCTATCTGCTGGATCACGGTCACGATAACTCTGAAAAAGCCGCCCAGCGAATGGGGGTGAATATCATCCCGCCGGTTTATATCCACCCTGAGGCTGAGGTGGAATCCTCGGTGATTGGCCCTCACGCTACCATAGATGCCGGATGCAAAATAATTGGCAGTATCATTCAAAATTCGATTATTGAAAAAGAATCCCATGTGGAACATGCCATCCTGACCGGATCCCTGATTGGCCAGAATGCCCGTCTAAAAGGTAGGTCTAATACCATCAATATCGGAGACGACACCGATATCGAAATCTAATTGCTTGTTTGATCACCCCCCGAGGAGTCCCATGAGCCGAGATTTTATCGCTACCCGTGTTGCTGAACTTAAACCTTCAGGGATTAGAAAATTTTTTGATATTGTTGCCACTATGGATGATGTGATTTCCCTGGGCATCGGGGAACCGGACTTTACCACGCCAGAACCGATTCTCAATGCAGGTATCGCTGCCCTTCGGAAGGGTGAAACCCACTATACCTCTAACGCGGGGATTTATGAACTTCGGGATGCCATCTCAGATTTACTGGAGGAAAAATACCAGGTAAGCTATGACCCTGCCGATGAAGTTGTGGTCACTGTTGGCGTTTCTGAAGCCTTGTACCTGGCATTAACTGCAGTGATCAACCCGGGAGAAGAGATCATTATTCCTACGCCTTGTTTTGTATCCTACCAAGCCGAAGTGCTCCTGGCTGGTGGAGTTCCAGTTGAAATTCCGGGTTCTTTAATCAACAGCTTCCAGCCTGAGCCTGCCTTAATTGAAGCAGCAGTGACCCCAAGGACTAAGGCTATTTTTATTGGTTTTCCTAACAATCCGACCGGGGCAGTAGCTACCCGGGAGAATTTACTCGCTAT
>CAZUMG010000129.1:4046-5171 GCA_964621895.1 uncultured Anaerolineales bacterium | reverse complement strand
TGCAGGTGCGCACACACACCCCGCAGCCCAGGCAGAGATCTTCATTCAGGCGGGCTTTCTTAAGTTTAGGCTGGGCCGGGTCATTTGCCGAGACCAGGGTCATAGCCTCAACCGGGCAGGCTGCCACGCAGCTTCCGCAGCCGTTGCACAGGTCCGGATTGATTTCCGGGATAAAGTTGGTTGTGTGGATTGGGTCCAGGATGGCGAACCTCCGGGCAGCGATCATCGCCTCACAGCAGCAGCCGCAGCAGTTACAGATAAAATTGACCATCTCGCGGACATTTTCCCCGAACTGCACCAGGTTGTTCTCATAGGCCTGCTGCAGCATATCAAGGCCTTCAGCGACATCCACCGAACGGGCAATACCGTGGCGGATCAGAGAATCGGCCGTGTTGTTAAAGGTCATACAGATTTCCATGGGAGCGGAACAGGCCCGATCCATGTGTTCCATCTTGTGGCGGCAGTAGCAGATCCCGATTCCCCGGTGGGAGGCGGTTTTAATCACCTCGCTGGCCCGTTCGTAATCCAGGACATGCAGCGCGTTCTGATTGGTTAAGACCGGTTCATGGACAAAAACACGCCCCAGCTGGGTTTCCCCCTCAGTAAATAATTCCCGGATAAAATCCTCTTCCACGTTAAGGTATTGATAAAATAATTCGCCCAATACTTTCTGGTCAACATCCTGGCGAACCCGCATCATGGAAAATTCGAAAAATCCCGCCATGGGCGGCGGCAGCACATAAACAATTTGACCGTTCTGCTCAATATCGATCAAAATAGCCCGGGAGGACAGCTCATCCAACACCTTGCGGGTATTGGTTAAATCCATTTTCCAGATCCGGCTGGCTTTCTCCGCGCTGAATGGTTTGATAGGAATACTTGAGACCAGCTCTGCTTCCCGTTCACTGAACAGGATCGCCAGGATTTGGTAGAGCAGATCCGAGGGGGGAGCGCCCTGGGGAAACAAATTTAATCGGTCGGTCAGCTTATCATAACTGGATTTAAGGGTATGGTGAGCCATGGCGAATGATTCCAGGTGGTTTTTCGGTAAGGTAAATGGATGTTATTTAGGTCCGCTGAAAACTGCTAAGTATTATATCCCTGTTCTGAAATTGATCAGGTTCC
>CAZUMG010000129.1:0-3946 GCA_964621895.1 uncultured Anaerolineales bacterium | reverse complement strand
GGTCCGCTGAAAACTGCTAAGTATTATATCCCTGTTCTGAAATTGATCAGGTTCCCATATCTATATCCTTCTGCCCAGGTCTAGACTTTGCCCGTTTCCAGAGAACAAAATCCGCATCCCAGGCAGCTGGTCTTGCTGAGCCCAGAACCGGGTTATCTTTTAAATGATCTTGTCATCCGTCCCGGCAGCCTGGCGGAGGATTTCGGTTTGACCGGTATGATAGCAGTCGTGAAAATAAAGGAAAAACAACCAGTGTGCCAGGGGCTGTTCAGGTCTGCCCCGGTACGATTTGGGACGCTGGAGGGATAGCTCAGTTTCTCTTGCGAGCACCTCAGCGATCCTACCTTGAGTTTCTTCAAGGTAGCTGATCAATTGCTCCAGCCGAAGCACACCCTCGCCATCTGCCAGGATGGGTTCGGATTCCCGCTCGTAATGAGTTAAATCAACCCCGGGCCGGAGATCTTCCGCGCCCAGCAAATTTAAAATATTACAGCGGTTGGTGAGCAGATGGCCGACCACCCAGTTGAGGCAGTTGCTCCGAAAAGGCAGCTGGATTAGACTCTGCTGGTGGGAAAGATTTTCAGTTTGTTCTTTGATGATTTCCAGGTTCCTGGTAAAAGCATCCACCAGGTTTTGGCGTGTGATCATTTTTTCCTCCTGATTAATTCAAGACCGTTCATTCCTGTTTGGCTTTGCGGGGGGACAGCCCTTTGGCCCGGCTGACAAATTCATCCCTCTCGAAGGTCCGGATGATTTTTCCGATCAGCGCTAGGGGAAGGTCATCAAGTTTGCGAAATCTCATGCAGGACTTGCCAAGATCAAATCGTTTTCCGGTTTTCCGGTAGGCATCCTGAAAGTCACGGCTGAGCTTTTCATCCAGATAAATGCCTGTCAGGTAAATCGCCATGTGGTTTTTCTGGTTTGCCAGGGCGGCATACATAAGTGGTGTTTTTTTATAAGTATCGGGATAAACCTCCAGCGGGACCTGATAGGTGATCATGCCCCAGTTGCAGGTTTCTTGATAACCTTCCGTCAGGCAATCCAGGATGGTCTGGCGAACCGTTTCGATGGCTTCCCGCCGATCCGGGGGCATCTCGGCTATATATTACTGAACCGTCCTAACATCTGTTTTCATGCTTGGTTTCCATACTGCTGTTAAAACAATCTGGTAGGAAAATTGGTATTCACCATTTTACACGAAAAAAAGCCCTCCATCTAAACCAGAAGAGCCTTTGGTGGATCTTACATCCAGTAGGGTTAATTCAGCTGTACTCCTTGAAATAATGCAAGGTCAGGGATGAAAAGCTGGTCACAGCCAAAAAAATCAGTAGCGGCAGCCAGAGCACAGTCCAGGATTCGTGGTATAGGTGTGAGAAACGCAGAGCGAAAAAAACCACCATGAGGGGCAGGATGATCACCAGGGACCAGAGACCGGCAGTCGCCAGGTCCTGGAATTGTTTTTCGTCCAAGCCAGATGAAACTTGTCCAAACCTTTGCCTGCAGAGCCAGATACCCAAGATGACCAGATAAGGAGCGAGGATTACCAGACTCAGGATAACCGTGATCCGCTCCATCATCCAGAGCGAAAGCCCTGACAGCAATCCGGAGAGAACTCCCACAAGGCCCAGGCACCCGCAGATCACACCGGTAGTGTGAAGGGATAAAAACAAGACCTCATCTTTCAAGACATGTTCGGCCGGCTTTTTATCCTGATGGAGATTCCTCCTGAGAGCGATCAGGGTTAGAAGAAGGCTGAGGATATGCAGTCCGTAACTGATGAAGAGGATGATCCATTCTCCCCGCGTTTGCCAGCCCATTTCGTACTCAGTGCCAATATCAGAAAGCAGGGAAATATCGGCTAAGATCATCAATCCGGAGATGATCCCAGTAGAGACCGCCAGGATCACCAGGGTGGAGGTTCTTTTCTGGATGATCATATCGGCCAGCAGGGTGATGACACTGCTTAACTGGAACAAGGCGATAATGATGATGTTGATGGCGGCCACGATGCCGTAGCTTTCCCATCTGGGGGCCAGTTCTAAAAGCTGGGTCACCTGGGGATAAAGTAGGATAAAGATGACCAGGTTAAAGACCAGGGCTGCACTTGACAATAAACCCAAGCTGAGGGAGAAAAGGTGAGAGGTTTTTAAGATACGCGACATATAGAGCTCCATGTAAATCCTGGATCAATCTTCCAGGATAAAAAATACCTCTTCTAGGGATTTGTTAAAATAGCGAGCGATAGTTAATGCCAGCAACGTAGAGGGATTGAATTTTCCAGTTTCGATCGAATGGATTGTTAAACGAGTCACACCCACCGCATTAGCAAGCGCCTGCTGGGAAAGGTTGCCATTCTCAAATCGTAATTGTTTGAGATGATTACCAAGCTCCATAAGTTTGACCCTTAAAAAAGTATAGTTTACTATACATAGTGTATAGTAAACTATACTTTCTGTCAAGAGGTATCACTAAGTATTTAACAGGTGATGTGGAACAGGCCAATCAAGTTCTCCCCGGATTCAATCCAGGCTTCGACTGCCTGGGGGGTCGCCAGGATTTCCACTGGGCAGCCATTTTCGTGGAAGAATGCAGCCGCTTCTGGGGAAAGACCCACCTTGTTGTACTGGCCGCCTCCGATTAACAGGCCATCCGCCCCAGGTTGGTAAATGAACTCGGCTTCGGCCAGGGAAATGGTGTGAGAGGTGCCGTAAATCTCCTTGGAGAGCTTCTTTTTGCGTTTGGTAACTTCTCCATCCTGGCGGATGAGAATGTCATGGGTAATCCGCTGGTCATTGACATCAATCCAGCCAAATCCGGTTCCTTTCAGGGTAGGTTTCATAAATTCCTCCTGCTACGGGTTGCAGGCGTAGGGGGTGATGCGTTCATCCACGCTGCGGGCATAAGCATAAGTCAGGTTAAACCTATCTTCTTGTTCCTGAATGCGCTCCGCAGTGTTGTCCTCTGGACTGTTCCAGGGAGCCTGGACTGGAAATCTCAGCTCGATAATAACAAAACCCTGACAGCGGGTAAAGATAATCTGAATCGTTTGAAGTTCGCGTTCTTCCCGTTCCTCTGGATCGGTAGAGGTTGATTCGTCATACAGGCTGTAGCCTACAAAGTGGAGCCACTTTTCACCTACGGGATCCCGATTATAGGGATTGAAGTGTTGCATCCAGGTTTGGTTAACGATCTCGTCCTGATTTTCCTCCCAGGATGACCAATTTGAAAAGAAGAGTTGATAGGCGGTGTCAACTGCTGCGAGATTGTCAAAATACAAAAAAGCAGTTTCTCCAAGGTTGTTCCCGTCCAGCAGGAGCTCAAGTTCTGATCCATACGAGATATCCCTGGCCCAGTCCCCCCAGCAACTGCCGTAATAACCGCTGCAGGCATAGCCTGGAATAGGTTGGGTTAGATCCGTAACTGATGAAGCGGTCCAGCGGCCCTCCAGGTCAGCACCCGGCTCCAGCAGAGTGGCCAGCTGGGCAGGCGTGTAAGGGAAAGGGGGAGAGAACTGGGTTTTCTCAGCTTCCTGGGTATTTACCAGTGCAGTGGCCAGGATCTCTTTGAGGGGTACTGCTGTAGCCGGTTCTGCAGGTAGTTCAGATTGACGCGGGAAACAACCAGAAAGCAGGGTGCAGAGCAAAACAAGAAATATGTAAACCCTTTTCATTTTCTACCTCCTCCGTCTTCTATCTATAATCCTCCCGGACCGGGTAAAAGGCATCCAATAACCGGCAGGCGGTGATCGCTCTGCCCCGGTGAGGTATCCCGGAGGGGATCACGGCCACCTGGCCGGGTTCCAGGATCCGGCTTTCTCCTGCCACCGTCAGCTCAAACTGCCCTTCCAGCATATTGGCTATTTGCTCGTGGGGGTGGCTGTGCTCCGGCAGCTCAGCTCCCGGGTCGACATTCCAGTAAGCCAGGGACATATTTTCAGAATGCACAA
>CAZUMG010000128.1:0-5176 GCA_964621895.1 uncultured Anaerolineales bacterium | reverse complement strand
GATATGCCGCTGTGTTTTGATACCGCCGATGAAAAAACCCTGGAAACGGCTCTCTCCATGTATGAGGGGAAAGCCTTGATCAATTCCGTGAATGGAGAGGAGAGCCGGTTGTCCTGCGTGCTCCCCTTGGTAAAGGAATTTGACGCTTCGGTGATCGCCCTCTGCATGGATGATAACGGCATTCCGCCAACCGCGGAAGACCGGTTAAAGGTTGCCGCTAAAATGATCGATCGGGCAGATAAACTGGGCATCCCAGCTGACCGTTTAGTAGTGGACCCGCTTGCCCTGACCATGGGATCTGATCACCTGGCCGGCAGGATTGCTATTGACACCATTAAATTGGTTGTGAAGGAATTCGGGGTTAACCTGACCATGGGAGCCAGCAATATTTCCTTTGGGATGCCAGACCGCCCGGCTATTAACGCCACTTTCCTGGCCATGGCTATACTGGCTGGCTTAACCTGCCCAATTACCAACCCCCTGGAAGAAGAGGTGCTAACCGCTGTTAAGGCAGCTGATCTGGTGATGGGCCGGGATCAATATGGCATGAATTGGATTCAAGCCTTTCGGGCTCGAACGAAAAAAGCCTGAGACCAGCTCTCAGCATCACCGAAATATGGATGTCTGGCCCATACCTGATGACCGATCTGAACTATCCATTCGGGATGCATCGATCGACGGGCAGGTCCAATTTAGTAACAAATGTCCTACTCATAGCGGAAAATTTCATGTAAAGGGCTGACTTTTCCAAGAAGCCCATCTGTTTGGCCGATGAAATATTAATATTTTCAACCTTGGGTAGAGTGAGAGATTCAAATGCCGGAAGTAACCATCATTTATGGCAGTGAAATCAAAAAGATTACCGCCCAGGAAGGCGCCCTATTAGGCGATGTCATCGCCGAATCAAACCTTCCTCTTGAACAACCGTGTGCTGGAAAAGGAACCTGTGGAAAGTGCAAAGTCCTGGTTGAAGTGGGAGCTGAACCACCGGATAAAATAGAACTGCAGAACCTGACCCAGGGAGAGCTGGCGCTCAACAACCGTCTGGCCTGTCGGGCCCGGGTCCAGGGAGAAACCCGCCTGGTGCTCTCTCCGATCGTGGTTTACTCCAACAAAATATTTAAGGGAAGTTCCCGCTATAAAAGAGAGCTGGATGTCCCCCTTGGCCTGGCGATCGATCTCGGTTCTACCACCGTGGCTGCATTTTTAACCACCCTGGACAATGGAGAAGTCGCCGCAGGAAGCGGGGGATTAAACCAGCAAACAGTTTACGGATCGGATGTGATATCCCGTCTGGCAGCCGCTCTCAAATCTCCCCAGAATGCCGAGCGCCTGCACCGTTTGGCTTTAGCTTCAATCAACCAGGCGGTGGACTCGCTGAATCTGACTCCCAAGCTCTGGCAGCGAATCAAGCGGGTGACCATCGTTGGCAATGTTGCCATGCATCATTTGCTAACCCGACTACCCCTTGAGAATCTGGCGTATCTCCCTTTTCAACCTTTCGATTCCAGATCCATCCCGGACGCTTTTGACCTGATGGAGGGTATCTTTCCCGCGGGTGTCCAGGTTTCCCTGCCGCCGTTAATTGGCGGTTTTGTAGGATCGGATGCCCTGGCCTGCCTGGCCTATTTTGGTTTTGATCACCCCTCCGGCCCTATGGCTGCCATCGATCTGGGCACCAACGGCGAAGTGATGGTTACCGATGGAGACAGGATCCTGACCGCTTCCACAGCGGCAGGACCGGCTTTCGAAGGAGTGAATATTTCTTGCGGATCCAGGGCAGTTGATGGGGCCATTACCGGAATGAGTCAGGAAAACGGAAAGCTTCACCTGATCACCATTGGTGATGCCCCCCCGGTGGGATTAACCGGGTCCGGTTTGTTAGCTGCGATTGCGGAATTCCGCAGGATTGGAGTTATTGATCCCACCGGAAGAATAGATCCTGATGGCATTCATGAACCGGGTTTAGTTCAGATAGAAAACGGCATTAAGCGGATCACCTTATCATCGGATCCGGAACTATATCTCACTCAGCTGGATATCCGGGAATTACAAAAGGCCAAAGGGGCCATCCGGGCAGCAGTAGATGTGCTGATGGATCAGCTGGATCTTGCGCCTGCAGATCTGGAGCGAATCATTCTGACAGGATCTTTTGGCGGCGAAGTGGATATTGACTCCATCCTGGAGCTTGGCATGATCCCCCCGGTGGCGAAAAGTACTGTCGAAACCGTTGCCAATGGAGCTGGATTTGGAGCTGCCTTATTTTTATCCGACCAGGGATTTGCCCTGGGAGAAAAACTGGCAAAAAAATCCCTCCAGGTTGATCTGGACCAAGATGCCAACTTTTATGATTTTTATATTGAAGGCATGAAGCTCGCCCCCTGATAGGAAACCTATTTGAATACTCCTGCCAAATCACAACCCACCCGATTATCGGGGATTCTCCTGGTTATCCTTGCCGCGGCCTGCTGGGGGTCTTCAGGAATTTTTATACATAACATCATCAACCACAGCAATCTGAGCGCGATTGGTCTGGCCTTCTGGCGGGATTTGATTTCCTCCCTTGTGCTCCTGGTCGGGATTCTTGCGGTGCAGCCCAAACTATTGCTGGTGAAAAAAAAGGATCTTCCCTGGCTGATTGGTATGGGAGTCATTAGCATCGGAGCTTTTCACATCTTCTGGAATCAATCCGTACTCCGGTTGGGCGCCTCCCTGGCGACAGTGATTCAATGCAACGCTCCGATCCTGGTAACCATCTTGGCGCGTTTCTTTTATAAAGAACCGTTGACCCTCCGGAAAATCCTGGCCATCTTTCTCGCTGCGGCAGGAACCTTCCTGGCGGCAGGTCTGATTTATGGAAAGGGTTTGAGAATTGATTCCCAGGGTTTACTGTTTGCCCTCGGATCGGCGCTTACCTACGCGTCCTTAACCCTGTTCGGGAAAAAGCTCAGCGGAGAGTACAGCTCCTGGACAATTACCCTGTATATCTTCGCGATTGCCACAATCACTATTTTCTTTGTCCAGGGTGGCAGGCCCGATCCTTGGCCAACCGGCAGCGGCGTGCTGATCTGGGTTCTGGGGTTTGTGTTGATGTCAACCATTATCGGATTCGGTCTCTATACCAGATCCCTGGTGATCCTGCCTGCCAGCGTCGCCTCGATCACAGCGACGACTGAAATCCTGTTTGCTTCCTTCCTGGCAACCCTGTTCCTGGGTGAACATCTAGGTGCATGGCAGATCCTGGGTGCCTTATTGATCGCAGCCGGGGTTGTGCTGGTTTCAGCAGAGAAAATCCCCCCGGAGAAAAATCCCTCCCAGACCTGAGCATATCCAAGGGAAAATAGCCCTATTGAAATCGACAGGACTTAACAGTTGCAGGCTGAAAGAAATATCAATTGGTGAGCAGCTCTCCGAGACGATCCAATGCTTTTTGGATGTTGGGAATCGAGTTGGCGTAGGCGAGCCGCAAATAACCCTCACCAAAATTACCAAAGGCAGCTCCGGGTAATACAGCCACACCGGTTTTTTCCAGGATCCAATCAGCTGCTTCCCGGGAAGTTTTCCCCAAAGCTTTAATATTTGGGAACGCATAAAATGCTCCCTGTGGTTTCTGGCAGCTGATACCAGGAAGCTGATTCAGACCGGCGACGATTATATCCCTGCGCTTTTGATACTCGGCGACGACCTCAGTCACCTGCTCCTGGGGACCTGTGAGGGCTTCAATGCCCGCGTACTGGGTGAACTGGGCGGTTGAACCCACGGAATGCATCAGCAGCAAGCCAACCTTTTGAGCTAACTCCACGGGCATGATCCCAAATCCCAGGCGCCAGCCGGTCATGGCATAGGTTTTCGAAAACCCATCCATAATAATCACTTTTTCCGCCATCCCGGGCAGGGAAGCGATCGAGCACACCGGCTGGTCATCATAGACAATGCGGGTATAAATTTCATCCGAAAGCACCCAGCAGTCATACTTCAGGGCGGTAGCGGCAATGTGTTCCAAATCCTCTCTGGGAATAATTCCCCCGGTGGGATTGCCCGGAGAATTGAGGATGATTAACCTGGTCCGTTCCGAGATCAGATTATCAAAGGCTTCCAGATCAAATGAAAATTGATTGTTCTCCAAAAGCGGTACCGGAACGGGAATACCGCCGGCTACCCTGATCATGGCTTCATAGGTAGGGAACCCGGGATTGGGATATATCACTTCATCACCTTCCTCAACCAGGGCCAGGGTAGGGAAAAATAAATTTGGCTTTGCGCCAGGGCTGACTACCACCTGGTCCGGATGAAAGCTTATCTCCCTCCGTTCACCAGCATCCTGGGCGATAATTTCACGTAAAGCCAGCATACCTACAGGCGGGGTATAGCGGGTATATCCAGACCGGATTGCAGCTATGCCTGCCTCACTGACATTGGAAAAAGTTTCAAAATCGGGCTGACCGATTTCCAGATGGATGATATCCCGACCAGTTTTTTCAAGAGCCTGCGCTTTGGCTAAAACCTGGTAGGCGCCTTCTGAGGCTAAATATTGGGTTCTTTTCGCGAAACTCATGGGTTTCTGTCTCCAGGCTACATTTGTATTTTTTTATCTTGAATTCTATAAATTGGATATTTTCTATCCGGCAGATTGAGATCTATTTATTGATGATGTATTCTACTTCATACCTGAATACCCGGGTATAGTCGAATATCTCTTCCAGCTCACTGGGCTTAATCCGGTAAGAGATCGCCCTCAGCAACCATCATTAATTTACAACATAAAAATGGAAACCTACCCGCCAGGGTTGACAGAAACCCGGAAGCAAGTAGAATATATATCAAATAATTCATAATAATTGGATGGCTTTATGAACATGCCTTGCTCCTGTAGACAGCGGAGATCGTAATTTTGCTTTCAGAAATCAGCTGATCAACCGGTTTTTGGAAGCAGATGCGATTTCCGCAGATATTCGGAAATTATCAGCTTTCCAGAATTTGTTGGTTGGAATTGATTTAATAAGGAAGCAAGCACAATGCAGGACCTGAAACCGTACATCAAAAGAATCTCTCTCGATGAAGGAATGCCCTCCCTGGTAGGAAATACCCCCCTGCTGCCGTTGGTCACCCTTTCTGATCGAGCCAATAGTAATCTCCATGTTTTTGCCAAAGCCGAGTGGTTTAACCCCAGCGGATC
>CAZUMG010000127.1:0-5181 GCA_964621895.1 uncultured Anaerolineales bacterium | reverse complement strand
CAGAATCAAGAGGATCAAGATCCCCAGGGCAGAGAAGGTGATCAAAATACCGATCCCGCTGAGTAATAACCCCTGGTTCATTTCGGTCAACCCAAACCCTCCTGGTAATTTCAGACCGGCATATTGCCGTGTTTTTTATAACGGGACTCACCCTGTTTATTCTTCAGTAATTCCAGGGCGGCAATTAATCGCGGCCGGGTTTCCGAAGGGATTAGGATTTCATCCACATGGCCGCTGGCTGCTGCCCGGTAGGGATTGGAAAACTTGTCTTTATAATCAGAAACATAGCTCTCCCTGGCTGGCTTAGGATCCTCTTCCTCCTGCAGCTGTTGGGAATATAAAATATCTACAGCGCCGTCCGCGCCCATCACAGCAATTTCCGCTGTCGGCCAAGCATAGACCAGGTCCGTACGGATGTATTTGCTGCTTAAAACGATATAGGCTCCCCCGTAGGCTTTGCGCACAATCACGGCAATTTTAGGCACGGTAGCCTCGGAATAGGCATAAACAATTTTGGCCCCATGGCGGATGATGCCGCCGTGTTCCTGCTGGACACCAGGGAGAAATCCCGGAGTGTCTACAAAGGTGATCAGGGGGAAATTAAAAGCATCACAGAAGCGGATAAAACGGGAGATCTTATCAGAGGAATCGATATCCAGCACTCCTGCCAGGGTATTGGGCTGATTGGCAATCAAGCCGACCGCCTGGCCGTGCAGCCTGGCAAATCCCACCAGGGCATTGGGCGCAAAATCCAGGTGGACCGGTAAAAAGCTCCCCCGGTCGACTACCCTCTCAATCACCTGGCGCATATCATAGGCTTCTTCTGGATCAATGGGTACCAGCGAGTCCAGATCCAGGTCCTGGCGGTAGGGATCATCCCCGGGTTTGGTTAACGGGGGGGGTTCAGCATTATTACTGGGCAGGTAGCTGAGCAGTTTGCGGGTGATTTCCAAGGCGTCCTGTTCGGAATCCGCCCCAAAATGGGCTACCCCACTTTTTGTACAATGAACTCCCGCCCCGCCTAAAGCTTCAATATCAACTGTTTCATGAGTGACGGATTTAATAACTTTGGGACCGGTGATGAACATGTGGCTGGTACCACGGGTCATAATCACAAAATCTGTTAATCCCGGAGAATACACTGATCCTCCCGCACAAGGACCCAGCATGACGCTGATCTGGGGGATCACACCGCTGGCCTGGGTATTGCGCCAGAATAACTCCGAGTACCCTGCCAGGCTGTAGACTCCCTCTTGAATGCGGGCGCCCACCGAGTCCATTAAACCAATCACCGGAACACCGGCATCCAGAGCAAGATCCAGAATTTTGGCTACCTTCTGTCCCTGGACTTCTGAAAAAGACCCTCCCATGACTGTGAAATCCTGGGAAAATACCGCCACCATCCTTCCCTCGATTTTTCCAAACCCCACTACAACACTGTCTCCGGGAAACTTCTTTTCCGCCAGGCCGAATTCCACCTGCCGGTGAGTCATCAATCTGTCAACCTCCTGGAAAGTGCCCTCATCCAGGAGAGCAGTGATGCGCTCCCGGGCAGTCATTTTACCTTTCTCATGCTGGGCCTGGATGCGGGCTTCACCTCCCCCGCTGTGGGCTTTTTCCCTGATATCCATTAATTCCGAGATCAGGTCTTTTGATTTATTTTTGCTCTCTTTTGAATCCATTCCGCACTGCCTCCCGGTCCGCTTCACGACTTGAGAAATTCAACTTTATACTTATTTGCCTTCTTTTTCCTCCAACGCGAGGTAAATCTTATCCGCGGAAAGGGGTAAATCTGAAAAGCGGATTCCCACAGCATCGTATAGGGCATTGGCAATTGCCGGGGCGGTTTGAACCATGACGTGTTCCCCGACACCGCGCGCTCCCCAGGGGCCATCATCGATGGGCGTCTCCACATAATCCCCATGAATGTTGTGCGGGATGTCGGCGATGGTGGCGATCCGGTAATCTACAAAACTTGGATTGATGATCACCCCCTCGCGGTTAAACTTAATGGCTTCATAAGCAGAGCTCATCCCGTGAACGGCGCCCCCTTCAATCTGGGTCATGATCAGGTCGGGGTTGATCGCCCGGCCGACATCATACACACTGGCTATGTTGAGAATATCTATATGTCCGGTTTCCAGGTCAACTTCCAGGTCCACGGCCTGGGCGCCTACGGTATAGTGAACGACCGCCCGGGTGCCCTGACCGGTCTCAGGATCCAGATTGGTTACATAAGTGGGCATAAAATGGCCCCGGCCGACCACCGGACCACCTTTCCAGCCCTCATAATTTTCGTTGGGCAACCCATAAATAACCATCTTGTCCAGAGGCTGCTCCCGCTCCGATTTAAAAGAAATAACCAGGCCATCCTTGATGGTGAGGTCCTCAACCTGTTCATCCCAATGAGCAGCCACGGTTTCCAGGATCTGAATGCGGGCATCTTCGGCTGCGGCTTTCACTGCGTTTCCCATTGACCAGGTTAATCGGCTGGCTACAGTTTGCCATTCATAGGGACTGTACTTGGTATCTAAAGGAGAGGATACTGTTACGCTGTCATAGGGAACCCCCAGCACTTCAGCAGCAATTTGAGCAGCTACGGTAAAGGCACCCTGGCCAAGTTCCTGGCCCCCGACTTCAACACTGACGGAGGCATCTTCATTGAATCTCACTACTGCGGCGCTGCCGGGATTTGGCGGCATCGCGGGAGCTTTCCACATGATGGCTATACCCTTACCGCGTTTTTTATTGGGGCCTGTTGGAGCTTCTTTTTTATCCCAATCTATCGCTTTGGTTACCTTATCAATACAGGCTTCCAGATCGATCGGGGTCATTTTCATCCCGGAAACTATTTCATCATCGGTGCGGACACAATTGATTCTGCGGAATTCTGCGGGGTCAAGGCCTACTTGTTCTGCCAGACGGTCCATGATCTGTTCTAAACCCCAATGGATCTCCGGCATCCCGAAGCCTCGCATGGCGCTGCCAACCGGGTAATTGGTGTACACACAAAGCGAGTCGGCTTTGACATTGGGAACATCATAAGGACCTGTACAGGAATATCCGGCCGCCCGGGCGATATTCACCCCATAATCGTTATAGGCACCTCCCCCAAAATAATAGGTCAGTTCCATGGCTAGCAGGCTGCCATCTTGATCACAGCCCACTTTGATATTTGAGACCAGGGACTGTCTAACCGATGTGCCCACAAATTCCTCTTCACGGGTCAGGCGCAGTTTCACAGGATACCCTTCTACCGCCTGGGCCATCACCACCGCACAGGCTTCCATGGTGACACCGGCTTTACCACCAAAACCACCCCCAACCAGGGGGGCAATCACCCTCAGCTTATTATGGGGGATGCCTAATCCCTGAGCAATCATGTCCCGCATCGCAAACGGCGATTGGGAGCTGGCCCAGAGGGTTACCTGGCCGGATTTTTCGCTCAAAGCCACCGAGGTGTGGGTTTCAATCGGTACATGCTCAATGGGCGGCAAACGGAAGGTTCCCTCGGCTACCGCGGCGCAGATTGGCCAGACAGATTCCACCTCCCCTTTGCGGATTTTAAAATGTTCAGAAATATTAGTCCCGGGTTGAGGAAAAATAAAATTAGCAACCGGATAATCGCCAAGATCCGGATGTAATAGAGGTGCGTCCGGTTGGGCTGCTTCCACCGGGTCGTAGATAGCTGGTAAAACCTCGTATTCAACCTCGACTAGCTTGGCAGCTTCGACAGCAATATCTTCAGTGACCGCCACCACTCCGGCGACGGGTTCCCCATAATATCTCACCCGGTCAGCAGCGAAAATGGGCCGATCGATTAAATACAATCCCATCCGGGCGGTGAGATCCTTACCGGTTACCACAGCACGAACACCGGGAAGTTTAAGCGCCTTTTCTGAATTGACTTTTTTAATCAAGGCATGCGGGTGGGGACTGCGGACCAAACGGCTGTGCAGCAGGCTTGGGCCAAATTGAATATCATCAACAAAAACCGCACAGCCGGTAATTTTATCAACCACCTCTGTCCGGTGAACACTTTTTCCGATCAGACCCAATTCGGAAGCTGTCATTGGGCACCTCCCTCTCTTGAAGCCTGCAAGACCGCGTCAATAATGCGCTGATATCCGGTGCATCGGCATAAATTACCCACCAGGGCATGCTGGATATCCTGCTCAGAAGGATGAGGGTTCCGCCTTAATAAAGCTGTAGCCGCCATGAGCATTCCGGGAGTGCAGTAGCCGCATTGAACGGCATTCAATTCTTTAAAAGCTTTCTGGAGGGGAGTTAACTGGCCATTTTCCTCCAAACCTTCTATTGTGGTAATTTCCCTGCCATCCAGTTCAACTGCCAGAACCAGGCAGGAGTTGACGGGTTCCCCGTCTACCAGAACCGTACAGGCTCCACACTCGCCAGCTTCACAGCCATTTTTTGTACCGGTCAAGCCCAATTTCTCGCGTAATGCCTGGAGTAAAGTCAGGTGGGAGGTTACCTGAAGGTGTTCTTCTGTGCCATTGATATATAGAGTGATGGTATGGTTTGCCATAGGGTATCTCTCAATAATTGAACCGGTTCTTATTTAAGCAGGTCCCAGACTTGCTTGAGTCCCTTATATGTAAGATTCCGGACCATTTTCTTTTGATAGCTGGCGGTTGCCCGCACATCCTCGATTGGTGCAGATATTTCCATGGCCTCTTCCGCAGCCTGGTAGAGCGCTTGATCAGAGATTGATTTCTGGCCAAGTTTCTCTTCAACCCCGGGTAAACGGTAAGCCACGGGAGCGGTTGAATTTATGCCAATGCGGAAAGCCATTCCTGCCGGTAGGTCAGAAGATGGATAACCAAGAACCGCCACACCGACAATTGCCAGATCGCCCATTTTTGATCGACCAAGTTTTAAATAACAGCCCACTGCTCCAGCTGGTGGGGTAGGAAATTGAATGGCGGTCATCAACTCATCCATAGCTAAAGCTGTTTTTCCGGGACCCAACCAAAACTGTTCCAGGGGCAGGATCCGCTCTCCCTGGGGGCCACTCAGAGATACCCGGCCATCATAAACCAATGCCGCGGGAGCCATGTCCGCGCTAGGGGAAGCATTACACAGATTGCCTCCCAGTGTAGCCCGATTGCGCAGCTGGTAATTGCCCACGCTGTTAGCAGCCTCGGCTAAAATCCCATACTT
>CAZUMG010000126.1:0-5253 GCA_964621895.1 uncultured Anaerolineales bacterium | reverse complement strand
GGATAATCCACCTGAACGATATAGTCGATCGCACTGATGTGAATGAAGGAATCCCCCAGGGTACGGGGCATCTGTTCATTCACTTCAGCGATGATGATTTCCGCGGATTCAGCAGCACTCTTGCTTAATCCTACTTCAACACCGAAGCTGCAGTAGCCGTGCTGGTCGGGAGGGGAAAGATGAATAAACGCCACATTTACCGGGAGGATATTATTTTTAAACAGTAAAGGAAATTCAGATAACAGCACCGGTGTAAAATCAGCCCGACCTTCCTGGACGGCTTTGCGGATATTCTGGCTGATGAACATGGTGTTCACCCGCAAATGGCCTTCCATTTCCGGGCTGACATAGTCCGCCGATCCGATTGTCAAAGCCTGGTTGATTTCAACGTCCTTCAGCTCTTGAGCTCGATCTACCAGAGCGGATAAGATCGTTATTGGGACGGAACAGTTCCCTGTGAGAAAGATTCGATCCCCGGATTTGACCGCCTTGACTGCCTCTGCGGCGCTAACAACCTTTTGTTTGTATTGATCAGCCCAACTCATTTGTTTTTTCTGCCCTCCAGGGCATTGGTTAATACTTGATTGATAATTGCCCCTTGATGGGTATATACGCCGTTATGTAAAGCTGTATTCTGCTTCAGGGATTCTTCAATCCCGATTTGGGCAATCTGGGTGATAAACGGCCAGGTGGCATTGCTCATGGCGTGGGTTGCAGTCCGACCCAGTACACCGGTCATGTTTGGAACGCAGTAATGAATGACGTCTTCTTCAAGGTAAGTGGGATCACTTTGGGTTGTTGGCCGGCTGGTTTCGATGCAGCCGCCCATGTCAATGGAACAATCAATGATAATCGAGCGGGAATGTAAAAGCTGGACCATTTCACGGGAAACGACCACCGGGGAAAGTGCCCCCGGAACAAGAATAGCTCCAACAAATACATTGGCAAATGAGCAGACTTTGCGGATATTAAATGGATAAGAAATTAACGTATCCACACGGCTTGAGAATTCCCTATCGATCCGCTGGAGGACTTCCAGCGAGCTGTCGAGCATAGAGACTTTGGCACCCATACCCAGGAAGATGCGGGCCGCATTGCGCCCGACTGTACCGGCACCCAGGATAACCACTCTAGATGGTGGAACGCCGGGCACACCTCCCAGGTAAAATCCATTTCCGCCATAGTTGTTCTGGGCCAGAGTGGCCGCAACCTGGGGAATCATCCTTCCAGCCAGCTGGCTGAGCGGTCTTAGTACCGGCAGGCTGCCATCTTCTTCCTGGATGGTTTCATAACCGATGGAGGTGATTTTTTTCTCCAGCAGGGTTTCCACTTTTGCGGGACCCCCGGCGGAGAGATGCAGGAATGCCATCAGGGTTAATCCTTCCGGCATCCAGCCGTATTCTTCCTTGATGGGGGTGGACACCTTTAAAAGCAGATCAGCCCGGCCGTAAATTTCCTCTCCGCTGTAAACGATGGTTGCCCCGGCTTTTTGATAAGCATGATCAGAAAACCCGGATCCTACTCCGGCCTCATTTTCAACATAGCAGGTATGTCCCTGCTCGGTTAATAATTGAATCCCGGCGGGGGTTAAGCCCACCCGGTATTCGGAATCGCGCCGCTCTTTTGGAATACAAATATTCATATAGGTACCTCAGTGTTGGTGCTCAGCCTAATAGTTTGACCAGGATTGCCTTCTGGGCGTGAAGCCGATTATGAGCTTGGGGGAATAATCTGGAATGGGGACCATCCGCCACTTCATCGGTGATTTCTTCACCCCGATGAGCGGGCAGGCAGTGCAGCACGATGACATCCGGACCGGCTTTTTCCAGGAGCTGCTGGTTGACCTGGTAAGGAGGGAAAACCTGTTGGCGGCGGGCGGCTTCTTCGTCCTGGCCCATGCTGACCCAGGTATCGGTATAAATTACTTGAGCCCCGCGCACCGCTTCGACTGGATCGGTCAGCTGGCGAATGGAACTGCCGCTTTCCCGGGCGAATTTTTCTCCCAGAGTGACTGCTGCAGGATCAACCCCGTA
The DNA here is from genome assembly GCA_964621895.1 of uncultured Anaerolineales bacterium. Classification (GTDB taxonomy): domain Bacteria; phylum Chloroflexota; class Anaerolineae; order Anaerolineales; family UBA11858; genus B10-G9. The sequence continues at coordinate 3,220 of CAZUMG010000126.1, read as the reverse complement.
ACCTTCTGGGTTTGCGATGGTAAAATCTGCTCCCAACTTGGCGCAGATATGCATTAATGAGACTGCCACGTTATTGCCGTCCCCAATATAGCTTACCCGGATGCCTTTTAAATTCCCAAAATTCTCCTGAATGGTAAGGGCATCCGCGGCTGCCTGGCAGGGATGATTGTAATCGCTCAGGCCGTTAATCACGGGGATGTCCGCCCATTTAGCCAGCTCCAAGACATGCTGGTGGTCAAAAACCCGGGCCATGATCACATCCACATAACCTGACAGCACCCGGGCGATATCGGCAATAGATTCCCTTTTGCCGAGACCAATTTCTGCTGGTGAGAGATACAGGGCATCGCCTCCCAGGTGGCGCATAGCCATATCAAATGAAACCCGGGTCCTTAAGCTCGGTTTTTGGAAAATCATCGCCAGGACTTTGTTCTTGAAGAGAGGGGGATTGCCGCTCTCTTTCCATTCAGTTTTTAGGGCTACAGCGCTGTCCAGGATGGCTTGAATTTGTTCCGGGGAGTAATCTGCCAAAGCTAAAAAATCTTTCATCATTCACTCCTGGTAATGTTTTTTAGAGTCATCCCAAGTATAACATGGGAAGGCAGATTTTTGATTAATGGAAGGCTGAGAGCGTAACGTTGGATTAGAAAAAGGGTTGAATTATTATAGAATTATTGTGATCCGGAGAGGTGGAAGATTACCTTTCCCATCCATAATCCTGGTAGTAGGAGGTTCAGCACACGAGGTAAAAAGTCAGCCAAGATAATTATGTTATCATTCAAGCGCAAAATTAATAAAACCCTGGTTTATTTATGGAGAGCAGCCTGGATTGGGAGGATGGTTTCCTGGGGGAAGGAAGGATATGACCGCAAGAATATTAATCATCGATGATGAGCCCGGACTGCAGAATTCATTGATTGAACTGCTGCAGCAGGAAGGCTACCAGGCGGATTCTGCTGGCAGCGGGGAAGCAGCCCTGGTGGCGTTAGAGTCCGAAGGTTATGATTTGGCCTTGTTAGATTTACGTATGCCGGGTCTGGACGGAGTAGGGGTGATGCATGAAATTAGAAAATTGCATCCAGAAATCAGGATCATTATTCTAACAGGGTATGGATCCTTGGAATCTGCCATCGAGGCTCTCCGCAGCGGCGCCCAAGACTATATTCTTAAACCGTTTTCGGCAGAAGATATCCTGACCAGCATCAGCAGGGCTTTAACTAACAGCAAAACCCGGGCTCGCAAAGAAATCTTGATTGAACAGCTGACTGCCTCCTTGGACCAGTTGAAAGATGTTGAAGGCATCCGGGGTCCAGTACTGCCTGCCCGGCGGATAGTTAGCCTCCCCCGTGAAATCATGGTTGACCTGGAGCGGCGGGAAATTTGGCGGGACTCACAGCTCGTTCACCTCACCCCGACGGAGTCCAGCCTGATGGGATCCTTCCTGGAAAATAAGGGCAGGGTGATGAGCCACCAGGAACTGGTTTTCTTGGTTCAGGGGATCACCGTAACCGAAGAAGAGGCTCCGGAGATTTTGCGTCCAATGGTCAGCCGCCTGCGAAAAAAGATGGCCGTCTTTTCCGGTCTGGACGAGTGGATTAGCAACGTCCGAGGCACCGGCTATCTGTTTGACCCATCTTGATTAAACGCTTCAGATTTGAAATTAAAATAAAGGCTCCCGGAGCTTAACAATGTTCTGGGAGCCTTATGTTTTTTGAGCGGGTGACGGGATTCGAACCCGTGCATATCAGCTTGGGAAGCTGACGCCTTACCGCTTGGCCACACCCGCATATAATCGCGAGGGTTATTTTACCAAAGAGAATTTTATTAATCAAGAATTGGTAACGATTTTGCCGAACAAAGTAAAACACCTGGGTGTCTTTAAGTAGGGTCAATCTCTAAATTCTTGGTAGAATTGATTTAGCTGATAAATCAGTTAGGATTTACTGTTTGCAGGGAGAGTTTTAATGTCAGTTGATCGCAATTCTGATGCACCTGAAGCGCGCTTGCTTGTCAGTGTTATCTTTGCTGATATCTTGGGATTTTCAGCTCTGGCCGACCTGTTAGATCCAGAGCAAGTTAGAGACTTAATGCACTCCCTCTGGGCCCGCTTCGACCAGGTTATCAAAGTTCACGGAGGGTTCCTAGACAAGCAGGTTGGGGATTCCCTGATGATTATCTGGGGTGCTCCGGAAACTCTCGAGGATGATGCGGAACGGGCGGTGGCTGCCTGCCTGGAGTTATTGGAGGAATTAAAAAAGTTTAGGGATGAAATTGACCATCCGGCTGGAAAATCTCTCCGTTTGCGCATTGGCATCCATACCGGTCTGGCCCTGGCGGGCCATGTTGGCATTAGAGGGGAATACACCGTGGTAGGTGAAACGGTTTATCTTGCCAAGCGTCTGGAACAGGCAGCTGAAGCGGGTTCTCTGATCGTCAGTGAAGCCACTTACCAGGCAATCCGGGGAGCTTTCCAGGTCAAACGGCTCACTCCAGTTCAGCTGGAAGGAACCAAACAGCTGGTTAATATTTACCAGATTCTGGAGGAATTACCCCAACCGACTAAACTGCGCTACCGCAGTAAAGGCGGTTTGGAAACTATCCTGGTTGGCCGGGACGCAGAAATGGAACGGCTGGCGTCTCTCTATGAACAGACCAAGGAGACCAACAGCCCTCACCTGGTTCTGGTTACCGGGGATGTAGGCGTTGGGAAATCCCGCCTGTTATTTGAGTTTGCCGGACAGTTAGAGACAGAAAATCCCTTGCTAACCGTAATGTCCAGCCGGGCATTGGAGCAAACCTCCCGAGTATCCTATTACCTCTGGAACGAGCTCTGGTCCAACCGTTTTGAATTAAATGAAGATGATCCCCCAGATGTAGCCAGACAAAAGACCATTAACGGTGTACTGACCCTGTGGGGTCATGCCCTGGGTGAAATCACTGCAGTAGAAGCAGCCCATTTTCTGGGCAGCCTGATCGGTGTGGAGTGGGAACAAAGCCGTTATCTGGACCCATTTATTTCGAATCCAAAACAGCGAGTGGAACGAGCATATCAACTGCTGGTAGAACTGCTCTACCGGGCGTCTCAGCATGGACCGATCGTCTTGATCCTGGACGATCTGCATTGGGCTGATAAAGGCAGCCTGGATCTGTTAGAGTATATCTGGAAGAAAGCTGAGAAAAAAGTTCCTCTGCTGATTTTAACTTGCGCCCGGGATGAGTT
>CAZUMG010000125.1:1284-5253 GCA_964621895.1 uncultured Anaerolineales bacterium | reverse complement strand
GGAAATATTTCTGATCATCCGCTTCGCCGAAGTCCACCCGTTCGATTGATCCCGGGTAAACCACGGGCGGATGCTTACCCTGGTTGAGGTCCTGGCCCTTGTGGATGTGCCCCAGGGCGCTGTAGTCCAGCCGGGGGTCCTGGATCAGGGATTTTGGCAGCACCAGGTCCCTGCCCAGGCTGACCGAGCGTTCCGCCCCGAAGCTGGCCCCTTCCACGGAAGCATGGGCAGCAAGGACTATGGGCAAATCCGGGTCGGCTGCCTGCAGCCAGCCCTCCACGTCGGAGGCCAGCTTTTTCTCCATGGCCTGGTTGAGGGCTGTCAGGTCCCGGGTATTCAGTTCCAGTGAGGCAGCCATGGCTGGGCGGGAAATCCAGGGCAGGGCGATCAGCTGAAAATCCAGCCGTTTACCTTTCGGGCAGATTTTGGAGAGCTCATCGCTGGACAGGAAGCAGGGCTGGTCAACCGTCAGCACGTGGGGGACCTGGAGGGTGTTGAATTCGCTCAGGGCGTGGGCCCGGCCTGAGGAAGGCGAGATGTCATGATTGCCTACCAGCAGAATCGTGGGTATGCCGGCCTGGCTCAGGCGCATAATGCGCTCCCCCCATTCCCGCTGGAAAGTGGGCGCCGGGCGCTGGTTTTTATAGGCATCCCCGGCAAATAAAACACAATCCACCCCCTCGTCAATGGCAGCCGCCACGATTTCATCCAGGGAGGCCAGGAAATCCAGGATGCGCACCGGCAGGCCGGTTTCGGGATCCCTGCGTCCGTAGTTGGCGATATCAATGTGGGCGTCAGCAAAGTGCAGGATTCTGGGCATAATAATCAGGGAAGGCTCCGGGAGCCTCTGTTTAACGATTTATTCGAAAATTAGCTGGTTGATCTGGTCTATACCGGCCTGAAAATGGGGATTCAGCCAGACCGATTGGTACAGGTCAGTCTTGGCTTTGGCTTTGTCCCCCAGGGCATAGTAGGCCAAGCCGCGCCAGTAAAGGGTTTCCTCCAGGGTGGGCTCGTCGATGGTCTCAAAGGTGAAGTTCGCCAGGTTGATCACGTCCTGGTAGCGCCCGCTGAAGTAGTAAGCCATGTAGGGAGAAGTCTGGTACCAGGTGATCCGGTAGGGGCGGGTGGTATCGTCGTCGACTAAATCGCCGTAGACCTGGTAAGCCTGGTCAAAAGCCTCCCCGGCTTCCAGGTATTGTTCCAGCTTGACCAGGCTGGTGCCTTTGTTGAACCAGGCAAAGAACAGGTCCACTCCGGAGAGGGTCTGGATTTCAGCTTCGGCGATTTCCAACGCATGCTGATAAGACCATTTTGGGTCAGACCAGTCGCCCAGGATAGCTAGGATCTGCTCCTGCCGATCAGGAGGGTACACCACCATGAAAATGTAATCAAAGGAGCGCCAGCCTTCCAGGTAAGTTTGGTAATCCACCCGGCGGTTTTGTCCGGGTTTCAGGTAGGCATCCTGAACTACAAATTCACCGGTCCCGTCATCATACCCGGTAGTGAACAGGTAGTGTCCCAGCCAGGCCACTTTGCCGGTGTAGTCTTCTTCGTAGTAGCCCTTTTCAACCAGGACAGGGAATCCGCTGGCAATAAAACTTTTAATCAGTTCAAGGTCGCCCCCGTAGCGGGCCACGATGTTGAAATTGGTCTCCGCGACCACAAAATCGATCAGCTCCGACGGCATTACGTTTTTATCCAAACGACCCCGCTGGATGAAGTTTAAATCAGGGTCGTTGATGCCCGGTTTGACCACCCGGGCGATATCGTCCCGATCACCCGGCCAGCCCCAGAATTTCAGCGCCATGGTCAGATTGGCTGGACCGCAGTAGTTCCAGCGTTCATGCTGATCCACATAGACCACCCCGTCCAGGATGGCCCGCTCGGGCAGGGGCGTGGCGGTGATCCCGGGCGGTTCGGCCGTGGGTTCAAGGCTTGCTTCCGGGCTGGGTTTTGGTGTTGCGGTAGCGGGCAGGTTGAGGGGGGTAGCGATGTCAGTTTCACCGCCGGGAATAAAGACGGCCTGATCAGGGGGATGCAGGGCATAGGCCAAGCGGGTTTTCAGGTTTTCTAGGCGCCAGGACAGGCGCTGATTCACGAAGGGGACCTGATAAATCAGGACAGCCAGCAGCAAAAAAAGGGGAACCAACAGCCACCAGCGGGCTTTGGAGGAAGGCTTTTTGATCACGAGACTATTATATCATTGGGGTTAAGGCTCCCGGAGCCAGCCTGGTTTAGAAAATTATTCCTTGCTGGTGGGATCGTCCTGGTTTTGATCAATCACCTGGCGGGCCTGGGGTCCGTCCTGGGCCGGGCCAACGATGCCTTCAGCTGCCATCGCTTCGATTAGGCGGGCAGCCCGGGTGTAGCCGATCCGCAGGCGCCGCTGCAGCATGGAAATGGAAGCCCGATCCTCATCGCGGACCATCTGCACGGCTTCATCCCAGAGAGGATCGCGCTCCTGCTTTTCTTCCATGTCCTCCCACATTTCCTTTTGTTTGAGGGGGATGCTGGGCAGTTTGGCATCCGGTTCCCCCGATGTGCTTGAGCGCGGCAGGGGATCTTTAATCTGGGCAGCCAGGAAGCGCCAGTAGCGCACCAGTTTTTCAATCTCTGAATCCGAGACATACACCCCCTGCAGGCGGATGGGAGCAGCCGAATCGGGGGACTGGAAAAGCATGTCCCCCCGCCCTAACAGGGTTTCCGCGCCGGGCTGATCCAGGATCACCCGGCTGTCCACGCCGGAAGCTGTAGCAAAGGCGATCCTGGCGGGGAAGTTGGCTTTTATCAACCCAGTGACCACGTTGGTGGAAGGCCGCTGGGTGGAAATGATCAGGTGGATGCCGGTGGCCCGGGCCAGCTGGGCCAGGCGGGTGATGGCTTTTTCGGTTTCGGTGGGAGCCAGCATCATCAGGTCGGCCAGTTCGTCAATAATCACCACCAGGTAGGGGAGTTTTTTGCCGCCTTCCTTGAGGATCCGCTGGTTGTAGTCGATGATATGGCGAGCGCCGGCCTGGGAGAACTTATAATAGCGCTGGTCCATTTCCCGGGAGACCCATTGGAGCACACCCACCACCCGCTCCAGGTCGACTACCACCGGGGCTAACAGGTGGGGAATGCCATCATAGCCGGAAAGCTCCACTCGCTTGGGGTCAACCATGATCATCCGTAAATCTTCCGGGGTATTGTGCAGTAAAAAGCAGCAGATCAGGGCATTCACGCAAACCGATTTGCCGGACCCGGTTGTCCCGGCGATCAACAAATGGGGCATGTCCACCAGGTCAGCCGCAAAGGCGCCTCCCGAGACATCCCTGCCAAGCGCAAAGCGCAGCGGGCTGGTCATTTTTCTGAAACCAGGGCTCTGGATGGCATCCCGCAGGGCTACCAGGGAGATCTCTTCATTGGGCACTTCCACACCGATGTAGCCCTTTCCGGGCACCGGCGCTTCCATGCGGATGCGTTTTGCGGCTAAAGCAAGGGCCAGGTCATCTGCCAGGCCGGTGATTTTGCTGACCCGTACTCGGCGTTTTTGTCCCCGGATCTCAATAAAATCAGGTTCAACCCCAAATTGGGTGATGGTAGGCCCGCGGTTGATCTCGACCACGCTGCCCGGGGCGCCGAAAGATCCCAGGGTTTCTTCAATGATGGTCGCCCGGTGCTGATCAAATTCCTCATTGGGTTTAATGTCCTGCCCGATGTTAAGGATATCCGGGATGGCGGGCAGAACCCAGTTCAGATCTGGGATGGCTTCATTAAACAGCGAGGGAGCCCCGGCGGGTTTAGATTCAGACCTGGGGGCGGGTTTAAGGTCCGGGATGGGAATCCGGACGACCGGCTCGATCCTGGGAGTTGGGATTTCCCGGGGCGGAAATAATTTTTGGAACAGGATTTTCAGGGAATTCAAAAACCCCGGCACCCATTGGAAGAGCTCTAAAACCGGGATATTGAGGGTCAGGGAAAGGCTGA
>CAZUMG010000125.1:0-1184 GCA_964621895.1 uncultured Anaerolineales bacterium | reverse complement strand
GGCACCCATTGGAAGAGCTCTAAAACCGGGATATTGAGGGTCAGGGAAAGGCTGAGTAAAAGCCCGGCCAACAGGGCGATGGCTGCCCCGGCGGTGGCAAAGGTAGCCTGGAGCGGCTCTAAAAGATAGGCCCCAATATATCCTCCCCCCAATCCTTTGGCGGCAATGCTCTGCCTGGAAGCCTGGAAATCAACCGGGAAGGTGAAGTAATGTAAACTGGTTAACCCTACCAGGTATAACAGCGAGATGCCCACGCCTTGTTCTGGAGACAGATTGGGAGCCCCTTCCATTTTGCGCAGCAGTAAAAGTAAACCTGCTCCCAACAGCAGGATAGGCAGCACGTAAGCGCCCCAGCCAAAGCCTTTTTTTAACAAAGATTGGACCACTGTCAGGAACCTGGTGCTCCGGCTGGAAAATAAACCCAGTGCGGACACCAATCCCAACCCGGTCAGCAGCAGTCCAACCAGGGTCAGATTGCGCTGCGGGGATGTTTTTACAGCCGGCTGGGAGCTTTTTTTTGGTTTTGATTTCGATTTTGAGCTGGTTTTTGCCATATTTTTCGAACCCCGGGGTCTTTCCGAATTATAGCATGATTGTATTCTGGGATTTTACCCGTAATAGGGGCAGCCTATTTACCAGGCTTCCACTGATCAATAATGCTGAAGTTTACAGGACGATAAGTTGAAGGTTGCAAGTTATCTACCAACTTTAAGACCTCTACTTAAAACTTGGAACTCATCTCTGACTTGGCTTGTTCAAGCCTCGATGGGGTAAAATAAAACAGACAACTATTATGGGAAGGGGTTTTATTTTGTTTGAAATCGTATTTCTTGGAACCAGCGCCTCTGCACCCAGCATCCAACGGGGATTAACCTCCCAAGTGGTTCTGCATGGGGAACATCGTTTCCTGATCGATGCCGGGGAAGGCACCCAGCGCCAGATTCTCCAATCCGGGTTGGGATTTAAACGCCTGGATCGCATCCTGGTAACCCACGGCCATCTGGACCATATCCTCGGCCTGGGTGGGTTGATTTCCACTTTTGTGCGTTGGGAAGCCATGGATAAAATCCTGATTGCAGCCGGGCAGTCCGCTCTGGACCGCATCCAGGATTTGATTTTTGGGGTGGTGCTGAAAGGCAAATATCCCCCGGTGGAGATCACCCTGCTGCCTCTCGAGGAAGGAC
>CAZUMG010000124.1:0-5263 GCA_964621895.1 uncultured Anaerolineales bacterium | reverse complement strand
TCAAATCAACGATCCGCATCAAACCGGTGTAACCTAGCAGAAATCCAATTGGCATTGTGGGGATGAGATACCGTCCATGCTGGTATGTAACCGGCAACCTCCAAGCATATATTCCAAAATATCCAAAAACCCATAAAAAAGCAGCGCCGGCTTCCCAATCCTTCTTTTTTATAATCTCGATAAATTCCTTGACCAGTCCCGGGATGAACAAAACACCGATACCGATAAAAAACTGCGAACTTACTCTTAGATATCTTAGGATTAAACTATCTTGTCTTAGAATATAGTACTCAGCTTGTTTTGCGTAGAATGTATTTGGCCAGAGATCGCCCGTCATGTTCCAATTAAACAAGAAATATGGACCAATTATTAATAAAATTGTGCCGAAAAATACAGCAATCCGTTTTAAAGCATTTTCCTTTGAGTATTTCCGAAATATAAAACTCAACGCAGCCGGTCCCAATAAAGTCAACCCGTCGGGTCGGATCCAAATGGTAGCCCCAATCAATATTCCCGGAATCCACCAATCTTCTTTTAAATCCAAGAGCCAATTAAAAAATATTAGCGATATCAGGGCTAGCAACATGGTCTCCATCCCTGACAGTGCTGCCCAAACTAGATGCCATTCTAGGGAAATCAATACACCTGCCCCGAAATGGATGATTGCTTTACCGGGAAACCATCTTCTAACAAGATTTGTTCCTGCAATAGCGGTTCCCCAAAGCATTAAAAAACCATAAAAATAAGTTCCCCAGATTGGGTTCAAACGCAGCAGGTAAAGCAGAGATAAAAGCAATCCCCAGGCCGGTCCGGTTGATCCGCCTGAAGGAGTATTAGACTGGAAACTCCATAGAAATTGATCTGCAAAATTACGGGCAAAGGTATGGTGAATCCAGGCATCATCCAAGGGAAATCCCACACCATAGGTTATCGAGCTGATTCCTAAATATACACAACACGAAATTAAGGAGACCAATCCCAGCAGTAAATTTTCCTTTGTTGTTTGTTTGTTAAAAATCATATGATTTTAATAGGGGATGGAAAAAAAATGAACCCCATTCTCACTACCAAGAAATTCCAATCGACTTTCATTTTCAGGATCAAGGTATAACTCCGTTAACAACTCTGGATGATTAGATTCCAGAGCTATGATTTTCACACCAAAATCTAGCGCGGCTTTTCTTAAAACATCCACGCCCCCATCCGGAATCACCACAGCTGAATTTCCCATTGCTACAAAATACCCGGGAGGATCATTAATCATCACCAGATCAGTATCAGAAAATCCCATCTGTTCTATTTTCGAGCCTATTTCTTTACTAACTTCTAGGCTGTGATTCCATTTTGGCTGTGTAATATCATCGCCTATCACTCTATTAAATAGCGTAAAAACTGTCATCCATGCCAGCAGAACAAGAAGCCCTCCCCCTAAAAACAACTCTGCCTGATTCTTAATCCATCCCCGGTAGTTCTTTCCCCAAATAAGAAATATATGCATCCCGCTGGCGGCTAGAACCCAAATCAACGGCTGCAGAGCAGCGCCGGAGTGGAAGAAGCCACCCCTGGATCCAGCAAATGGAAATACAACGGTCATAACTCCAAATATCATCACCCAGGAGAGAGTCATTGCCTTGACTCCCATTTCTCTCCAATATTTTCTAATTCCTGCGGCTGCCAAGGGAACCAGGATTATTTGACCCTGAACAATCAAGCTAGTTTTAAGATTCATCAAACCCGCGTTTAATATATTCCGAGCAATCGTGGGGAAGCCCTGCTGGATCCAATGCGTAAAAGTCAGGAAGGATGGCTGGTAGGAAAACATATCGTTATAATCAGTTAACCAGAACATACGGGTTGTTCCCGAGGGCATGATTTCACCTAAAACTATCCAGTTTCTGATATACCACGGGGTCATAATTACCAGGAAACCAAGCATCAATCCTACCAACGATTGGATTTTCTGCTTTGAACTTAATAGAACTACAATTCCACCAGAAAGAAGCCAGAGCAAACCATCTGCCCTGGTCAGATTTATTAATCCAGCTATCAGGCCCACCCCAATATACTTTGTAAATTTCTCGTTTTTTTGAAATCCCAAAAAGTAAAAACTTCCTAATATCATCAAGAATCCAAAAGAGTCCGTTGTCCCCAAAAATGAGCTGTAGAATACCGGAAAGCAGGCTAATAATCCTGCTAAAATAGCGGTTTGCTTATCATTAGTGAGCTCAAAGGCTATTTTCATTGTGACTGCTGGTATCAAACTTGCGATAACAATAAAAGCTAACTTTGCTCCCTGGAAAGTTTTCAATCCGGTTAGAAATATGCTTAGAGCTGATATTAAAGCTGGCATTGGCATCCAGAACGTAAACCCCGGATGGGGTATCTGTGTCGAGCCAGTTAAGAAATTCCATATGAAGGGTTCAGAAAACACCTTATTTACGGCTATGCGCAAACCCATAGTGTAATAATATTCTGCATCCATGTAACCTGGAGCTGACTGAAATACAGAAAACGCCAAAATGACCGGAAGACTCACACCAACCACTAGCAGGTAATTCTTCCAAGTCATATTGTCTCGTTCCATATCGTCCGGATAGATCTAAGCATCCACCACTTTACCCAATATAAACCCAACAAACATAAACCTGGTACGGGGAGAAACATCACCGGGTTTTGAACTGGTTGATATGATCTTTGAATTGTGGTTATAAATAAAATCCACAGGCCAAAGAATAACCCAAAAAGAACGATACCAGTTATCAGTGTTTCTTGTTTTTTCCAGCGAAGACTTATCTCAGAAATAATCAGGATAACGATTGGGAATAGCATAATAAAATTTCCAGGATCTGTTTGGATACCAATCCATTGACTGATTACCAATGTTAGGAATCCTGTCCACAAGAAGTGCCGGAAGCTCGCTTTTCGAGCATTCCACCATTCCATGATCAAAACGGAACTTAAAATTATTGCCAATCCCCATTTAAGCTCGCTTCCAATAGCCGGAAACCATTCGCCCATTGCCGCAGCTAGTGTGCCAGCTGGGTTGTAGCCAGGGTATCTTAAAACCTCTCGGAAATTTTGCATCATCCAATCAGGCATGATCAGCAAGCCGAAAACAATCAGAGCGATCATTGATCCTGCAAACCACCTGATCAGCTTCCACCGTCTTTGATATACTGCCCAAATGACGATATAGGGGATGATCAGCACCACTAGCTGTGGTTTGATAGTGGTTACTGCCAGCAGCAATCCGGCTAGCTGATCCCGGTTGTGTTTGATTAACAGAAATACCTCTGTCAGCATCAATCCAATCAGGATTACCACATTCCCGTTGATCACACTTCGGACAGCATGATACCAGACCACCGAAAATAATAAAACCGCGCCTTGAATCCAGAGGGCTGGTCTCCAATCAACCAGATTCATTGCTAATATAGCAGTAGCTATCAAAGCAATTTCAAGAAGAGTCATCCATAATGCCCTGGAGAGTTCATAATTTTCAATTAAAGAAAAAGGCGAAAATAAAATAATTGAATATAGGGGATAAGCAACCCTCAGTTCATGTTCGATCCCTTGGGCGGGGTGTCCATATGCCGCTGTTTGTATGCGAACGGCTACCTCATCGCTGTAAGGGCTTAGATCTTCAAATAGAAGTGACCGCGTTCCAACGTAATGAACTAAAAAATCATTACCCCCGGGGTTGTTTTGAGAATATTGGTAGTTGACCCACATCAGTCCTCCCACTACCAAACAAATCAATCCAATAGCAAAGATCCAATTAAATTGTATTTTTGGTCGCAATTCAGTTTTGCTCCTATATTCTTAAAATCCCCCGGTGACGGACACCAGGTCGCTGAGCTTAATTCGTGATAGAAACTGTCTCTAAGCAGGCAGCATAGTCATAATCTTCTTTTGGCTCAAATCTGAAATCAAATCCCTGCTGCCATTCTGTCGCTTTACTTTGGAAACCAGATACCGCAAAGTGACTATTATCTTTGCGTGAATATGCATGCATGATTTGTTCTTCAAGCCATGGAACTGGTTGGTCAAGAATAATCAGAGAGTATTGCTGCGAGCAGATATTAGCACGAATTTGCTCGACCAACTCCCGACCTTCCGGCGTAACGATATGGTTGAAGTATCCGGTAAACTCAAATAAATTGATCATGTGAATTTGGGGATTTTTTCTAACCAGCTCCGGGAGATGACTGCGGTAAGGAATCAGTACCTGTCCCGGTGCTGCGCTAATCTCATTCAGCAGTTTCTGGTTTATTTCACGATCTGTATTAGTAGGAATATAACTAAATGGATTATAAGTTAAGGCTAGAAATTGGATTAACACCAAACCGGAAATAGTAAGCTGAAATCTTTGGTCTACCCGGCTTTCGTTATAAACTAATAGCCGGGCATAATTGAATCCCAAGCCAAACAGGATAGCAATCGCCAGATAAGCCGACATACCGTTATTTGACCCACCCCCGTTAGTTGAGCGGGTTATCCAGGCTGATCCGATCGCACCAATAGCAAATAATATATACATGCTATCCCCTGAGCTCCTGGACAGATTACTTTCCCAATCGGAATTTCTGACTGATGGGTTGGTCGCCTTTTGCGGGCAATCTGGTTGTTCCGCTTTCCTTTGGATAGTCCGAGATAAACCATAAAACATAATAAAACCAATCGCAATTGCCAGAGGTTTTAATATATCCCCAACCCAAAAATTAACTGCGGAAAGCAGTGAATAGCCGTGTTCTGCTGGCAGATTATAAATATAGTAAGAAAACCATCCGGCACCCTTATTAAATAAATAATAAGGAAGAGCGATACCGACTCCGACTGTTAGTAATATCGGCCAGGCTTTCTTCCAATTCATAACAAGCACATAACAAATCAGCGGAAAAAATACAATCACTGCAGATTGTTTGCTGTAAAAAGCCAGCGCGACTAGACAACCAGCTCCGGCATAACCCCACCTGGTCCTTGCCAAACGAAATACGAATAAACCCATGACCAGCATCAAAATATAAAGCGAATCCACTCGGGCAAGGTCATAAAAACCATCACTCAGCCCAAAACACGCTAGATACAGGGAAGCTGATATCCACCCGATTAATGGTTCATTAGTCTCGCGTTTTATTAACCAGAAAATCAACCCCGCAGTTCCAAAAGAACTTAGAATGGACACTAGCCTCATTGCTAAAAAACTCTTTTGAAGAAGGGTCAGGACAGCGGCAGATAAATAATAATAGAGCGGTGTATATAC
>CAZUMG010000123.1:2808-5268 GCA_964621895.1 uncultured Anaerolineales bacterium | reverse complement strand
GGCATATAGTTCTTGGAAATCGCTCCTCCGAAAACATCATTCACAAACTCAAACCTTTCCTCCGGAAGCGGCTCTAAACGCATGTGGACCTCAGCAAATTGGCCCGACCCACCGGATTGTTTTTTATGGCGGTACTGGGCAGCTCCGACTTTACTGATGGTTTCTTTATAGGGAACTTTGGGAATTTGAGTGTTTAACTCTGTGAGGAAAATATCCTTGGCTTTCCGGATGGCAACGTCGATGTGCTGTCCGCCCATTCCTTCCAGGATTGTTTCCTTGGTGGTGGTGTCCTGCTTCCAGGATAGGGTCATATCCTCTTCACAAAGGCGGCTGAGGGTTGGACTCAGTTTAGCCGAATCAGCCTGGGTAGCCGGGATAACTGCAACCCGGTACAGGGCAGTCGGATAGACCGGAACTGGTAATTTAACGGGATGTCCCGGATCTCCCAGGGTATGTCCTGTAGAGGTGACATTTAATTTCGGAACAGCAACAATATCTCCAGCATGGACATTTTTAACATCCAGCTGATGTTTTCCTCGCATTACCGAGATATTGCCAAAGCGCTCTTCTTCATGGGCCTGATTATTCCAAACCTTGCTATCGGAGCTGATCGAACCAGAATAAATCCTGAAGTAGGTGATTTTTCCAACATAAGGATCTGCAGTGGTTTTCCAGACATAGGCAGCGAAAGGACCCGCATCAGAAACCTGGAGTTCTTCCTGCCCTTTGGCTCCTTCGGCAGTTGCTGGACCAACTTCATCTGGAGCAGGCATTAATTTGATAATTGCGTTCAGCAGGGAAGTCATGCCTATTCCGGCTGTCCCCGAACTTACCAGCACTGGAGCAAATGAGCGGGCCATGACTGCATTTTTCAGACCACTGAAAATTTCATCCTCGGTGAGGGTTTCCCCTTCCAAATATTTCATCAGCAGCTCATCATTGCCTTCTGCTGCAGCTTCGATGATTTCCATGCGCAGTTCTTCAACCTGATCCTTGAATTCAGGGGGAATTTCCACGGATTCTTTGCCGTCGCCTATATAAGCTTTATTTTCCAGGATATTGATCACCCCGCTGAAATCTGCTTTTTCTCCCCAGGGAAGCTCCAGGGGTAAAAGCCGCATTGTAGTCATCTGGCGGACTGATTCCAGGGCTTTTTCAAAATTGGCATTTTCACGGTCCATCATGTTAATCACCACAAAACGGGGCAGATTAAATTCATCAGCATAATTCCAGGCCAGCTCTGTTCCCACTTCCGCTCCCGCCACTGAATCAACGGGAATGATCACACCTTCCACAACTCGCATCGCTGAAATCACTTCTCCCACAAAATCAGTATATCCGGGTGTATCCAGCAGGTTGATTTTATAATCCTGGTATTCAAGCGGCAGAACTGAGGTGGAAATTGAAATACTGCGGCGCTTTTCCTCATCCTGAAAATCAGAGACGGTTGTTCCGGCATTGATATCACCCAGGCGGGTTAGCGCACCGGTGAAATACAGCAGGGACTCCGCCAGCATGGTTTTGCCTGATCCACTATGGGATGCCAGGGCGATATTGCGAATGTTATGAGTTGGATATTCTTTCATTGAGAAAACCTTCCTAGATATTATGGGGTCTAATATTCGTTCAGCTTTGTTCAGAGGTTGTTTATATACTATACTTGTTTGTTATGATACTTTTTACTTGATCGACTAGAAGATTTTATGACATCCTGGTCTCCTTGTCAAAGCAAATGGGAGTGATTTTTGACCTGATTATTAAACCATATGATCCTGCTATGCACACTGTAACCATTCGAAATTTAATCAAAAGAACTTCGCATTTACAGCAGCTGATGGCATTACCCGCTGTCCAGGCATCCAGCCAGTCAGAAGAAATGCATCAAAACCTGCTGAGGACCCTTACTGGTGACCTCCAGGAAACGAACGCTGCCGTTGATGCTATTCTTAAGGATCAATTGAAAACCGCAGCGGATCTTCCAATTAAGAGCAGGAGGGCTTATCAATGGGTGAAGTTTTTATCTGATCCAGATCACCTCCAGGAGCATCTCGATGCTCTGGGGAGGATCAATCTGTTCTTACCAGACATTAAGCTCCATTCCGCACATCGCCATGCCCAGATTCAATTTTCTTTTTACCATCTTGGATCCCTCTATAAATCCCAGATAAAAACAAATGTTCTCTTTATAACCGCCCAGGAGAGTTTTATCTTCGCACCTGACAGGGTATTAATTGCAATCCTGCAGATTGCCTTGATGGGAAAAGACCAAGAGGCCAGACAAATTATCAACTCGCATACCATCTCCCCAGGGTATCAAACAGCCAGAGAGGAACTTGAATATCTGTCTATTCCCTCGGGCAGCTTTGCTGAAGGCAGCTATCATCAGCTGGAAAACAGTTTTGCCCGGGTAAACAAGGCATATTTCCAGGGGAAAATCCCCCGACCTCATCTGGTTTGGAA
>CAZUMG010000123.1:0-2708 GCA_964621895.1 uncultured Anaerolineales bacterium | reverse complement strand
TTGGCGGACTACCCCCCAGCAGCTTCTTTATGCTCCCGGATTAATTCCCTGCGGAGTAATTTGCCCACATGGGTTTTAGGAAGCTCCGACCTGAACTCAATTTCCGTGGGAATTTTATATCTTGCTAAGCGATCCTTGCACCATTCCTTTAAAGCTTGCTTGTCAAGGGAAGCCCCCTCCTTCAGCACAATCCAGGCTTTTACGGTTTCTCCCCGTTTGGGATCCGGGATGCCGGCAACACCTACATCCAGGATTGCCGGATGCTCCTGCAGCACTTCTTCCACTTCACGCGGCCAGACCTGAAACCCTCCTGGTTTGATGAGTTCTTTTTTGCGGTCCACAATATAGAAATACCCCTGGGCATCCATACGGGCAATATCCCCAGTGTAAAGCCACCCATTGCGGAGAGCATTGTGGGTCTCCGTCGGCATATTATAGTAGCCCTTAAAAACCTGGGGAGCCTTAAGAACCAATTCTCCAATTTCTCCAACTGGAAGTTCGGTTACCTCATCATCAAGGTCAATAATTCTGGCATCCACATCAGGAAATGGCAGACCAATTGAGCCGGTCCGGTTTTCACCAAAATTGGGATTGCAGTGGGTAGCCGTGGGTGTCTCCGATAATCCATACCCTTCAAAAACAATCCCGCCGGTGAGTTTTTCAAAAGTTTCCTTGGTCTCCCGCATCAATGGGGCTGAACCAGAAATACAGGCTTTAATAGCGCTCAGGTCATATTTGCCGGCTTGGACATCAGCATGATTATTTATGGCATTATAGAGGGCAGGTACAGCCGGGAAAATGGAAGTCTTGTACTTCTGCATATTCCCCAGCAGATCTTTTAGATCCCGGGGATCCGGAACCATAACCAGACTCGCTCCTGCTGCCAGGCCATAATTCATTCCGGCAACCATGCCATATACATGGTAAAGGGGAATGGCCATCATGACTACCTCTTCACCCATCACACCGGATTTGATCCAGTTCAGCATCTGGATGGTATTGGCCACTAGATTGCGGTGCAGTCCGATGGCTGCCTTGGGGATGCCAGTTGTCCCCCCGCTGTATTGGAAAATGGCGGTATCATCAGGACCAACCTCAACTTTCGGTCGTTCGGCACCAGCGTACTTCTTAAGCAAATCCGGCAGCCAGAGATCATTATCCCGCAAAGTAACCCGGAAACCGCCTTTCTTTTCCTTCGCCAGGGTGAACAACACCCTTAATAAGGGAGGGAGGGTTTCTTTGATATTGGTCACGATGATCCGCTTAATGTCGGTTTCTGCCTGAACCCCTTTGACCAGCTCGTAATAATTGCTCATCACGATCATCAGCTCCATGCCGGAGTCTTTGGCCTGATGCTTGATTTCCCTGCCTGTGTACTGGGGGTTGGTAGCGACCACTATACCTCCAGCTTTTAACACACCGAAATAGGCGATCACAAATTGGGGAGTATTAGGGATCAGAATACCGACCCGGTCTCCTTTTTTAACTCCCAGATCGGCCAATCCAGCAGCCAACTGGTCAGTGATCCTGCTCATCTCGCGGTAAGAGATCTTTGCCCCCTTAAAAATCGTACAGGGCTTATCAGGGTATTTTTTTGCCGAATCATCCAGGAAATGAAAAATGGGGACAGCCGGGTAGGAAAGGCTGGTAGGTATTCCTTCGTCGTAATAATCATGCCAGGGTCGGTGCTCCATCGGATTCCTCCTCCTATGACAAGATATATTAGTGCCTATCTATAAGTATAACAAAATTAGGACAGAAAATGGAGAATCTCGTCATGAATCTTTGACAGGGGATCTTGTGAAGCTGAAACCCAGAGAATTTCAGGGTCATCCTTCCGGAACCAGGCAGCCTGCTGGCGGACATATTTCCTGGTTTTTGCTTTGATTAAACGGACAGCTTCTTCAAGTGAGATCTGGCCAGATAAATAAGAGGCTATCTGCTTGTAACCGATAGCCGATAGAGATGATAAATCCGGCGAATAACCCGCATCCAGCAGCGCTTGTACTTCGGCAATCAATCCACCCTCCAGCATACGATCAACTCTTCGGTCTATCCGCTGGTAAAGTTCTTCCCTGGGTCGGATCAGACCAATTTGTAAAACTCGGAAGGGAGATCCGGATTGATTTCTTTGGGAAGAAAATTTCCTTCCAGAACTCAGAATGACTTCCAGCGCCCGGATGATGCGGCGCAGATTAGGGCCGTCGATACCAGCAGCTGCTTCAGGATCAAGCGCTGCTAATCGGGAACGCATACCTTCCACTCCGATATCCTCCGCCCAGCTGTTCAGGATTCCCCGCAAATGTGGATTTGGTTTTGTGCGGGGCAGATCCCAACCCTGAACAACAGCCTGAATATACTGGCCGGTTCCCCCCACCAGGAAAGGGAGTTTATTCCGGGAGTGAATTTCCCGGATGATATCTATCGCTATTGGCAGGTAAACAGCCAGGCTGTAATCCTGGTCTGGAGCGGCTACATTAACCAGGTGGTGAGGTACTCGGGATAATTCATCCGGAGATGGTTTGGCCGTGCCTATATCCATGCCCTGATAGAATAAACGGGAATCAGCTGAAACAATTTCTCCGTGCAGGTCTTCAGCCAGCTGGATGGATATATCAGTTTTCCCAACAGCGGTTGGCCCTAGAATTACAACCAGGGGGGGTTTAATAGGGATCATCGGTTAAGTTTACATTTTCAAAATGCTGGAT
>CAZUMG010000122.1:3972-5345 GCA_964621895.1 uncultured Anaerolineales bacterium | reverse complement strand
CCTTTTGATAAAAAAACCATAGAAATGACTTTAGGGGCTGCTCAAGACCGCATTGTGCATTTGGATCAGATGAAACCCCAATCCCATCAACGAAAAGTAAAACGAGGTAAAGAAGTATCATTTGCGGATCGACTTTTTCATTGGCTTTCAAAACGGTATATGCTGGTATTTAATATATTCGTTTTTATTTACCTTGGCCTGGCTTTTTTAGCTCCTGTTTTACAAGCTAATGGGTATATTACACCTGCAAAAATTATCTATACAGTTTATGGGAGGCTTTGCCACCAACTTGCTTTTCGATCCTGGTTTATATTTGGTGAACAATCAGCCTATCCGCGAAGTTTAGCGGGAGTTGCTAATTTATTGACTTATGAACAAGTGACAGGTTTCGACACATTTGACCTTGACACAGCGCATAAATTTATCGGGAACGAAATCCTTGGATATAAACTTGCCCTTTGCCAGCGAGATATAGCAATTTATGGAGCGATCTTGGCTTTTGGTTTGCTATTCTCACTTACTGGCCGGAAAATCCCAAGTCTGCCAATAGCTGCCTGGTTTATCCTGGGAATTCTGCCCATCGGAATTGATGGACTGAGCCAAGTTGTAAGTCAGCTGCCCTGGCATATACTACCAATCCGTGAAAGCACACCATTGCTGAGAACTATCACAGGAGGATTATTTGGTTTTTCCACGGCATGGTTTGGGTATCCCATTGTTGAGGAATCTATGCAGGATACAAGAAAAGTTATGACTGTAAAACTTAAAGAAGCGCAGATGGATCAAAAATTGAATGATTAGAGTCGAAAAGTCCGGATTGAAATTTTACCAGTTTGAATCTTTTTATTCGAACAGTTTAGTGCATGCTGTTTTCACTCGGCAGGGTGGATTAAGTCCAAAACCCTGGGAATCATTGAATGTTGGTAGTACCGTTGGAGATAATCCTGACTTGGTCAAGGGAAATTTCCAAAAAATTATTCAAGTAATGGGATATACCTCCCACCAAGTAGTCCAAGTCCGCCAAATTCACTCAGCGCGGGTAGTTGTTACAAAGAACCCTTTTGAAACATTAATTAAAGCTGATGCGATCGTCACCGACAGTCCGGGATTACTGTTGTTTATGCGTTTTGCCGATTGTGTGCCTGTTTTGTTTTACGATCCCGTAAAAAATGTGATTGCTATTGCCCATGCAGGTTGGAAAGGAACCGTTAAGGAAGTTGTTCTAAAAACAGTCCAGGTTATGATTGAACGATTCGGTACAGAGGCTTCAGATATTATGGCTGGAATTGGGCCTTCCGTTGGCCCTGATCATTACCAGGTTGGCACCGATGTAATCCAGGAGATTAAGGCGACATATTCTGACGACTGGGGCA
>CAZUMG010000122.1:0-3872 GCA_964621895.1 uncultured Anaerolineales bacterium | reverse complement strand
CCTGCAGAAATTAAACTAGTTGCGGTAACCAAACAAAAATCAGCCGCTGTTATCAAAGACTTGTTTGATAATGGAATCACCGCCGTAGGAGAAAGTTATTTAAAAGAAGCCTTATTCAAAATGGATTTATTGAAAAACTACCCGATTGAGTGGCATATGATTGGAGCTATTCAACACGGAAAAGAGAAACAAATCGCTTCGAATTTTGCAGTTGTACATTCGGTTACTAGTTTGAACGTTGCTGAAAAGTTAAATAAACGGGCTTGTCAGATCGCACGAATTATCCCAATATTTTTAGAATTGAATGTCAGCGGTGAAGAAGCTAAACTGGGATGGAGTACTGAAAGAGCTCGTGATATTATGGCAATAGAATCTGACTTGGACCAAATACTTAAATATAAAAATTTGATGGTTAATGGATTAATGACCATGGCGCCTTATTCAGAAAATCCTGAAGAAGCCCGTCCGTATTTCAAGAAATTAAAAGAAATTCAAAAGGATCTATCAACTAAATTTCCCAATGCCCAGCTTGAAGATCTTTCTATGGGTATGAGCGGTGATTTCGAGGTAGCTATTGAGGAAGGGGCAACCGTTTTGAGAATCGGGTCCGCTTTGGTGGGACCCCGTTAGAATTGGATGCATTATGACTATTCAATCATTTATTATAATCATTGAGCAAACCCTGCTTTTATTGATCTTATTGAAAATTGTTTTATCTTATTTTATGGATCCATTTCATCCATTAAGGCAAACGATTGATAAGATAATTGAACCTCTCCTGCGGCCGATTCGACAATTGATACCGTCTTTCGGGCATTTTGATTTTAGCCCGCTGATATTGATGGTTATAATTGAAGTTTTAACCAGAGTTTTGTTAAATATAATCTGAAATTAAGTAAAAAGATTCACAAGGATGATCTATGATTGGACGGGAGTTTCACTTTCACGATGGGGAAAAAGGGGCGGCGCTAGCAATTAAAATTGTGACGAGCAAGAAGGAAAACCAAATAGAAAAAATCCTTTTTGATGGAACGGTCGTCGTTAACTTAAAGGGAAAATCACAGCATAATGACGAAGAATTAATTAAATTTTTATCCAAGAAATTGGGAATTAATCAGAAAAGATTTGAGGTTATCGCTGGGGAAGATCGTGAAGATAAACTGATATCAATTCTTGGCATCAAACCCGAGCGCCTGCAGGAAATTGTCCTTCAACAGATTTCATAATTAATGGATTATATTGCTTAGCCCCCGATCTTAAATCCGGGGGCTATTTGTATGGGAGTTAATTTAGAGAAGAACTTGAGGGATGATCTGTTATAACTGGCAGCTGGTAATTTGGAGGAGCAATGTACCAGGCAGTTAGAGCAGTTTGCTGTCGAATAGCAGGATTAGGATGATTAAAGAGAGCAGCCAAACTTGGAATAACATCAGGGCTGCTTTCCTGGCTTAAAAGGGTCAGTGCAGCTTGTTTCTGTAAATCTGAACCCTTTTCCAGGGCTTCAAGGAGCAAATCTAAGGCTGTTTCCGGTGTCGGAGCACTATTGTTCTGTTGGGCAGCAAATTGATGCAGCCAGGGGGCTGAATGCGCTGGAGGATGATGAGATGGAAGATAAGGAGATCCAGTTTGATGGATTTCATAGGTTTGCTGGGCGAGATCTCTAACGACCCATTCTTTTTCGTCAATACGGAGTTTATCGAGGATTTCAAGTGACCAGGGTTCATTGATCAAGCCTAAACCGTGGACCACTGCATAGCGGACCAATAAATCATCCATCAACGCACCTTCACGAAGTGCTGGATGTCCCTCACTGCGATTCTGCGCTAGGGATTCAGCAGCAGCTCTGCGAAGCAATTCGTTTCCGTGGAGTAAACCATCTGCAATAGCTTCTAACGACCTTGGTGAGCTGATTTTCCCCAGAGCATAACAGGCTGCAGTGCATGCTGGAAAAAGATCATTCAGCTGGTTGATTAAAAGGGGAACAGATGATAAGTCCTGGATTAAGCCTGCCCCGATAGCCGCAGCTCTACGTGTATCCAGGTCATCTGATTTAAGCAGATATTGGAGGATACTTTTTACGTTGTGATTGCCAGATTTTACCAGAGAAACTATCAGGCGAAGTTTTACAAGATAAAGTGAATTCGAGTGAATTTCACGAGTAATTGCTTTTAATAAATAGACCTCCTCCGGGCTGTCTTTTGGCACATTTACCAGCCAGGAGCTTGCCCGAAGCAGGTTATTTTTTAATAAAGTACGGTCTGGATGCATTAAAGAGATAAAAGGTTGGATGTTTACAAAAGCTGAAAAGAACCGCATTGTCTCATGGAGCAGGGACCAATCTGGCTGCACGAGAATTCGATTTATTATTTGTCTGCTTGATCTGCCCAGGCTTCTCGCGGCCAAATAACCGCCAATAGTGGGATTTGTAAAATAATAGCTATCTGAAGCTGACTTAAGAATAATATTACTATCGAGTGCAGCCTGTAAAACAGGTGCAAGCGGGCTGATTTTATCATCGGCAAGCTCTGGGGATGATGTGCCCGTAATTTCGGAAAACCAAGTGTTTACATCACGTCGAGTAAAAATACTTTTTTCTTGTTCAAGGGCATGGAGGGCTATATTCTCCAGCGTGTGAATGGAATCCCTCGATAATAAAGAAAAATATCTTTGAAAGTATGAATTTACTGAGTTGACAGATGTTGGACCGGCAAGATCTTCAGCATAAGCAGCCCAGGCTTTAAGAGTAAACTCGAGCGGGGACAGGAAGGGGTCGCTGATAACCAGCATGGAATTTAGAATCGAAACTGAATCTGAAATTTGGCTGGACATATTTTCGGGTGGGGAAGGCCAAGCGGATGACCATTTTTTAAGGAAAGTGTATTTCTCTTTTTTACCCCAGGGGGCAACACTTATCATCTCAAGGGATGTTTTAACTAAATTACCAAGGCAAGATGGTGAGGCCGTAGTGATTAACTGGAGTGTCGGGATGCCCTTGCGCAAGGCAATTATAAAATTTGCTATTCGATTGGTATCTGAATAAGTTAATAAATCAAGATCATCAATAAATATAACCGCTTTACCTGAGTTCACAGTCGAGGTGAGGTATTTTGGAAAATTGGGAATAACGTTGAAAACCGGATTGCTTAAAATACTTGCTAGTAGTATTCCCAGCATATCGCGTCCAGGAAATTGGGCTAAAACATGGTGGGCTTTAACATAAAAAGGGATCTTATCGGTAAATTCGGATGCTTCACGATTTCCTCTAAGCATAGAAGAGATGCAATCAGCAATAGCTACTGTTTTCCCGCAACCCGGAAATCCTACCAGGCAGATATTTGTTTCATTAGCAATGGCATCTAGTAGGGCAAATGTGGGAGCATTGTATTCAATAGCTAAATCTGGAAGGGCAAGATCGTAACCTAAAGTCTGTTGGACCAGACTTGGGTCTTTGATATCCGATCCTGGGGAAATGGGCGGTGGAGGGGCGACGCACCTAGGAGGAATTAAGATCGAATCCAGGGGAAACAGATCTGCTGAAACGTGCAATCCCTGGACATATTTATAGATAACCTTGTAGTAATCTGTCTCTGAAGATATTGAGAGAGTATCGCGAAAAGTTAAAATGTTTCGTCTTCCACGCCGCAGCAGGGTTGTTAGCCGGTTGCGATACCGGAAAAAAAGAAATAAAAAAATAATGGCGATTAAAACGCCTGCCCAGAATGAACTGAAATCTAAAAATATTTTTGGAAGGAATCGAGACATATTAAGCTCGCTTGGTTATAAAAGTTAGCCCGGATGAAGGATTCTTCTACAGGAAGGGCAGTGGGCAAGGTTTACTGGTGAACGGGCTTGTTGTTCGATTGCAGATGGTA
>CAZUMG010000121.1:0-5374 GCA_964621895.1 uncultured Anaerolineales bacterium | reverse complement strand
GTCCCCTTACGTTTTTCAACATCCTGGTAAATATACAATAAGGTGCCTTTCTGCGCATGGCGTTTATCGACGTAGGCTTGCCCCAGGTAATATCCTTCACTATCAGTGGCGCAGCTGGTCACCTTCCCAATCACTCGTCCTTGTTCATCCATCACTGGATCCCCAAAATGAGCCTTGCGGACCCTTTTTTCGCTGAAGCGGAAGCGCACGATGACTTGTTCCCGTTCCTGTTCTTGAGCCAGGTAGGCTTCCCTGCCAATAAACCAGGGTTTATTAACTTTCACATAGGATCCAAATCCCGACCCTCCGGCGCCAATATTCAATTCCCCGGCTAGCTCATATCCGTATAAAGGCAAGCCGGCTTCCGTTCGGAGAGAGTCTCTGGCTCCCAAACCGCAGGGTTTGATGCCAAAAGGCGTTCCAACTTCCAGTAATTTCGCAAAGAGGGACTTAGCCAAATCAGGGTGAACAAAAATCTCGAAAGCATCTCTTTCACCAGTATATCCAGTCCGGGAAACAACCAGATGATAATCACCGCTGATTACCTCACATAATTCCGACCAGCGCAGATGATTGATTTTTCGCTGATCATCAGGGCTGAAACCTAAAGCCAGCAGGATCTCACGTGATTTTGGACCCTGCAGCGCCAGATCGACCAGTTGATCTGACCCTTCCATGGGATTCTGCAGATTTCTTAAAATCGCCCGCCTCCCGTAGGCTTTGGCCCAGGGTCGCTGATTATCAACTTTTATGGTACCTGCTTTTACTTCCATGAGCCATTCCCAAATTTTGGCCTCATTTGAAGCGTTAACAACAACCAGATACCCTAATTCGTAGCGGTGGTAGATCAGGGTATCATCCAGCACATTTCCATCCGGATCCAGGAAATGGGCATAGGCGGATTCTCCTTCTTTTAGCAAGGAGATATCGTTGCCAACAACACTATCCAGGAAAGCCATCGCGTCAGGGCCTTCGACCTGGAACACTCCCATGTGGGTAACGTCGAATAATCCTGCATTTTCCCTGACGGCATTATGCTCTTCTAGGACAGAATCGTATCTGACCGGCATCTCCCAACCGGCAAATGGTACCATGCGGGCGCCTAATTCCAGGTGCAGATCGTACAAACGTGTTCGTTTGATGGATTGGTCCTCCGGTTCTATCCAGGAAAACTCCGGTAAAGCGTCGCCCTGCTCTTCACGCATCCCAAGATAAAATGGTTTATTTTTTCCATACGGGTCGCCCCCCACGATAGAGTCATAATCACGGTCAGATTCTCGGACAATGATTGGCCCAGGGATCTTTTTAAGGACATCCTGATCAACCCGGACATAACCATCCGAAACTGCTCGCAGCCAGGTGAGCACCAACCCGGCATGTTCTGCCGGCACGGTTAAATGGAAGCTCTGGAGTTCATCACAGGTCACCATGGCTGATAGATTACCTTCCGGTGTATACAAAACCGTTGGTTGGTTATTTCCACACTCCATGGTTTCAATATCGCTGCTTACCAGATAGTCTAAAAATTCCCTGGATTTATCTCCACTAATGATATAAGAAGAGGTTTTTTTATGTTCTTCCGCTTCATCATCAAGGTAATAAAAATGGGGGTAGCCGTGGTTTCCCGGCTTATAGTCAATGCCCGCATTTTCAGCCAGATCACGTACTTTCAGCTTTGCATCTTCCAGGGTTCTAAAATCTACCTTCGCCTTTAATCCCCTGCCCTGATAATACGGCTCACAAGAAAAAAGAATATCAGCAATGATATCTGCTACCTGACGGGTTTCTTCTTCCTTAAAACCCCGCTGAGTGATCCAGGGTGTTCCCAGGCGAACTCCAGAAGGATTTAATGCAGAAATATCACCAGGTATCGTGTTGCGGTTCGAGACAATACCAGCAACATCCAGGATACGGGCAGCCAAATCTCCACTTAACCACGCTCCGTTCTTCCCCCGGACTGACTTGGTATCAATATTGGTCAGATGAGTATTGGTACCACCAAAGGGAATCCGAAATCCCCGTTCCTCCAAACGATCGTTCAGCACCTTACAATTTTTAACAATTTGGCCCATCATTTGCTTAAATTCTTCGGTTTGAGCTAACTTAAAAGCAATCGCCATCGCACCGAACACATTGACATGGGGACCTCCCTGCTCACCAGGGAATACCGCCCGGTCTATCGTTTTAATAACTTCCAGGTCAGTGCTCATCAGGATGGCTCCCCGGGGTCCCATCAGCGTTTTATGAGTCGTCGAGGAAATGATATGAGCGTAACCGATTGGGGAAGGATATTCACCAGCGATGATCAAACCGGCAACATGAGATATATCAGCCAGGAGATATGCACCCACCTGATCTGCAATTTCTCGGAACCTCTTCCAATCCAGCTGCCAGGAATAGGAAGATACACCGGCGATAATCATTTTGGGCCGATGCTGGAGGGCAAGTTTTTCTATTTCCTCATAATCAATCAGCTCAGTGTCCGGATTCACAGAATAAGAAACGATGTTATAAAATTCTCCGGATCGATTTACCCGGGATCCATGGGATAAATGTCCCCCATGAAGCAAATTCATCCCCATCACTGTATCCCCAAGGTCAACCAGACCATGATAAACGGCATTGTTGGCGGGACCACCTGAAAGGGGTTGAACATTTACATAGATATCAAGGGCAGTTTTTCCATTACTGGCAAATGCCTGGGCAGCCCGTTGACCGGCAACAGCTTCCAGGATATCTGCATATTCAACGCCCTTGTAATAACGATTATCAGAATAACGACGATATTCGGTTAGCAGCCGGTCATAATCAAATAACTCATCTTCGGATAAGCCGCCCGTTAAATCAAATGAGTACCCTTCCGCGTAAATATTATGGAATGCCGATCCAAGCGCTCTCCGGATTGCTTTTGGAGTCATACTCTCGCTCGGGATGAGTATGAGTCTGCGATACTGTCTTTCTGCTTCTATCCGCAGCAATTCGTCCAGTTTCGGATCAAGATCTTTAATACTTCCCCTAACCAAAAAGTCTTTCATCATTTACTCCCAATAAAAAAGATTTAAAACAAAAAAATCTTGTCACCTTTGTTAATGAACCTGAAATACAACAAGTCACTATTATACAACAGGATATATAGATCAGGCTTGGTTTAGAAAATAATCAGTACATACAAGAACTACCGTCTGGTAACACCCAGAAAAAAACTGGGACCGTTCAGATCAAACAGGGTCTAGTCTTTTTTATTCCCGGGACCCCTCATAAATAAATAACCGATCATTGATACCGTGATGGTAAGGGCAGAGATTAGCCAGGTAGACGAGGGTACTCGGGTCCAGGGTCGAATAGATGAAGGAACTCTTCTGCGCGGCCGAAGCCGGTGTTCAGCAGCTAACCTTTGACGGGCTTCCTTGATAACGTTCAATAAATAATCTCTCACATCCCCAGCAGCCAAAAAAGTGATCAGGTTGGTTAACCTGTCGCTCTCATTTTCGGTGATGGTTAATTTGATGCTTAATATTTCCTGGTAGGCTTTTACGGTTAACTCAACAATATTCGACCAATCAAGCTGGGATACACGCTCTCTGGCCGTCTGGCACATCAAGTGATACTGGTCTTCGGGTAAATTGCAGATCCGCTCGATCTGTTCTGCAAATTCTGATGGTTTTTTATCTTTGGCCAACCAGGCGCCTACTTCATCATTGACCAATTCATCAATCGTTTCATTGGACAGCCCAACAACAGGTGTACCTGATGCCAGGGCCTCAATGACCACCAGGCTCTGAACTTCCATTTTTGATGCTGAAGTAAATACATGAGCTTTTTGCAGGAATTCTGGAATCTGGTCATGCTCAATTTGGCCGAAAAACTCAACATTCTTCAGGTTGTTCTTTTGACAGTATTTTTTTAATTTTTCCAGATACTGCTCATGCAGCGGTTTTCCTGCCAGGCGAAGGACGTAATTATCTGGTAAGGATTTTAATGTTTTTACCAAGTAAAATTGGTTTTTTCGATCTGTGATGAAGCCAATAAAAGCCAGAACTTTTCGTTTGGAGTTAATATCTGCTTCCCGGCAGGTATTGTAGTGAGATAATGCCCTTCCATTGGGAACTACAAAAATTGGTCCGGTAAAACCGAACTCCCTGATGGATTCAAGTCCGGGCTGGTTTAATGCAATCAAGGCATCACAATTAAAATAAAAATTGGATAAAACGCTGTGAACAGCAAACTCGCTGACCGAGTTTTTTAATAAGGGAACATTGATCGATTCTGAGGTGCCAAAATCCATTGCTTTGGATGGTAAAACATGGGCAGTATGAACAAAGGGAACTAAGTTCATTCGGGCCCAGACCTGCCCTATCAACCCCATCAAGGCTGGATCATGGGCATGGACAATGTCGGGATGGAAATCATCGAGAAAATCAAATAAATCACCAACAGTCCTGGCGGATAAATCAGGCATACGAAATTCTGTTTTGCCTGCGCTGCGAATACCGTAGATGTTTAATCCATACTCATCCTGATAAAATCTTGTTTGATCTGCCGGACAGATCATGACAACATCATGTTTATAAGAAAAGAAGCGGGCTAATTCATGGGCAACTCGGCCTGCTCCGCCCCCTAATCCTGGTGGAAATATGGAAGTAAATACTATTTTCATGTGATTAACCGCCTGGATCTCCTAATGACTATAATCGAATTGGTCCATAACCCCGTTAAAGCACTTATACAAATACTCCCGGCTGATCCCCATCTCGGAGAGGGAATACTGATGTTCGCTTTGATGTTGATTAGCCCGGTCAGTCTCCTGGGCTAGTATTTCCTGAAATGCGGTTGATACTGATAGTCCCAATTGCTGATACAACTGATGGATCGTTCCTGATACATCCTCAATCAGGTCTTCAAGCTTGATAACAGCCGCCTGATGCTTGGGGAGGGTATTCAGTTTATCCAGAGAATAATTGTACCAATGCTTGGATGATTTAATAATAAAATCCTTACAGGCATATTTACGCAAAGGTGTTCCCAGCATTTGCCATTCCCGTTCCTTTAAACTGATATGCGACGGAACGGCTTGAAAGGGATTCCGGATCATGTAAATAAATTTTGCGTCTGGAAATTTTCTCAAAAGCGTATCTATCGCAGGTGAGAAATTTGGATTCTTAGATAAATAATGCTTTCGACTGCTTTGATGGAAAAAGAAATGTCTTTGGAGGCAGCTTTCGTAAAATCCCATGATCCTGTTTTTATCTGCCAGGGTCATGTTTTGATCAAAGAAAATATATGGATCTGCCTCATCCACCATGGCAGCAAACGACCAGATTTTTAAAGTTGAGAAATTATGAATAAACAGGTACTCATCCTCTTCCGGAGAGCG
>CAZUMG010000120.1:0-5440 GCA_964621895.1 uncultured Anaerolineales bacterium | reverse complement strand
CTGGAGGAGATAGGAGCTGTTTTAAAGACACAACGGGAAAGACTTGGTTTTTCTTTGTTAAACATTGAAAACCAAATCTTCATTCCTGAACGCTATCTGATCGCGATTGAAAATGGCAGCCTTGAAGAGTTACCATCAACGGTTCAAGGAAAGGGGATGGTTAAGAACTACGCCCAATTTCTCGGATTAGATCCAGAACCCCTGTTATTAAATTATGCGGATGTCCTTCAAGGCCGACTGGCGAAAACCAGAAAGCAAATTCCCGATTCCAGGACCCCTTCTTCCCTTCGGATTGGTATTCGCAGATTTCTGGGCAGCCCCAACATTCTCTGGGTTGGAGTTGTCTTGTTAATAGGTATCGTTTCCGTTTGGTCTGGATTCTTAATCCTGGGGAACCGAAAGCCCAACCCGGAATTTATGGCTACAATTCCCGGAGTGGCGGATATCCTGCTGCCCTCACCTACATTCACAGCTACCCCAGAGCAGTTGTTAACTACCCCGGGAGAGATTGCAGTTGAATTTACTGCCACGCCTGGCCCAGCGGAAAACGAAGCGGAAGGAACAAATCCAACGCCAACTCCGGGATTAACCGGAAACGAGAAAGTCCAGGTTCAGCTGATCATAATACAGCGTGCATGGGTGCGAGTGACCGTGGACAATATTGTGGTTTATCAAGGAAGATTGCTTCCAGGATCCGTGAAAGTTTTTGGTGGAGAATTGAGCATAGAGGTTCTGACTGGAAATGCAGCTGGTGTTGAAGTGTTGTTTAATCAACGGGATCTTGGCGTGATGGGGCTTTATGGTGAGGTCATTGACCGGGTTTATACAGCAGAAGGCATCGCCACCCCAACGCCAACCATTACTGCTACACCGACACCTTCAGAAACACCGGCTGTGACCAAGACCCCGACCCCAACAGCTACCCAGGAATTGGAATAGGTTTCCATCCCCCCAGGACATTCATGAAGAAAAAAACTTTTCACCTGGTATCTCTTGGGTGCGCGAAGAATACAGTCGATGCAAGTTCCATGGCTCAACTGCTTCAAGGGAGCGGTTATTCAGCTGTTAGTGACCCGGATCAAGCTGAAACGATCATTGTAAACACCTGTGGTTTTATTGAACCCGCCCGGGAAGAATCCTATGCTGTTCTGCAAAAACTCGCCTTAGAAAAAAAGAAAGACCAATTTCTAATTGCTGCTGGCTGCCTGACGCAGCGTTATGGTCAGGAGGTTTTGCGCAGGACCCCGGGCATTGACGGTTTATTAGGAACCCGCCGATGGATGGATATTCTCCAGGTTGTTAAGGGTCTGAGAGATGGAGATTCGCCTCGCCCTCTGTATCACTTGCCAGACACCCCGACTATTGGGCAATCTCCCGAAGGGACCGTTGGAGCTCAAATCCAAGGCGGAAGTGCATATTTGAAGATTGCGGATGGCTGCAGGCGTCCTTGCGCTTTCTGCGCCATCCCAATGATTAAGGGTCCAGCAGTCAGCCGGCCTCTGAAAGAGATCCTGGAAGATATCCGTTATCTTCAAAACCAGGGTGTTAAAGAGATCAACCTGATCGCCCAAGATACAACGGATTATGGCCATGATTTAGGGCAAAAAGACGGCCTGGCAGATTTACTGGAACAGATTACCCGTACCGCCCCAGAAGTTGCCTGGATCCGGATTTTATATGCCTTTCCAGGATATATCACCGATCGATTGATTGATGTGATGGCAGGTAACGATCAAATTCTTCCTTACATCGATATTCCCCTTCAGCATGCTGCCCCTGCGGTACTGAAAGATATGCGCCGACCCGCCAATATGGATTGGGTTTACCGGACCGTGGATAAACTCCGCCGGAAAATGCCGGGTCTGGCACTGCGGACCACATTTATTGTGGGTTATCCCGGAGAAACCGAGAGTGACTTTGGGACCCTGTTGGATTTTATTAAACAGGTCCGTTTTGATCGAGTAGGTGTTTTTGAGTTTTCTTTTGAACCCGGTACATCTTCGGAGATTTTGGGTGACCCTATTCCTGCAGCCGTAAAAGCCGACCGGTTGGAACAATTAATGATAACCCAGCAAAAAATTTCCTTAGAAAAAAATCAATCCCTGGTCGGTAAACCTCTAGAAGTGTTGATCGAGGGGCAGGGCTTGGTGGAAGGCT
This sequence comes from uncultured Anaerolineales bacterium, assembly GCA_964621895.1. GTDB lineage: Bacteria > Chloroflexota > Anaerolineae > Anaerolineales > UBA11858 > B10-G9. The sequence goes on along the minus strand of CAZUMG010000120.1, from coordinate 3,283 downwards.
CTGATGAGATTATTTCATTGGGTCGCAGTTATCGAGATGCGCCTGAAATTGATGGCATGGTACTTGTTGAAGGTGCACTTCCCGAGGGTGAGATATCCCGGGTGCAGATTACCGGGGCTATGACCTACGATCTGTCAGGTATACCAATCCGCACCACAGAACCTTCCAATATGTAATTACCCCTTAAACGATTTTTGATTCTAAAATTTAGTACTATGTTATCCAAGGAACCTTTATGATTAATTTAAACGATCCCCGGTCAAAATTTGCTCTCGAGGCTGTCAGCAAAGCTGCTTGTCTGGCTGCAGATATTCAAAAGGAAATGGTCTCAAAAGCGTTAACGAAAGATGACCGCTCCCCTGTGACCGTCGCTGATTTTGCCGCTCAGGCGGTTGTTGGATACCTGTTGGACCAATCCTTCCCTGGAGCACTTCTGGTAGGTGAAGAGCAGTCCGATTTGTTGCGTTCGCCAAATGAACGCCAAACCCTGGAAAAAGTAACCGAATTTGTAAGCCGATTGATTCCCGGAGCGACACCGGACCAAGTCTGCGAATATATTGACCGCGGGGAGGATGCCCCTGGTGAAAATTACTGGACCCTCGATCCTATTGACGGTACCAAGGGGTTCTTGCGGGAGGCGCAATACGCTTGTGCCTTGGCGTATATCGAGGATGGCATCGTCCAGCTGGGAGTGTTGGGCTGCCCAAATATCACCCCTGACCTTCAGGAAACCATCAGGGGAAGAGGTTCCTTGCTGATTGCCTGTCGCGGCCAAGGATCCTGGATTGCGCCTTTGTGCGAGCCATTGTTCAGAGAGCAGTTTACGGCTTTAGCCGTCTCAAAAAGATCCCGGACAAGCGAAGCAAGGTTGATGCGATCTTTTGAGTCTGGACATACCAATACCTCCCAGATAGATTCTTTCCAGCAAAAATTGGGCGGCAAGGCAGATCCTGTGCGGATTGACAGCCAGGTTAAGTATGCCTTGCTGGCATCTGGGAAAGGTGAAATCTATTTGCGCTTGTTATCTCCGGAAAAGATGGGTTATCGGGAAAAAATTTGGGACCAGGCAGCTGGGTCGATCCTGGTTGAAGAGGCGGGAGGCAAAGTCACCGACTTGGACGGGAAACCCCTGGATTTCTCCCAAGGCCGGACTCTAAAAAATAATCGGGGTATCTGTGCCACAAATAGTGCCCTTCATGAGGCGGCTCTGGCAGCCTTGCGATCCATTAACGCCTGAACCCCGGGTTAATTTATTAAACTCTTGATTCCTATTAGGCTTCTCTTTTCCCAGCGTTCTTTGATAGAATATAGGCTGCGAGAGCGAGCCCCTTTTAATCTCGGCCGTTTTATCAGCCGGACCAAGGGGAGCTGCCTGAATCAAGGAGCATTCTGTGGCCGATATCAAGTACCCCCGAAGATTAATGATCCGATCCATCCTGAAGGGATTGATCCAGGTTGCCCTGCGGACCTTCTCTGATTTCTCCGTTATTGGGGAGGAGAATATTCCTGAAACAGGCCCCCTGATCATCACCGGAAATCATTTTAGTTTTGCGGACTCCATTGCCATGCTGCATATTGCTCCCCCATCCATAGAGATGTTTTCTGGCGCAAACCCAGCTTTTACGCCGGGTTGGGCAAAATTACTGCCCCGTTTATGGGGAATCTTATATGTTTACCGCGGCACTGGGTCCCGTCAAGCTATCCGTGATGCGGAGTTCGTTTTAGGCCAGAAGGGTTTTTTCGGGATCTTTCCGGAGGGAGGTGCCTGGGCAGAGATGCTTCGCCCTGCGAGACCTGGTGCGGCGTATCTGGCAGCCAGGACAGATGCTCAAATTCTCCCGGTGGGATTCAGCGGGTTTAATGATGTGCTGCCGCTGCGATTCCGGAATCAAAGCAAGGTTTCCATCCGGATCGGCAAACCCTATGGACCGGTGGTTATCAGCGGAAGAGGCAGAGAGCGGCGCCAGCAATTGGATAACCTGGGAGATCGGATAATGAAAGAGATAGCCGATCTGCTGCCTGATCACCTGCGGGGAAAATTCTCCAGCGATCCAGCTGTAAGGGAACGCGCCAAAGAGGTGGAAGAATATCCCTGGGAACAGGCCTCCTGGGATGAAGTATAGTTTTTTTCGGGTCTATTTTAAGGGATGAATTGAGACAGATAATAGACTAAGGTCAATCCGATAAAGCTGAATATGGATGTCAATCCGACAATACCTGCGGTTTCCGAAATTTTATATTCGTACCTTTCCGCAAATACTACCAGGGCAACAGCAGCCGGCATGCTGTTCTCCAGGAGAAGGAATTGATTAACATCTTGGCCCGGGGGAAGGAAAAACAGGACGGTCAGCCCTGCTGCCAGGGGTAAACCGATCATCCGGAATAGAGAGAACAGCAAGGATTTTTTGATTATTTTTATCGAAAACCGATCGAAGATAAACATCCCTAAAACAAAAATGGCTAATGCGCTGGCGGTTTGACCGATCAGAGAAAATGCGCTGTTCAGGAAATCAAGCTTAAATCCCACCAATGAGGCAATAGTGCCCAGCAGGATCGAAATAATCAGCGGGTTGCTGAAGATCTTCAACAAAATCCCCCCGCTTTTTTCCTGGTTGTTAGCATACTCGAGGAGCAGCAGCGTGCTGATAATTCCGAAAACGCCCAGCAGGCTGGCAGCCAGGATGGATAACTCCAACCATTTTCCAGCCTGGAAGGTTGTAAAAAACGCCACGCCAAAAAAGGCATAACTGCCGAAGCTGATCGATAAACTGAGCAATACATAGGTGTTTTTCTTAATCAGATTTGTAATTTTAAAGAACAGCAAGATCCCCAGCAGGAGGATCGAAGGCAGCAAGGTTCCCAGGACAAATCGGGGGTCAAGGGAAAGTAAATCCAGGCCGGATATTTTCACAAAAAACAGAGTAGGCAGCCCAAAATAGTACACAAAAGACGAGAGTGTCTTGGCATGTTCCGCTTTAAAAACCCCGGTTCTCCGGCTGAGCATGCCCAAAAGAACAATGATCAGAATGGAGAATAAACTGGTAAGTACTTCCATATATAACCTGAATATATACTCTTATTTCAAATCTGCTAGCACTTGTCCTAACAGGATTTATTATACTTGGGAAAGCATGATCCGATCCCTGAGAAGGGCCGAGTATAATGAGGATCTTAAAAAGCCTGCCAGTGTTATGGCTAGTTTCACGGGAACTTGGTATTCAATATTAAGGAATTATCCCGGAGGGTATTTATATACCCTCCGGTGAGCCAAGAAATTCTAAGT
>CAZUMG010000119.1:2809-5441 GCA_964621895.1 uncultured Anaerolineales bacterium | reverse complement strand
GTTGCCCCTTTTACTAAAGGCGGAAAAACCGGTGTATTTGGGGGAGCCGGGGTAGGCAAAACCATTATCATTATGGAGCTGATCCGCTCTGTGGCTACCGAACATGAGGGCAATTCAGTCTTTGCTGGTGTTGGAGAAAGGACTCGAGAAGGCACCCAGCTATACAGGGAAATGCTTGAATCCGGCGTGATGAAAGATACGGTGATGGTGTTCGGCCAAATGAATGAGCCTCCTGGTGTTCGTCTCAGGGTGGCATTATCTGGTTTAGCGGTTGCAGAAAAATTTCGCGATGAAGGTAGAAATGTTCTCATGTTTATCGATAACATCTACCGGTTCAGTCTGGCGGGTGCTGAAGTATCTGCGCTGCTGGGCCGGATGCCATCTGCTGTTGGTTATCAGCCGACCCTGGCGTCAGAAATGGGAAACCTGCAGGAGCGCATCACCAGCACCAAAACTGGCTCAATAACCTCGATGCAGGCCATTTATGTCCCCGCCGATGATTACTCTGATCCGGCTCCTGTGGTTACTTTTACCCATCTGGATGCGACAATCGCTTTGGAGCGATCCATTGCCGAGAAAGGTATTTATCCCGCGGTAGACCCACTGACCTCGACGTCCCGAATTCTAGATCCGAATATTGTTGGAGCGGAGCACTATGAAACGGCCAGGCAGGTCCAGAAAGTTCTCCAGAAATATAAAGACTTACAGGACATCATAGCCATTCTTGGAATGGATGAACTTTCTGAAGATGATAAAATTGCAGTTTCCCGAGCCAGGAAGATTGAGCGCTTTTTCTCACAGCCTATGTTTGTGGCAGAGCAATTTACAAACATGCCCGGTAAGTACGTTCCGATTAAAGAAACCATCCGGGGTTTCAAAGAGATTCTGGAAGGAAAATACGACCATCTTCCAGAGGATGCCTTTATGCTGGTTGGAACGATTGATGAAGCTGTTGAAAAAGCAGAACGGATCAGTGTAGATTAGCTCCAGGAGGAGATATATGCCTATCCGGTGTGAAATAGTCTCCCAGGACCGCATGATTTTTGAAGGTGAAGCCGATATGGTAGTTGTTCCCGGATCTCTCGGTGAGATGGGAATTCTTCCCGGCCATGCGCCCCTTCTGTCCACTTTGGAATTAGGCCTGATCCACGTAAAAAGTGGAGACCATGAAGAGGTGTTTACGGTTACAGGAGGTTTCGTAGAAGTTCAGCCAGATATCGTTACTGTTTTGGCGGATGCTGCCGAAAATGTAGAGGAAATTGATATCAAACGTGCAGAAGAAGCCATGGAAAGAGCCAGCCGCCTGCTGGCTGCAGATAAGCCAACAGATCCAGAGACATATCAGCGTATTCAAACCGCGCTTCAACGTTCAAATTTGCGTTTACAGACCGTAGAACAGTACAGGAAACGCGGCCAGCGCGGAAGACCGCCCGGCATGGGCAAATCGGAATAGGATCATATGGCTTTATTTTCGCAGGATTTTGGGATCGATTTAGGCACCTACTATACAATGATTGCCGAAGAGGGCGTCCTTTTGGATCGGGCACCCACCGTGGCAGCCATTGCTATTGATGAACAAAAAATAGTTGAATTTGGGCAGGCCGCCAAGGATATGTTTGGCAGGGTGCCGGATTCATTTGAAATTGCTCATCCCCTCCAGCATGGAGTGATTGCAGATTTTGAGGTCACCCAAAAATTGCTGGAACATATCATTAAAAAAGTAACCGGTCCAATCCGCCTGTTTCATCCCCGAATCATTGTAAGTGTTCCCTATGGAGTAACAAGTGTAGAGAGCAGGGCTGTCCAGGAAGCGGTTCTGGAAGCAGGTGCCCGGGAAGTATTTTTAATTGAGCAGCCATTGGCAGCAGCTATCGGAATTGACCTTCCTATCCACACACCCACTGGTAATATGATTTTCAATCTGGGAGGAGGAGCTTCCCAGGCAGCTGTATTGGCCATGTACGGCATTGTTTCTGCAGGGACATTGCGGAAAGGGGGAGCAGATCTGGATGAGGCCATCGCTACTTATGTGAGACGAAAATACGGTTTGATCATTGCTCAGCCCACTGCGGAACGAATCAAATTGGAAATCGGGGCAGCAGTTCCCAGGGAAGAAAAAGCTGGTATTGAGGTCCAGGGACAGGATCAGGTGACTGGATTACCCCAACCTTTAACCCTGACAACGGCAGAAATTGTTGAAGCCCTGCAAGATTCATTAAAGGAAATTGTTGAAACTGCCCGAAAAGTGCTTGAAAAAACACCCCCGGAGTTAGTATCAGATATTATTGATAGGGGGATCGCCCTTTGTGGAGGTAGCGCCCTCCTTCCTGGTATGGAGAAGTTGCTAACCAAGGAATTGGGCGTGCCAACTTACCTGGTTGATAATCCAACCACCTGTGTTGTGGAAGGTGCTTCCCGGGCATTTTCTCCGGGAATCTTCCCTAAAATCAGGAGAAGTTTAATAACCTGATCAGATAAGATCGAGGTAATAATCAATAGAAATCGTAATCAAGTAAGGATTACAGTTTCTATATTTTAGGGCTAGAAATTACTTCAGGTAATAGCTGAGTTTTTGGAGATGGACGGAAGGGTCAATGTGCTCAATTTGTACCCCATCCGGGGTTTTTATATA
>CAZUMG010000119.1:0-2709 GCA_964621895.1 uncultured Anaerolineales bacterium | reverse complement strand
TTAAATCCCCGGTAGCGGGCGAGTCCGCTGCCTAAATCCCCGGCACCGATAACAATCATTTTCCAGACCTTATTTGTATTTAAAATCTGGTTTAATTCCTTGATCAGGAAATCAATTTCGTATCCTTTTCCCCTTTTGCCCAGTTCTCCAAAGCGGGATAAATCTTTTCGAATTTGAGCGGCAGAAATATCCAGAAGTCTGCCGAGTTCCCGCGAGGAAGCATAATGGTAACCGTCCTTTTTTAACCTGTCCAAAGCCCGGAGATAAAGAGGTAACCGGCCAATAATAATCCGGGGGATTTGTTTTTCAATTCCTTTGTCTATCGGCATGGTCGGATATACTTTAACAAGGGGAAAAATTGTGATAAGCTGTAAAATTTTACCATAAGTACTGCCGATTAATGGGGATGGTATAATAGCGTGGAAATCAGCAAAATATTAAAGTCAGGATTGATGGGATTAATTGGGGCAACTACCTGACGGATAAAATCCTGGGAAATAAATTTAATCTTTTTTTCCCCGGAGATTCAAGCAAGATAAATGATCTTAGCAGGTTTTTATGTATTTTGATGAAGTTAGCATCCAGGTTTCTGGTGGAAAAGGTGGGGATGGGATGATTCATTTCCGCCGGGAAAAATATGTCCCCCGGGGAGGACCTGATGGAGGAGATGGAGGCCATGGAGGCAGTATCATCCTGGTCGTAGATCCCCACCACAATACCTTGTCTGACTTTCGCCATCAAAAGCAATTTAGAGCCTCGGATGGAACCAGAGGAAAGGTGAAAAACCAAACAGGGGCTTCCGGAGAAGATTTACTCATTAAAGTTCCTCCTGGGACCATGGCATTTAATGAAGAGACGGGTTTTTTAATGGGAGATCTTGTTGAAAATGGACAGCAGCTGTTGGTGTGCAAAGGGGGCAGGGGGGGAAGAGGGAATACCAGGTTTAAAAGCTCTACTCATAAAGCCCCGAGAATAGCTGAAAAAGGTGAGCCTCCCGAGGAAAAAAGCATCCGGTTGGAATTAAAATTGATTGCAGATATTGGCATTATTGGTGTGCCAAATGCCGGTAAATCTACCTTGTTATCTGTAGTTAGCAATGCAAAGCCGAAAATTGCACCGTACCCATTTACAACCCTCCAGCCGAACCTGGGAGTTGCAGAATTGGATGATGACGTGCAGCTTATCTTGGCTGATATCCCGGGGTTAATTGAAGGAGCTCATCGAGGTGAGGGCTTAGGTCATGATTTCCTGCGCCATATTCAACGCACAAGAGTCCTGATTCACTTGTTGGATGGTCTCTCTGAAGAGCCTATTCTGGACTTTGCTCAGATTAACTCTGAACTGGCTCTATTTGATCCAGCCCTGGGTGATAAACCTCAAATAATTGTATTAAACAAAATGGATCTGCCAGAAGTAAACCAGAAGTGGCCAAGTATCAAGAACCAGCTTGAAGAGAAAGGGTATAAGGATATCTTCTCTATTTCGGCGGTAACCAAACAAGGAATTAAACCGGTTCTTTTCAGGGCAGCTCAACTTTTAAAAGAGATGCCCGCAGTTGAATATCGTATACCAGGCGACTCAGAAGAGCTCCCGGTGTACCGCTACGATAAAGATCCTCAGGATTACTTCATCCTGCGAACCGAACGTGGTTGGAGGATTTCTGGAAAGGCACTTGAAAGGGCAGCTGCAATGACCTATTGGGAACACTTCGAGTCGATCCGCCGATTTCACCGGATACTGGAAGCCATGGGGATTGATAAAGCTTTACTTGATGCTGGCGTTCAACCCGGTGATACAGTGATAATTGGAGACCATGAGCTGGAATGGGAAGAGTAAACCAAACCGAGAAGATTGGTTACTTTGGAGGGACTTTTGACCCCCCTCATTTGGGTCATATAATTCTTGCTGTAGAAGCATATTACCAGCTTCAACTGGACTCACTCCGATGGATACTAACTCCTGATCCACCTCATAAATATTTTCAACCTATAACTCCCGTCGAGACCCGCCTGGAAATGTTGTCAAGGGTTTTTCAGGAATATCCAATCTTTGAACTTTCCCGAGTAGACATTGACCGTGATCCTCCTTATTTCGCAGCCGATACAGCAGAAATATTAAGAGAGCAGCATCCAAATACTCAACTGGTATATATCATCGGCGAGGATTCTTTGCACGATTTACCAAAGTGGATTGACCCTGATAGATTTTTGAAGTATATCGATCAGCTAGCTGTTGCCCCCCGACCGGAGATAACAACAGATCTCAATGAACTGGAGGCCGTCCTTCCAGGTATCCTGGATAAAACCCGGTTTCTTTCAAAGGTTACTATCCAGATATCTTCCAGTCTGATCCGGGAAAGGATAATAACAAACGGCCCATACAAACATTTTTTGTCCCCACCGGTTGCTGAATTTATCGAAATAGAGAATCTATACCAATAACAGGCAGGAGATTAATAGTTAGCTCAACCCAGGTGAATATACCCTATTATCGTATGAGGATTAATGGACTACACAACAAAGATATCAGTTGAAGATCTTTATGCCCAGATTGAAGATCCAGAATGGGTGGTAATAGATTGCCGGTTTTATCTCACTGAACCTGATAAAGGATATCAGGAGTACCAGGATGCTCATATACCCGGAGCTGCTTATGCAAATCTCGATCGAGATTTATCCGGCCAAATGATTCCCGGAAAAACAGGAAGAC
>CAZUMG010000118.1:3567-5444 GCA_964621895.1 uncultured Anaerolineales bacterium | reverse complement strand
CTGGCTTAAAAAGATTAATCGGGTCCGATCAGTGATACCTTCCCAAAAAAGCTCAACAAGCTGATCTATAGGAGGTAAAGGCAGGGGGATTTCCTGCCGGATGAACTTAATTCCCTTTTTTTTGCATAAAAATGACCAGACATTCTCACAAGCCCCGTATTCATGGTTGCCGGTAAGCACTTCATCGCCTGCCTTGAAATCCAGCGATCGGGCGACAATATTAACACCAAAAGTCGCATTGGGGATGAAGACTAAATTGTCAGGGTTAGAATTCAAATAACCTGCCAGCCTCTGCCGGGCAGATCGGCTGAAGGTATGGAAATCTCTGGCAAGGAATTGAACCGGTTGGCTTTCAAGCTGGCGCTGCCAGTGCTGATAGACCTCGAATACCGGCTTAGGTGTGGCTCCAAAGGAGCCGTGGTTTAGGAAAATAATCTCTGGATCCAGTAAAAATTGAGAGCGCAACGGGTTCATCAGGGCTGCCTTCACTGACCTTGGAGGGGCGATTTAAGTACGATATAATTGTATAGCATGATTTATGGAAAAGATAGCAGGGTTTTACCTTGCTATTTTTTATTGAATTGGTTGATTGCGGAAGTGATCTTCTTCAGCTGGAAAACAATTCTAATATTTTTTTTAGTCACTTTTGATGCCTGGTTGGATTGAACCCCCGGGAAAAGCGTTACAGGTGGGGTGGTAAGGAAAAATTGTATGTCAGTAAAAATTTCCAACAAATTAAATAATGCATTTGAGGGTGCCCTGGCGGGTGGGGGAGATCCGGCAACCTCCCCGTTATATGTGTTTGGCCCGTTTTTAAAACTGATTGTTCTAGCCGGAGTAGCCCGGACAACTTTTGGGGCATCTATCTGGCTGGTGATTATCACTATCACGGTGGTTTCCGCCATGTATCGTTTGGTGATGCGCTGGGTCACTGATGGAAGCGGAGGCAGCGGCTTAAGCGAAGAAGAATTTGGCAGCTGGGCTGTTAAAATTAACGCGGCGATCACCTTTGTGGAATACACCCTGACGTTCCTGGTGAGTATGTCTGCCATGGTAACTTTTATTGCAGATCGGCTTCCGGTATTAAACACATCCATTCTGGGGATTCAATACCGCACCTTTGTCGCTATTGCTCTCAGTGTGCTTACCGGGTGGTTGGTCAACCGGGGACCAAGAGTGGCTGCCCGAACCTTTGGTCCGGCTACTGGCGGAGTCTTGGTACTTTTATGGATCATGATTGGGGCAACCTTGTGGCAGCGGGGTTTTCATCTCCCAGATTTTAACCTGGCAGCTTTTCAGGGAACCAATTTTCACTATACCCTGGCGGGGTATGTCCGTATCTTGGCGGTGATGACCGGTATCGAGGTGTTTGCCAACCTGGTGGCAGCCTATGAAGGCACAGATGAAATGCGCAGCCGCCGGGCATTTAACAGCCTGCTGATCATTATGGGTACCACCGCTATTACCATGCTGATCGTCGGTCCGGCTATTCTGGATATCTCCGATCCTACCAACCTTGAGATCTCTGTATTTACCCAGACCATGGATGCCCTGCTGCCTTCTCCTTTGCCCTACCTGGGAACAATTGTAGGCATTGCGGTTTTAATGTCAGCCTCAGCTGCCAGCGCCCAGGGATTGCAGAACCTGGCTCTGGGATTAAAGAAGCGCAATTACATTCCACCTACCCTGGGCCAGCAAAATGAGTTTGATGTTGCTGATAAACCGGTCTGGCTGGAGGTTTCCATTGTCAGCCTGGCTTTTCTCTTGTTTGGTACCAAGGAAGAAACTTACCTGGCGCTCTATGCCGCCGGTGTATTTATATTGTTGAGCATGACCGGTTGGGCTGTAACCAAACGTCTGATCGCCCAGGCCAGGGA
>CAZUMG010000118.1:0-3467 GCA_964621895.1 uncultured Anaerolineales bacterium | reverse complement strand
GAGAGAAGCAATTGGCGCAAAGAGTATAAAAACATCAAAAAAATTGTTGTGCTCTTAGACGGATCTGTCTATGCGGCTCAAGCTTTGCCGACAGCCAAACAAATCTGCCAGGCTACCGGCGCTTCAATGACTCTGTTATCCGGGGTGAAATCGTATTCTCATGGACCTCAGGAACAATTTAATGCTGATCTGGTTGCCCGGGAGATCTACCTTAACAGCATCATAAATCAGCTTAAAGGAGAAGGATTTGAAGCGGATAGAGCTGTGCGCCTGGGATCCATTGCAGAAGTAACCCAGAACTTTGTTAAGTCTGCCGGGATCGATCTGGTTGTCACCACTACCAGGGGCAAATCCGGGGAAAAACACTGGATGAGCGGAGGCGTTTCTTCCAAGCTGATGATGAGTCTGGATATCCCTGTTTATCTGGTTCAGGGTGATCAACCGGCTGATCTCGGGAAAAAACCCCAGCGTATGCTGGTGGCGTTGGATGGCTCGATTGCATCTGAGAAAGTTTTACCTTATGCTCGAACCCTGGCCAAAGTATACGACAGCGAACTGACTTTATTATCTGTTCCTCAAATCCCTGAAACCGAAAATTATCGTGCTCCAGCCGATGTTGTGGAAAATTTACGCGCTGAAGCGGAAGCTAAAATGAGAAACTTCCTGGAGGCGGTCGCTCGATCGTTGGAAAAGGATGGCGTGAAGGTCAATATTCTGGTGAAAGGATCCCGCCCCGCAACTACCATCGTTGAAACCGCAGATGAAGGGGACTATGATTTGATTTTGTTAACTTCTAATGGAAGGGGAGCCTTTGACCGCATGATCATGGGTGCTGATTCGGAGCGCGTGGTTGGCAGTACCAACCGCTGCGTGCTGATGATGCCTTCAAGAAATAATCATTAAATGAAGCTCCGGGGGATTTAAAATCTCCCGGAGCTTTTGTTTGTTGAAGATCTGAATCTTGATGGTTTTTTTATCCTGCCAGGTATGACTTTAACGCCGCAGTCAGTGGGGGAAGAATTTCATGCATATCCCCAACCACACCAAAGCGGGCAAATTTGAAGATCGGGGCGTCGGGGTCTTTATTGATTGCCACAATCACCTTACTGGTGCGCATGCCAGCCAGGTGCTGAATAGCGCCGGATACTCCGCAGGCTACATAGAGATCTGGTGAGACTACCTTGCCGGTTTGCCCAACCTGGTGGTCATAGTTAATATATCCTGCATCAACTGCCGCCCGGCTGGCACCGACTGCCGCCCCCAGCACATTAGCCAGGTTCTGGACGAGCTGAAAGCCCTGCTCGGCTTTCCATTTCTCCACTCCTGCTTCATCCAAATCGCTGGGTGGGTCCAGGGAAGGATTGACCGCCACCCCCCGTCCTCCGGAAACAATCACACTGGCATCGCTTAAACTGATCCCCAAAGATTTTTCTTGGACCTTTATTACCTTGGTCAGCTGGGCTGCCGGATCAAGGGTTACTTCCAGATTGGTTATTTTCCCAGACCTGGATGGATCTGGTTCAGGTTTATCAAAAGCCCTGGTTCGTAAAGTAACAATTTGCGGAGTTGTGCTGCAGGTCAGCTTTGCCAGCAGTTTTCCGGCATAGATTGGTCGCTTGGCGAGAAGGTTTCCTTCGCCCCACTCGAGGTCAATCACATCAACCATTACACCTGTGTCCAGATCAACGGCGGCCATTCCGGCCAGGATTCTGCCCCGGGATGTAGTTGGAAAAATCATCAGGTCAGGCTGATATGTTTTAGCTGCTGTGGCGATGATTTCCACCAGCGGCTCAGGCCGAAAATCATTCAGGACGGGATGATCTGCCAGGAAAACCTGGTCAGCACCGTATTGGAAAGCTAATTCAGCCTGCTCTTTAAGATTTTCACCCAGGATCAGGGCAGCAGCCTCTCCCCCCAGGTCGGCCGCTATTTTTGCCGCCAGCCCCAATCCTTCCCAGGAAGCTGCCTGGACCTTTCCATGAAAATGATCAATATATACGAGTATTTTTTTTATCATTAGAGCACCTTCTCGCTTATTAATCTGTCTACCAAATTTTTAGCTTTTTCCTCAGCGCTAGCACCAGCAATGATTTCGGTGACAATCTCTCGTTTTTCCGGTTCGGATACTTCTGGCCAGGCAATTGCGGATGTGGGTGATTCAATTCCCAGGTCTGCCAGGGTCCAGACAGGAAACTCGGCCTTGGAAGCTTTTCGAATACCCATAAAGGAAGGATAGCGGGGTTCTCCATAATCCTTGGTAACGCTGATTACCGCAGGGAAACCGCTCTCAATGACCTGGTTGCCCTCTTCCATGGAGCGTAAAACCTGCAGTTTGCCTTCATCCAGGGAGACTTTTTCGAATTTCGAAACCAGGGTTAATGATGGCAAGGATAACAGCCGGGCGACCTGAACAGGCAGCAATCCTGTGTCAGTATCCACGGATTGCTGACCAAAAAGAACCAGGTCTACCTCCCCGATCTTTTTAATGGCCGCCGCCAGGACTTTTGAGGCAGCTACATTATCGGCCCCTTTTAAAGCTGGATCTGAAACCATCACAGCGGTATCTGCGCCCATCGCCAGGGCATGCTTGATGGCTTCGGTTTCCCCTTGCTTGCCGAGACAGAGAACGATGACTTCTCCTCCCTGATCTGAAACCAAATTCAGGCTGGCTTCCACGGCGTACTCATCCCATGGGTTGATGATCAAAGGCGCATCGCCCCAGCAGATTACCCCGTTATCCACCGTCATGGTGGCTGCAGTGTCGGGGACCTGCTTTACGCAGACAATAATTTTCACACTTTTACCCTCCTTATGAATGGACCTGTGCTGATATTGTTTTGCCGGTATTGTTGTTATGTCCAGGAATCGTAATCATAGGGCGGAAGATCCCGGCGAAGTGGTTTATCAAGGCGTAGATTCAGGGCGTAGGCTGCCTGGATCAGTGACTGGATTTCATTGCTTCCTTCGTAAATCATGGCACCTTTAGCGTTGCGGAGATAGCGCTCCACAGGGTACTCATCGCTGAATCCATATGCGCCGTGTATCTGAACAGCTTCTGAGGCTGCCTGGAAAGAAGCCTCGGTTGCATACCATTTGGCGGCGGAAGTTTCCCTGGTGTTGCGGAGGCCCTGGTTCTTCATCCACCCGGCTTGTAGGTAAAGCAGTCGGGCAGCCTGGTAATCCAATGCCATCCGGGCAATCTTGGCCTGGATAAGCTGAAAGTCACTGATCTGCTCGCCAAAAGCGTTACGCAGCTTTGCATAAGATTTGCTGGCATCCAGGGCAGCCCTGATTAATCCAGTCGCTCCTGCTGCGACTGTATAGCGCCCGCTGTCAAAAGCCGACATGGTGACCTTAAAACCTTCTCCTTCCCGGCCCACCAGGTTCTCTTCCGGGACCTGCACATCCTGAAAATTGATCCAGCCGGTGGAACCTGCTCGGACGCCCAGCTTTCCATGGATATCTCC
>CAZUMG010000117.1:2916-5490 GCA_964621895.1 uncultured Anaerolineales bacterium | reverse complement strand
CTTCGTTTGGGATAGTATCTCTCGGAGAATCAGGGCTTGATTCGGACGATGTCCTGATGAAAAGGGAAGGCCCTTGCTGAATTGTAATCCCGGAAAGTTAGCCAGCTAGTGGTATCATTCAAAATAACAAGATGGAGTGAATCTGGCAGATTTTAAGCTCTCTGGCCAGACGATTTGCCTGGTTCTCAAGCGGTTATGAAATCAAAACTGATGCTGATACTGTTTGGTGTGTGTTTCAGCCTGTTCCTTTTTTTAGGGATCAGAGCCAGCCAGGTCATGTTCTCAGATGGTGAAAAACCAGGATCACGGCACCAATCCACCAGCGGACCTGTGTTGCTCCAGGAAGAACCCAACCAGGCAGCTCCCCTGGATCCCTTTACTCTGATAATTTTAGTGGATGAGCTCACTTCCCCCAGCCCGCTCCTGGAAGGGGTCTGGCTGAGCCGCTCGGGAGAAGGGCAATCAGCCAAAAACTTTTTCCCAATTTTTCCCTCCCAGGCCGAGGATGGTGTCCAGCGGGATCTCAACCTGAGAGGGGCATTCTGGTTTGAAGAACCTGGAAAGCCTTCTGACCAATTCCTGACCATTCTTGCGGACAGGAATTTATCCTGGCATCAGCTGCTGTTTTTGGATCATGCTGCCCTGTTGGAGACCGGTTCGATCCTGGCTGAAATCAATCCAGGTTATCAACCCCTTAATACCATCGGGTTGGCCGGGCTGTCCTATTCCGTGGAAAATCGTCTGGCGGTCCAGGTTAATCAAGCCAGCTTCATCAGGGAAATTTGCAGCCAGCTGCCCTTGCCGGGGCAAAACGATCTTATGCAGATATTCCTGGAGGGATTTGCCGGACATATGGAGATCAGTGGCACCACCCCGCTGGCTTTTTATCAAAGCTGGCAGGGAACCAGTTATTGCCAATTCCCCACTTTAACCCTGCCTCCTGAGTAAAACTAGGTTAAAGAAAACTATGAGATCAACGGCTTCAGCTGCTGCCCATCCGAATATCGCTTTTATCAAATACTGGGGAAACCAGGATGATGATCTGCGGATCCCTTCCAATGGGTCCATTTCGATGAACCTGGCCCCTTTGGAAACCCGCACCACGGTCAGCTTTGATACCTCCCTTGCGGGGGACCAGTTGATTCTTAACGGGAAATCTGCCGCAGGAGAGGCCCTGAAGCGGGTTAGCCTGTTTTTAGATCGGATCCGAACCCTGGCTGATATCCCCACCCCTGCCCGGGTGGTCAGTGATAATAATTTCCCAACCGGGACGGGCATTGCTTCCTCCGCCTCAGGATTTGCGGCGTTAACTCTTGCAGCTGTCACTGCGCTTGGGTTGTGTTTATCAGAGAGTGAGCAATCCCAGCTTGCCAGGACTGGATCCGGATCCGCCTGCCGATCTATCCCCGGCGGCTTTGTGGAATGGCTGCCCGGCAGGGATCAGGGCAGCTCATATGCTTTTTCCCTGGCCGACCCGGAACATTGGGACCTGGTGGATTTAATCGTTATCATCAGCCAGGAGCACAAGGAAATGGGTTCCTCCCAGGGGCATACCCTGGCAAAAACCAGTCCCCTCCAGGCAGCCCGGGTAGCAGATACCAGACGCCGCCTGGATATCTGCCGGAAAGCCCTTTTGGAACGGGATTTTCCCGCCTTTGCAGAGATTGTTGAACAGGATTCCAGCTTGATGCACGCGGTGATGATGACCAGCAATCCTCCCCTGTTTTACTGGCAGCCGGGCACCCTAGAAGTCATCAAGGCGGTCAGCTCCTGGAGAACCGGCGGTCTGCCGGTTTGTTCCACGGTGGATGCTGGTCCCAACGTGCACGTGATTTGCCAAAATACCGCAGCTGATCAAGTCAAACGCAAACTTGGCTCCCTCAGCGGTGTAAAATCTATATTAGAAAACACCCCGGGAGGTCCTGCCTGGCTTCTCGAACCGGAAATCTCTGAGGTATAATCTTCAACTTCAGGATAGGATCTATTAACCGGTTGGCTTAATTACTAGATGGAAAACATATGATACTCAATTTAATCCAGTTTATTGCTGTCCTTGCTTCCATGATTATTTTGCACGAAATCGGGCATTTTGCCGCCTGCCGGCTGTTTGGGGTGAAGGTGGAAGAATTTGGATTTGGTTTACCACCCCGCATTACCAGATTATTTACCATGCGGGGTACAGAATACACTCTCAATTGGATTCCCCTGGGAGGATTTGTAAAGCCTCTGGGTGAATCCCAACCCGAAGTCGAGGGCGGTTTAGCTGCCTCCAAGCCTTTAGTGCGGATCGGGGTGTACCTGGCCGGCCCGGTGATGAATTTGCTGGCCGCGGTGGTCATTTATGCCGCAATATTTAGCCAGCTGGGCGTCCCCGATATGAGGGTAATCCAGATCCAGGAAGTGGTTAGCAGCTCACCGGCTGCGGAAGCAGGTTTACTGGCCGGCGATACCATCCTGAGGGTCAACAATAAAGAGCTGGACAGTTATGATTCCCTGAGAGCGGAGATTTATGCCCACCTGGGTGAACAGATCACCATTTCTTACCAGCGGGATGGGCAGGTCGGTGAGGCTAAG
>CAZUMG010000117.1:0-2816 GCA_964621895.1 uncultured Anaerolineales bacterium | reverse complement strand
CAGGGTTTCCCAGAAATTTCAAAATGTGGTTAACGCAGTGGGCTTTATCAGTGTTATATTGTTATTAATCTATTTTAATATTCTGGACTTCACTTCACCGGTCCAATTGCCCTGATGGAAGAACCCCACTTTCCCCCCCTGGATGATTTGCCCTTTGCCGAGGTTATCGCTGCCTTGCTGGATGAGGATCAGATTCTGGATCCTCTCCACCTGTATCGTTTATCAGATATTCTTCCGGAAAACCTGTCCGAGTTAACCCGGATCTGGCCGGATATCCTTGTGGAACGGCGCAGGGCTCTGCTGGAAGACCTGGAGCTGTTGACCGACGCCAACACCCTGGTCTCTTTTGAACCCATTTACCGGCTTGCCCTTGGAGATCAGGATGACCAGGTGAGATTTTTTGCTACCCGGGCCATAGAAGTGTTTGACACCGACGACCTGATTCCTCACTTCCTGGCAGCCCTGGATGAGGACCCATCCGTTAATGTTCGGGCGGTGACAGCCCTGGTGTTGGGAAAATATGTTTACCGGGGTGAGCTGGATAAGATCAGCCTGGAGCTTAAAGAGAGGATCGAAAATAAGCTCCTGGAAATTTTAGATAGCGACCAGCCTGAAGATATTCAGCGCCGGGCTTTGGAAGCGCTTAGTTTTTCGTCCCGGCCGGAAGTCCGCCCTCAAATTCTCAAAGCCTATCGGAGAGGCAACGAGGATTGGCTTGCCAGTGCGGTTTTTGCGATGGGGCGCTCCCTCGATCCCTACTACAACGAGATAGTCACTGAACAGCTGGGGAACACCTCTCCCAAAGTCCGTTTGGAGGCTGTCCGCGCCTGCGGTGAACTGGACTTAGAAGAAACGGTCCCAATGATTATCGATTTACTGGAAGACCTCCCGGATATCCGGGAGGCTGCCATCTGGTCGCTCTCCCAAATCGGCGGCGAAGAAGCTGGCCCCGCCATCCACCATCTTCTGGATGAGGATGTCAGCGATGAGGAAGCTGACCTGATCCAACAGGCTCTTGAGCGCCTGGATTTCCTGGAAGATGGCGTCAACCTGTCCATCCTGGATCTGCCCTTATCCAAACCGGACGACTATATTCTGGATGATTATGATTACCAGCAGGACGGATTTGACGACGACGAGATAGACGACAATGATGACGAGTATGGCGGCAGCGGCTATGACGATGATGCTGACGAATACGATGATGACGGCTTTGATGATGACGATATCGGCCTGGAAAATTTTAACCTCGATGATGATCACTGGCTGGAATAACCACCAATCGATCCAATATACTTAAAATATCAATAAAATCCCTGGCTGCAGATCCCATGAGAAAAATATTTCCAGTCCTGCTGACCCTGATCACCCTGTTATTTATCCCGGCCGCCCCGGCAATTCAAGCCCAGGGGGAGCTGGAAGTGCTGTCTCAGCAGGTCGAGTACATATTCGGGGGAGAACTGATCTTTCAGATTCAGTTTGACAGCCCGGATCTGGTCAGCAGCCTGACCCTGTTTGTAGAAGCTCCCGGTATTCCAACTTTTGTCGGAGCGGTATCCTTGCCTTCAGAGGACGAGGGGACTTTCACTTACGAATTAGCTCAACGGCCTTTGCCTGCTTTTTCCAGCATCAGCTATTCTTATCAATTTACCCTGGAAAATGGAGCGGTAGTTGACTCTCCGTCGTATGCTTTTACCTATCTGGACAACCGCTTTAACTGGCAGGAACTGATTGATGACCCCTTTAAAATTTACTGGTACCAGGGGGAGATCACCCTGGCCCAGGAAATCCTGGATGCCGCGAAACAGGGTCGGGCTCGGATCCTGGAGCTGCTCCAGCAGCCCGAGGATCCCCAACCGATTACCCTGTTCATTTACAGCTCTGAAGAGGATCTGCAGTCCTCCTTGACTACCATTGGACAGAGCTGGGTGAGCGGCCATGCCGATCCTGCCCGGGGGGCTGTGGTGGTGGCCCTGCCGCCTGCAGTAAATCAGCCGCTTGAGATTCAGCGCTTAATTCCCCATGAGCTAACCCATATCCTGCTGTACCGCTTTATGGGAGCAGAGTATCAGTACCTTCCGGCCTGGCTCAGCGAAGGATTAGCCTCCCAGATGGAAGCCTATTCCCTGCCGGCTTACGACCTGGCTCTGCAGCGGGCATATGCTCAGCGGGATTTAATCCCCTTCGCCCATATCTGCCAGGCCTTTCCGGTGGATGCCGAGTTAGCCCTGTTATCCTATGCCCAGGCAGAATCCTTAATTGATTATCTGCAGCGCGAATACGGCCTGCAGGCTTTGCAGTCCCTGATCTCTGCCTATGACCAAGGAGTCAGCTGCGATCGCGGGGTGGAAATCGCCCTGGGGAAAACTCTCCAGGATCTGGACAAAGAATGGCAGCGGGAAACCTTTTCCAAGGGGACCTACCTGACCTATATCTATTTGCTTGGCGGCTTGCTGGTGATCCTGATTATTGCCCTGGCCGTATTTATAGCACTGAAAATGAAAGGAAATCTGGCGGAACCTGACTGGGATGAGAGTGAAACCCTTGAAAACTAAACGCCTGCAAGCCCGGGTAACCGGGCGGGTCCAAGGGGTGGGATTCCGCTATTATGTGCTCGGCGAGGCAGCCCATATAGGTCTGACCGGCTGGGTCAGAAATCGCCGGGATGGTTCGGTGGAAGTGATTGCCGAAGGCGAACAGGAGCAGCTCGAACTCCTGGCCCAGGCCCTGAAACGCGGCAGCAGCTCATCCCTGGTAGAAGATGTGAAAACTGACTGGCTGGAAAGCACCGGTGAGTTCCCCGGTTTTTCAGCCCG
>CAZUMG010000116.1:3131-5492 GCA_964621895.1 uncultured Anaerolineales bacterium | reverse complement strand
CAGGGGATGTTCGCGGATTAATGCCAGGGAATATTCCAGATAAGAGTCGATTGGGAAATCGGAAACATCCTGGAGGTTGGCCCAGACATACTCCTCGGCTTCGTCATTAAGCTGGACTGTTCCAGCTTTGACCCGGCAGATAAAATCAAAGAAGATGAAATGCCGTTTTTCCCAATAACATTCATCGAAAATAAACTCCTGGTAACAAAGAAAATCGGCTTTTTCCAACACCAATCCGGTTTCTTCCCGGATCTCACGTTTGAGAGCCTCCTTAAGTGACTCGCCAAGTTCTACATGCCCACCAGGTATGGTGTAGTTCCCATGCCATTTATGGGTTTTTACCAATAAAAGCTGATTAGCTTGATTGAATATCAAGGCGCCTACGGTTGGTTCAGGAAAACTTTGTTTGGGGTTCATAGCACCATCACAGATTAACATCACTAGGCTGCTGAAGGGACAGGTTAAACCTGATTATTTTTTCATTGACTCTGACAGCTGCCCTGCATTGACCAGGGGCCTGTCCAGGTAATCAAAACCGGTACAACTTTCCCGAGCAGGTCCTGATTAGACTCGACGAACACCAACTTATTGGTTGGTGTTCTCCCCCGCCAGCGCCCCTTACTCTCGCCCTCAAACAAGACTGATACGGTTTTCCCCCGGTAGGATTGATTGATTTCAGTGGCGATTCCTTCCTGGAGCTCTTCAATCAATCTGAACCGGCGCCATTTTTCCTCGTCTGGAACATCGTCTTCCATCTTGCGGGAAGCCACTGTCCCGGGCCGGGCTGAATATCGCGCCAAATGAACTACGTCAAGTTTTAATTCATTTAACAGATCGTAAGAACCCTGGAACTGTTCTGCCGTCTCTCCGGGAAAACCAACAATCACATCACTAGCAATACTCACCCCGGGGATGCGGCATCTGATCTCCTCGATCAGCTGGCGGTACTGCTCTATGGTATACTCCCGTTTCATATTGGTCAATACCTGGTCATGTCCCGCTTGATGGGGTACCTCAATATGGGGCATGGCCTTAGGCAGGGATGCAACCGTATCCATCAAATCTGAATTAAACCAATTAGGATGAGAGGTTAAGAAACGAATCCTCTCAAGGCCATCTACTTGATGAACCAGATCAATCAATTTCGAAAGGGAGCTTGGGGTAGGTAGATCCAAACCATAACGGTCAACTATTTGGCCTAAAAGGGTCACTTCTTTTACTCCCTGTGAGACCAGCGAGCAGACCTCGTTAAGCACGTCTTCAACGGGGCGGCTGCGTTCAATTCCACGCCGGTAGGGGATTATGCAGTAGGTACAGGCATGGGAACAGCCCAGAACTACGGGCACAAAGGCAGAAACCAGCTGAGCCTGATCCGCTGCCGGCAGAGTAAGTTCGCCATCCATAAAGGCAAACCGCCGTGAAGTTGCTTCCTGCTGCCAGGTTTTGGAATCCGCCTGGGTAAGCAATGCCATCAATGGCCCGGGGTCTGAGGGGGGAGAAAAAACATCCACATAGGGAAATTGTTCTTCCAAATCGAGGGTCCCCTTGATTCCGACCAGGCATCCCATTACATTAATAACCACTTTGGGGCGGCGTTTTTTAAGATTTTTCAGGGAGCTAATCCGGCCAACGGCACTGTCCTCGGCACTTTGCCGGACCACACAGGTATTCAATACAACTACATCCGCATCCTCAGCTCGTGATGTCGGCTGGTAATTTAATCCTTCCAGGGCAGATGCCACCCGGCGGGAATCCGCCACATTCATTTGACATCCAGACGTCCAGATATGATATTTCATGGATGCCATTATATCGGTTGGTGATTCAGCGTCAAGTTGGGTCTCAAAATATAAAATACGCTCCTCGGAAAGAATTGACTCTTTCAAGGAGCGTATTTGTTCCTTTATGAAGATTATTTCATCAGGCTTATTTTAATCCAGAGTTAAATTTGCTTCCTGGACCAGAATACGCTCCAGGGCCATGGTATGACTGCAGCGTTCTCTGGTTTGGAAAAAATCACAGTCGCACAGCCACTTCCCATCTTGGAAAGAAACTTGATGGGCATTATTTTGTCCTTGAAATGTTACCGACAAGGAATTGATTTTAATCCGTTCACGTTCAGTGGCATATTGCTTTGACTTCTGAATTTTTCCGATCATTCCAGAATCCATTTTTGTACCTCCGCTGGGTATAAATAAAAAGCACGCAGCTTTAGCATGCGTGCATTAATTACAATCCAGTCTGTATTCTTTTTGAACTAAAAATTTCCATTTTGGACCACCTTTAATTCCTAACCAGTATACGCTGATATTAAAAATAAGTCAACATCTAGCAGGTTTTACGCTTCAGGACAGTTCCTTC
>CAZUMG010000116.1:0-3031 GCA_964621895.1 uncultured Anaerolineales bacterium | reverse complement strand
TTCATCCAGATCAACGTCCTGGCCGGTTTAAACCAATGAGTTTCCAGGCTTAAATTTGTTTTTCTTTTGGGAAAATCCAGTCTTAAGGATCTTTTATGTCCAGGGAGGTTCATCCATACAGGTAAAAATGCATCTAAAAGAACACCCTCGGTTTCTGCGGAGGAGGCAATCCAGAGCCAATCCGCATGGGTTTTTGAAGACTGCCAGGATACAACCCCAATCAATTCATCCCTGCCCATAACAGACCACTGCACTATTTTGGGGTCCAGCAGCATTAATCGCGAAAACGCTCCCGGGAGTCCTCCCCGCAAATATTCCGGCCTGAGCGGCAAATGCCAGCGCACTTCGGGGGGATAATTAATTTCCAGCCATTTTCTTTGCTGGGTCCAATGTTTGGCCCGCTGGGGTCCGACAGAAAATCCGGGTACGATCCAACTTAAAAATTCCTTGTGGATATCTCTGGGGTTCAGGATCCAGGTTGTCCGGCGGGAAACTTCCTCAAATCCCTGTCTGAGGTATAACTCCAGGGCTGGCTGGTTGCCTTCATCTACCTGCAGCCAGATTCCGTCCAGCTGGCGGGGTAACAGGAATTCCATGGCTTCATTCACCAGGGAACGGGCTATTCCCTTGCGCTGATAATTCGGATGGACGGCCACATTGGCGATCATGTAATAATGTTTTGACCCAATGTGGTAGGGAATTAAACTTAAATTGCCAACAATCTCTCCATGCTCCTCCCAAACATAACCAGTAAAGGGCATGGAAACCTTTCCGGCCATGTGATAAGCCCATTCCTGGAAACGTCTGCTTTGAGCAGAGGAACGCATTTTTCGCAGCAGGGCTTCTCCGTCGGCCGTCAGCCGGTCAGCAAAACACAATTCAACCAGGTCAGAGACAGAGAGCAGGTCGGTGCGGACATCAAAAGCGCGGATGGGGAGAGAATTCAATTGCCCGGTTAATCGCACAGCCATGGGGTAGATTTTACCACCAGGGGGAAATTGGGAGGTTAGGATAAAAGAATGTTATCGCGAAAGAGTTGGACGACCGAAACAATCTCCTGAAAAGCGGAGTAATGATCTGTTCCTAGCAAAATAACCTTGAAAATAAGGAGATTGCCGCATCGTCCTGCGTCCTCCTTGTAATGATAGCTCGCTCAGCGTAAAACCACGTTTTCCTGTGATTAAACTCAGGCTAATTCACAATGACAGCTAGATTTCAACCATGATGGTCACCGGCCCATCGTTGTGGATTTCCACCAGCATGTGAGCCCCAAACTCCCCGTGGCAGGTTGAGATACCTAAATCTGCTAAGTAAGCAGCAAACGCAGCAGTCAGGGGTTTTGCAACAGCGGGAGGCGCGGCGTCGGTAAAGGAAGGGCGGTGTCCCCGCCGGGTATCCGCAAACAAGGTGAACTGCGGAACCACCAGGGCTTCCCCGCCAATATCCAGCAAGGAGAGATTCATTTTCCCTTGTTTATCCGGGAAGATCCGCATTTGAGAAATCTTTAAAGCCAGCTTGTGGACGTTTTCCTGGGTGTCTCCGGGACCCACGCCAAGCAGGATCACCAGGCCTTGCTTGATTTCTGCAATTATTTTCCCCCCTACAGATACGCTGCCTTGGTTTACACGCTGAAGCACTGCCTTCACACTTTACTCCCCACTTCCAAAAAAGCCAATAGCAGCCCGAACCTGTCTCATGGTTTCCGAGGCGATTACCCGTGCTCGTATGGCACCGTCAAGCAGGATGTCCCGGACATAATCCGGATCTTTATCCAGCTCAAATCGGCGCAAGCGGAACGGCTCCAGATTATTATTGAGATTGGCCGCTAATTTTTTCTTGCAGTCCACACAGCCAATTTCAGCCTTGCGGCAGTCCTGGTTGATTTCAGCAACCTCCTCCGGGGATGAAAAGATCTTGTGCAGGGTAAAGACATTGCAGATATCGGGATTCCCCGGGTCGCTGCGCCGGATTCGCTGGGGATCGGTGACCATCTCCATCACCCGTTTCCTGGTTTCTTCTGGAGTAGCGGCCAGTTCGATATGATTATTGAGGCTTTTACTCATTTTCCGCTCGCCGTCGATACCCAGGACCTTGGGGATCTCGGTCACCTTGGCATGGGGCTCGACCAGGATATCCGTCTGGTAGCGGTGGTTAAATGAGCGAACAATTTCCCGGGCAAATTCTATATGGGGAATCTGGTCTGTACCTACCGGTACGGTATCGGCTTTATAGAGCAGGATATCTGCAGACATTAAGACCGGGTATCCGACCAGGCCGTAATTGACATTATCCGGGTTATCCCGCACTTTTTCTTTAAAAGTCGGCAGGGCAGTCAATTTTCCAAGTTGAGTCACCATGGAAAGGTAGGTATGCAGTTCCATTACTTCCAACACATGCGACTGCACAAATATAATGCTTTCTTTGGGATCCATGCCTGCTGCCAGCCAGTCCAGAGCCATTTCCCGGGTATTGAGTTTCAGATCCCGGGTGGTATCAATCGTGGTGAGGGCATGCACATCAACTATACAATAAACACAGCGGTAATCGGCTTGAAGTGCAACGTAGTTCTTGATCGCCCCCAGATAATTCCCCAAATGCTGGCGGCCGGTCGGCCTGGCGCCGGAAAAGACCCTGCCCTGCTTTTCAGTCATGCCAATCACTCCTCAAGGTAAACTTTAAACAAGCGAAGAATTTCTGGAGGGTCCGCATGCCGGCCTGTTTCCAGTTTTGAGTAAATCAAATCTCCATCTACACTGACCTCAAAAGCTCCCCCATCGGAAGGTATCAGGGTTATCTCAGAGATAATGTCCGGATAATTTTTCTTCAGTGCACCCTGCAAACTGAGGGCTCTTGGTTTATAGTTTCAAACCACACAATATTCGATGGATATTTTATACATAGCTGATGATCTCCTCGAGCGATGATAGTTCAAAATAGTATAACATACCCCATTAAGAGGCTTTTACGGGATTCCCGGTAAGTCAAGACCACCGGCATAGCCGGTGGCTTGACCTGACCCTATAAGGGTCTG
>CAZUMG010000115.1:3185-5500 GCA_964621895.1 uncultured Anaerolineales bacterium | reverse complement strand
CCCATCCAGGGAAGCGGGTCATCTTTTGAAAGCGAAACCACCACCAACCTGCCATCCGGTTTTAAAACCCGCCGGCATTCCTTTAACACTTCCGGAATCAACGGGGTATCAAATAGTTCCAGGGTAAAACTCGACAAAAGTCCATCAAAACTACCCGCCTTAAAGGGGATCGGCAAGGTATTACTCCGCACTAAACCGACTCGATCACTGAGACCGGCTTTCATCACCTGCTGTTGGGCGATCCTGCCCATACCAATCGAAATATCAAGTCCGGCACTGAATCCATTTCCAACAGCCTGGCCGATCTGCAGCTGGGCATACCCGGTTCCAAACCCAATCTCCAGGATCTTATCCCCCTCATGGGGTTTTAAAAGCTCTATACCCTGACTGATGAATTTTTTTTCACTGCCAGCCAGCCAATCATAAATACCACTTAAACGGGAATAATAACCTTCTGCTTCGTTTACGGATCGATTAACTCTGGTAAAGGGAATCTGGGAGATGTTCATGATTGATGGGGATCAGCAAGCTTAGGAAAGTAAGATATTTTGTCCCTCTGAGCAGGGATTATTTCAAGGTAGATTGGTCGGACAGGCAGCTTTTAGTCTAATAAATAAAAAACGCTGCCATTCTGGAAAGAATTACGGGGAAACTCAAATGCAGTTCTCAAGGAGACAGCCTGGTGTTTTTAGATGCCTTCAACCCACTGCAGTTCAATTTCCAGCTGTTTTTTATAGCCCTTTTTCTTAGCCTGTTCAGAGTATTCCAGTTCAAATTCTACTATTTCAGGTAATTCGATGTTAACATCATGGCCGCCCTGAACCAAATTCACCTGCCCGGTCTCAAGCTTGTCTGCTAACTCCCGTAAAAATATTGCCAAATCGGGCAGTTTTTTTTGCAATACACTTTTTACGATCACATTTTTCTTAGCCATAACGCCCTCCTTTCAATAAAATAAATCCTTTCGTAATAAGCCCTATTCTAGAAAAAATAAAACCGGAAATAAATTGATTGCAATAAATACTTCCATCAGACCTGGATTATTGCAAGATTAAAACTACTTTGTTCTACTTTGGATGGCTTGATAACCCTGAATAATATAATTAATGGCCTATCTTGTCTGAATCATACAGCAGTGGATCGAAACAATCGGACTACTCTTAACTTCTGGATCATTCTCATATCGGAATAGATCTTCTTACCCACCTCCCCGGTAAGGAGGCGCCGTGATGGCATAAATCCGGCAGATCCGGCGATCCAGGATGCGGCTCCGGATGCGGGGATCAATTTCACTGAGCTTGTCTGTGGTGGTGATCACGGTAGGAAGCCCGGCGTTATAACGATAATTAAAGAGCTGGTATAGTTTTTCCTTAACCCAGGGGGTCATGGATTCCGTACCCAGATCATCCAGCACTAAAAGGGGAGAGGTTTTAATTTCCACAAAACGATGATCGTAGCTGACCGTACTGTCCGGGCTGAAAGTGGCTCGTAAATGGTCCATTAAATCCGGGACCATAATAAACAGGGGTGGGATGCCTTCCCCAGAACGGTAATTGGCAATGGCAGCTGCCAGGTGTGTTTTTCCGCAGGCATATCCTCCCTGAAGCACAAGCCAGCCTTTAGGTTTTTCAGCATATTTCTGGGCAGCTGAAAAGGCGCTCTCCAATTTTTTCCGCTCGTCTTTTTCTATATTTTCATTTTCGCGCATTGAAAAATTGCCAAAAGTCTGGTCTCCCAGCAAACCCAGGGAGGAGAGTTCAGAATGCCCGGTATCATCCATCGGGCGCCGGAAATCAGGAGCCAGGATTTTTACCCGGGTTACCAGCTCGGGATCCTGCAATCTTGAGCTGATGCGCCCTTCCAGCTGATTGAGAGAAAGATTGGTGGTGATCACCAGGGGCAGATTATTGATATAGCGATAGTTGAGAATCTGGAAGAGTTTTTCCTGAGCCCAGGGGGTAGCATTTTCCGTTCCGAAATCATCCATGATCAGTAAGGCTGAGCGGCGGATATCCTCAAAACGTTCCTCGAAAGTGGCATCAGGATTATTATAGGCAAAGCGCAAACTGTCTAACAGATCTGGCACAGTCAGGAACAGGGTGGGAATGCCAATATCCACCACAAAATTAGCTACACCAGCTGCTAGATGGGTTTTTCCACAGCCAAAGGGACCTTGAATCACCAGCCAGCCGTTTAGTTTGCTGGCGAATTGCCGGGCGTGGTTATAAGCTCGCTCAAGGGAATCTGCCTGGGCAGGACCTAAACCGATCTGCCCTCGCGGTTCAAAATTATCAAAGGTCAAATGAGCCAATTCA
>CAZUMG010000115.1:0-3085 GCA_964621895.1 uncultured Anaerolineales bacterium | reverse complement strand
TTAGTATGTCCTCTATTCGGTCGCTCATCTCTTCCACCGTCCTGCCAACTGTGTAAGATGGCTTCAATATATTTCCACTTTCTGACGTTGTTCTGTACGGCAATATCCACTGCCTGTCGGATCCAGTCCTCAGGGTATTGTTTTTCTGCGTCGCGCAGCGTATCCGCGATCAGTGGGGTAAGGGGACCGATATTTTCTTCATAAAGCCGGAAAATATTGGGCTGTTCCAGGCTTAGGGTTGGGGAGGGAGTGTTTCCGTCCGAGGGGCGCCACGATCCGTCTGCGACGGATTGAACCGCGGCTTTCCCTTTGGGCGAGTTGAAAAAGTAAATTTCCAGCTGACCCTCCCCATCCGGGACAGCTGTCTTTAACAGGGTGCCGCGGTTCACCGCCCGCTCCAGTCCGGCGCGTACAGCGCTCTGCTGGGCGGCGGCCGAGGCGCCCATGCCTTCCAGGAAGATCGGATCAGCGGTGAAATCCAGTTCCTTAAAGTACCTGACTTCCCCTTCCATACGGGTGATCAACCACAAAGCATACAGCGTAACCTTCAGCTCATCCAAGTCGTCAATTTGCGGCAGCAAATCCTTAAAGAACATCGAGGGGATTCGGGTTAGACTAATTTTTCCCAGGGGGAAACCGTTAAATGTCATCAGGTTACCTTTGAAAGGTCAATATCCCGGGTTGCGGCGTTCTCAAATTTAGCCAGGTTCTTGCGGAAGACCAGCTGCACATCCCCGGTGGGGCCGTTGCGGTGTTTGGCAATAATGATCTCAGCCAGATTTTTGAGAGCAGAATCCTCTTCGTAGACTTCCGGGCGGTAGATAAACATAACGATATCAGCATCCTGTTCTAGGCTGCCGGATTCTCTGAGATCTGATAATACCGGTCGTTTATCTGTGCGCTGTTCCACTGCCCGGGATAACTGGGCTGCAGCCAGGACAGGGACATTCAGCTCTCTCGCAAGGATTTTCATGTTGCGGGAGATATCGGAAACTTCCTGGACCCGGTTGTTGGAGCGCAAATCACCCCCCATCAGCTGCAGATAATCCACCACGATGAGATCCAGCTTATATTCCAGGTGAAGCCGGCGGCACTTGGTGCGTAATTGTAAAGGGGTTAGGGCCGGGGTGTCATCCAGAAAAATATGGGTATCTGTTAACACTTCGATAGCTTGGGTAAACAGCAGCCACTCGTCCGGACTTAATTTCCCTGAGCGAAGCCGGGTGGAATTGATCCCGGTCTCCTGAGCAATCAACCGCTGTACCAGCTGCTCGTTGGACATTTCCAAAGAAAACACAGCGACATGTTTTTTATGGATCAAAGCGGCATTTTTCAATGCAGAGAGCAAAAAGCCGGTTTTTCCCATCCCGGGCCGACCAGCAATGATCAGCAGATCCGATGGCTGTAATCCTCCCAGCATTTTATCAATATCAAAAAACCCGGTAGGCACTCCCACCAGTGCTTCATCCCGTTGGGAAAGTTCTTCAATGCGGTCAAAATAATCACTTAAGACTGTGCGGATAGGCTGAAGATCACGGGTTAAGCGGCGTTCACTTACGTTAAATACCGCTTTCTCAGAATCGTCCATGACGGTATCGAGACTGAGATTTTCCTCATAGGCTAATTTAGCGATCTGGTTGGCAGCGGTTAACATGCGCCGTCTGATGGCGGTTTCTTCGACCCGGTGTCCATAGGCTTCGGCGTGCAAGGAGGAAGGGACGTTATTAATCAGCTTGGTAATATAGGCTGCCCCGCCAATATCCGCCAGGTGGCCCATCTGGTCCAATTCCTCGGTTACGGTAACAAAGTCAAGGGCTTCGTTCCGGTCGTGTATGGCGACAAATGCCTTCCAGATCCATTGGTTCCGGTGAATGTAAAAATCATCTGGCTGCAGGAATTGAGCGACATCATAATAGGCTTCTGGATTAATCAGTACCGCACCGATAACAGCTTCTTCCGCTTCCCGGCTGTGGGGAACCAGCTGGGGACCGGAGGATTCAGGTGCAGATTCAATTTCATAGATTTCGGTCATGGCGGCGTATTTGTTTACCCTAAGCGTTCGATAATGTACCAGGAAAGCTGGTTTTTTGGGGTATCCATGCGTCCTGGTAGGGATGCCAATAAAGTGATTGTCAGATTATTATTCCTCCAAGTCGCCTTCATCGTCTTCCGAATCATCTTCATCGTCTTCCAAATCATCTTCATCGTTCTCGAATTCAAGCTGATCGGGGACAATTTGATCCAGGTAATTTTCAAAGACTGAGAGCCGTTCAGTATCCAACTCTTCATCCAGGTTGGCCTCAGCGAGATCCTCTTCCGGTATTAAGCCGGCTTCTTCCAATACATCCTCTGCCACAAAGATGGGTACCTGCAGACGGATAGCCAGGTTCATTGCATCTGAGGGGCGGGAGTCTATGTTGTGCAAATTTCCATTCATGCTGACCACGATATTACCAAAGTAGGTCTCATCCTTAAGAGAGATTACCTCCACTTGAATAACATCGGCATCGAGTGTATCCAGAATATTCACAAAAAGGTCATAGGTCAGCGGACGGGAGACTTCCACATCCTGTAGTGCCAGCGTGAGGTGCTCAGCTTCATAGATACCAACCATGATTGGCAGGTAGCGTTCAGAGTTGACCTCTCGCAGGATGACCACCCGCTGCTGAGACATTAAACTAACCCGGATGCTGTCAATAACCACTTCAACCATCTTGGACATAACTTGGGCTTCCTTATAAGCTAATCCTGGTGTCTTGTTATTCTATCATGGTGGAGAAGCGGCGGCAACGAAGGAACCTTAAAGCCTGGGATTTGCATTTCCCTTCAAGGTCTATGTGTGCTTAGTTTGTCAGTCAAAAACCTTGCCCGGTTTCAAGCCTAAGCCATGCCGAACCATGAATAATTATTTAATTTGGATATAATTCATTCAAATGTTCCTGGACAGATAAGCGATTTTCGGATGGTCTATGGTTGTGGAAGGCACTTCACCAAGCGAAGCTCGATTATTTCCTCTTGATGCTTTGAGAGGTCTGGTGATCATTTTGATGGCCCTTGATCATGCCAATTATTTTATTGCCCAGCA
>CAZUMG010000114.1:2212-5547 GCA_964621895.1 uncultured Anaerolineales bacterium | reverse complement strand
GAATATTATCCGATCAGAATCTCCAGGAATCCAGGATGGGGCTGTTTCAAGGAGGATAAATATTAGCGAGGTCTGAAAAAATCGGTTAAGATATTTATTCGGTCATCAAAAATTCCAAAGGGACAAATGAACCAGCAAGGCAATCAAACCAATTCAAAATGGGCCGCTCCTTTTTTTACCATTTGGACCGGGCAGTCGATTTCATTGTTGGGAAGCCAGATGGTGCAGTTTGCCCTGATCTGGTGGCTGACTAAAACCACGGAAAGCGCCACAATCCTGACGACGGCAACCCTGGTCGGTATCCTGCCGACCGTAGTCCTGGGTCCATTTGTCGGTGCGCTGGTAGATCGCTGGGACCGCCGGAAAATAATGATTTACGCGGACAGCTCAATCGTGCTGGCAAGCCTTGTCCTGGCTTATTTGTTTATTATCGGCGCTGTAGAAATCTGGATTGTTTACTTGATCCTGTTTCTCCGGGCGCTGGGAGGCGGATTTCACAGCCCAGCTATGGGCGCCAGCACGTCCCTGATGGTGCCAGATGAGCACCTGACCAGAATTCAAGGGCTTAACTCATCGCTGTATAACGGGCTCAATATCGTCTCAGCGCCGCTCGGAGCGCTGCTGCTGGAAGCTCTGGCTGTTCAGGGTGTCCTGGCCATTGATGTCATCACTGCCCTTTTTGCGATTATCCCGCTCTTCTTCATTGCCATTCCCCAGCCAAAAAACAAATTGATCTCGCAAAAAGAAAATCTGCTTTCATCAGTCTGGGCAGATTTTTTAGGTGGGTTAAAATATGTGAAAAAATGGCCAGGGTTGATATTTCTGCTCATCATGGCGCTGGGGATAAACATGCTGATCACACCCGCTTTTGCCCTGCTCCCACTTTTAGTGCGGGGTTATTTTGGAGGCGGGGCACTGCAGCTTGGCTGGCTAAATTCTACCTTCGGCATCGGGGCAGTAGTTGGAGGAGTTCTGCTCGGCATCTGGGGAGGATTTAAGAAAAAGATCGTTACCTCCCAAATCGGGTTGATAGGCTTATCTGCAGGATTGGCAGTTATTGGTTTTGCGCCGGCAGCCATGATTGGGGTTGCGATTGGGGGTATTTTTGTGGTTGGTTTAATGATTCCAATCGTCAACGGACCGATCAATGCGGTTTTGCAGGCAGCGGTTGATCCGGCCATGCAGGGGAGAGTGTTTACCCTGGTGACCAGCCTGGCAAGCGGGATGTCCCCCCTGGGTTTAATCGTGGCTGGCCCGCTTTCAGATCAGATATCCATCCAGATCTGGTACATCGTCGCCAGCGTGTTATGCCTGGGATTCGGCCTGGGCGGATTCTTTTCCAAAGATTTGATGGGATTAGAGGAAAACAGGCAGGCTTAAATACTCGCGGCAGTCAGCTCAGAAAAACATCAGGATACCCATCAGGATCAAAAATAGATTGATAGCCTGGTTGAATCTTTCCTCAGAGATGGATAACATCAACTTGTCACCAAGCCATACGGCCAGAATTACTAACGGTAGAGATGCCAGGAAATAAAACAAAACCTGCCGGGTCCATAATCCCGCCAGCCCCTGTCCGGCCACAATCACACCGCTGGTAAGTAAAAAATATCCCTGCAGGGTTGATCGGAAAGTTTCCTTCTCCCAACCCCTCATGACCCCATAAACCACAATGGGGGGACCGTTAGCATTATAGGCTCCTCCCAGTATCCCGGCCAGAAATCCAAAAGGGATGGCCGTAATCCGGTTTTTCGTTTCTGGCATCTGCAACCCCAACAGGTTGAATAACCCGAACCCAACTAAAATCAAACCCAACACTCCCTTTACTAACCCTTCTGGAGCTGTTGATAAAAAATACAACCCCAGTGGGATCCCGGCCAAAGAAGAACCCAGCAGCAGCAGGGCATCCCGCCATTCCAGGTCTCGCCATGTGTGAAACAGCATGGCCAGAGCAATTCCCAATCCGACCAGAGCAACCAGAGGAGTGGCAATCTTAACCCCCACTAGTAGGATTAGCAGAGGCATGGCTAATAATGCGTTCCCAAAACCAAAAGCTGATCGGATCAGCGTTGAAATAAAAATAATGCTGAAAACCAGAACTGCCAGGAGGAGGGGCGTCATGGGGATGTTTTCTCCGGAAATTTATCCAGACACCAGCTGAGAGTGTCTTCACTTTCTTGAAACACCCGCATACCCAGCTTCGCAAGCACCCGGTTAGAAGCTAAATTATCTTTCCGGGTATTTGGAGCGGTGATTCGGATGCAGCGGTTGTCTTGGAAAGCCCACTCGATTAATGCCTTGGCCGCTTCTGTCATTATCCCTTTATTCTGGAACTTCGGATCAATTCCATATCCAATTTCAACTTCCCCGTGTTCGCTTGGTACTCCTTTAAACCCAAGGAAACCCACTCCAAATCGCTCTGATTTCATCCAGATAAGCCAGTAAGTTATCCAGGGGTGCTGATCCCAGGGAGTGTCGGATAGCTTGGATAATTTCATAACGATTGCCCTGCGGAGAATATCAGTCAGGATAACCCGGGAGGTTGGACCCACTTCCCAGGAAAAAGACTCTTCCTGATCCAAATACATGCTTAACTCTCCCCGGGTGAGGGGAATTATATCCAGCCGGCTTGTTGAGAGAATCTTTTTTCCCCTGGGATGATAACCAGGGAACAGGTCTTTTGGGGAGCTTGATTTGGAAAAGAGCTGAACAAGAATCACCCCAATAATCACAATCACCATCCCAATAATCTGAATGACGCTTAATTGCTCCTTAAGAATAATCCAGCTGAGCAGCGCGGTAAACAAAGGTGATAGGTTCATGATCATATTCATTTCCAGGGCAGTTAGGTCCCGAAGAGCATGGTTATACAGCAGGTATCCCAACGAGGTGTTAACCAGGGCCAACCAGAGCACCAGGAATAGGGAATTCCCGGAAAAGCTAGGAAGTCCTTCCACGGTAATAGCCAGGATTAAGCTGATCAATCCACCTATGACCAGGGGCAGAGTTGTTAATGTCAGGGTGTTCAATTGTCTATCCCGGGCAATCCCGCGTCCCAGCAAACTAAAAGCCATGAATCCGATTAATCCCACACTCATAATCAGAATCCCCCTTGGTTCCCCGGGCAGCAAACCACCGGAAAAGAACAAACCACTGCCTAACAGGCATAAGATCACCCCGAATACCTGCCAGCGTGTGGGAACTTCTCGCAACAGTAGCGCTCCCCCAATAAGGACCAACAACGGAATCATGCTCATTAGAAACGAGCCCGTGGTGGCAGGGAGATACTTTAATCCCCAGAAGAGGGCACCGTTTCCCAGGGTGTAGGAACTGAC
>CAZUMG010000114.1:0-2112 GCA_964621895.1 uncultured Anaerolineales bacterium | reverse complement strand
TCAATGATGCTGGAATTAGACAGCTCCAGAAAAACCTGCACCTCCCGATCATAATCCTTCATATTAACCTGCCGCACAGTAACCCCATAACGTGCGGCAACCCGATCTGTTAAGGATAAAATCCTTTCCGGGATCTGATAGTCCTCCTGGCCTGAAATGTAATAACATAACAAATCTTTAACTTTTTTGAGCCCAAAGTTTTCAAAATGGTCTCTGTAATAAGGGGGATTGTACGGTGACATGATACAGGGCGGAGGTGTAAAACCTTCCACCACCAAACCCCACTCCTCGGAAACAAAGGTCCAGGGACCCCGCATTGACTCCATGCCGCGCTCCCGGAGCCATCCCTCAGCCGCTCCCAGCAGCATTTGGGAAGCAGCTTCATCCTGAATACATTCATAATAGCCAAATAAACCTATCTTCTCTTTCCAGAAATCCAGCGCAAGGTGGTCGATAAAGGCAGCAATCCTGCCGATGACCTGGTTATCCTTGATCAGGAGAAAGAGCTGATAATCACAATGGTCCAGGAGGGGATTTGTTTTGGGATTAAACTGTTTATGCAAATCCATTCTGAGGGGAGGAATCCAGTTTGGGTCTTCCCGATAAAATTTATAGGGGTATTTTACAAATTTCTTTAAATCAAGTTGGCTTTGCACAGGTAAAATCTTCATAATTATTTCCAAATATATTCTGTGTTTTTTAAGTGGAAAAAGTCTCTTGGATATTGGATTCCTTATTTAAGGGGCTTTTCTAAGACGACCAATATTCGGGTAGTAAACAAGCGGGGAAATAAGGAACAAAAGTTATCTACCCTGCGCATCAATGGATATAAAAAATCGGGAAATAGCTGTGGTTTTGAATAGCCACCCGATGCAATGTAGGACACAGCGGCGATCTGTTCCTTTTTTATCACACGCCAATGATAGTCTGTAATATTTACCTCTCCCTTGAGGAATATTCGATCAGCGTTGGCCTGGGCGGCATAATAATCAATCATTTCCGGCTTCCATTCTTCCGGCGCAAACCAGGTGATCGGATCATTTATTCCCAGGGGTTCCGGGTGAAGTAATCCAAATACCACCCTACCCAGAAAACTCATCCCTGGATCAAATATGATTAATCTACCTCCTGGTTTAAGAGCCCGATAAAAATCCTCCAAAGCAGTACCCGGGTAACGCAGATGATGAAAAACATCAAATAAGATAATTCCGGCGACACTTTGATCAGAAAATGATAATGCATAGGCATTTTCCACTTGATCAATCCAAGAATTAGGAAACAAATCGGTCCGCAAACATAGCGGGATCACTTCAGTGATATCTGCAGCGCCTGATCCTATCTCAACAATCAATCCCTGAACATTATCGGGCAGGAGTGTGGATATTTTCAGGTGAAAATCATGATAGATTTTCCCCAGGACCGGCTTATCCCTTAATAACTTCTGGTTTTGAAGTATTTCTGATTGATGGCGATCAATTGATTCCATTTGGGTCCTCATTCAATCATGCATCAATATTGAACTTATTTATCGAAACAGCCCAGCGATATAAACCTCAAGTCCTCCGGGTGTCAGGTTGCAGTGATCCACCAAATCCCCGTACATTCCGGCAGCCGGGGCTTTTTATCCGGACCGATTTTATCCAGCATTTCCTCCCCGAAAAAGAATCTGGTCAGCTCAACTGCCTCTTGATAGGTATTAAATTGATAATCGGTCCGGATCCAAGAACGCTGAAAACCTGCCCTTTTAAGGTATTTAAAGTAGTTTTTCATTTTATCAAGCGCTTCTGGCTTTTCGGTGCCAGTGCCCAGGGTTTCAATGATGATTATTTTACCGCCAACCCGGAGCAGGCGTTTCATCTCTGCCAGGGCAGCATCCAGAGATTCCCGCCAGTTTTCACTTTCCCAGACGACCAGGTAGCAGATGCTCCATCCGGAGACAATCAAATCGGCGGAGTTAGCATCTCGAGGTATCCAGCGATGGTCGGCAGCAGTGACCTGCCAGTTCTTTACACCTTCACCCTTCAACTCGGCTGCCGCGACCTCAAGCATATGGGGCGACAAATCAAAGGCATGGATCGATCTGACCAGGGGAGCTAACAGCCGGGTCAGCCG
>CAZUMG010000113.1:4313-5557 GCA_964621895.1 uncultured Anaerolineales bacterium | reverse complement strand
GCGGCTTTAACCTGCAAGCCGCTTTCTCAACCGGCTGGGCGGCAGGAAAAGCGGCGGGGGTAAAATTTAAATCCTGAATCTTCAGTTACCAGCCTAAAGTTT
Organism: uncultured Anaerolineales bacterium; assembly: GCA_964621895.1. Classification (GTDB taxonomy): domain Bacteria; phylum Chloroflexota; class Anaerolineae; order Anaerolineales; family UBA11858; genus B10-G9. The sequence continues at coordinate 5,455 of CAZUMG010000113.1, read as the reverse complement.
TTTAATAGCAAAGCCTATCCCGTCAGCGCGTGTCTGCTGCAGGTAAGGATTATTGTAAACTCCCCCAAACAAATAAATTTTTCGCCATGGGGAGTTATGTTATGATGACGATATGGCGGAACGGAGAAAAAGATCAGAGGTAGTACAAACATTCCGGTATTTTACCGGGATTGCTATGGCCTATTTTGCAGCCCTGTCCTTTTTCACAGCGCTGCAAACCGGGCAGATGGTCAACCTGTCACAAATTCAGTCCTACGTAAATCTCGGAATCAACGGGATGCTGTTTGGATATTTATCCTGGTCCTGGCTTGAAAAAAAGCTTGATAAATACTATCTACCCCTGGCGTTAATCGCAGCAACAATAGTCCCTCTCTTCAGCAATTTGATTTACCTGGCCAGCCCGCAGGAATCCGCTCAAATCACCATCACCAGAAGCTGGCTTTTATTCCCCATCCTGATCGTTCCCCTGGTTCTGATCGCCTGGCAATACAAGTTTAGAGTCGTGCTGGGATTTATCATTTTTACGGGTATCATCGAGCTGGCTATTCTGTTCTCCCGGGTTGAAACTGTTAATTTTGAGACCCTCCCGATCCTGGGTGTTCCCCTGATTCGTGCTTTTGCATTTGGCACCATTGGTCATATCATCACCCGGTTAATCAACACCCAGAGAGAGCAGCAAAGAAAACTACTGGAAGCCAATCTGAAGCTCAGGGAGCATGCCAACACATTAGAGAAATTAGCCACCAGCCGGGAACGCAACCGCCTGGCACGGGATCTTCATGACACACTGGCCCATACCCTGAGCGGCCTAACGGTAAACCTGGAAGCAATTAAAATCCTGCTGGGAGAAGATTATCCCCAGATTACCTCCCGTCTGGATCACGCCTTGGAAAATACCAGAACGGGTTTAATGGATACCCGCCGGGCTTTAAGAGATCTCAGAGTAAAACAAGTGGATGATCTGGGACTTAATCTCGCCCTTGAGAATCTTGCCGAACAAGCCTGTTTACGCGGCCAATTTCGCATCCAGGTTACCATCCCGGATGTTATACCGGAAATCTCGAGCCAGATCGAGCAATGTTATTACCGCATTGCTCAAGAATCACTGGAAAACATCGTCAAACATGCCCGGGCTGAACGGG
>CAZUMG010000113.1:1935-4213 GCA_964621895.1 uncultured Anaerolineales bacterium | reverse complement strand
GATTGTCTGTGAAGGATTACAGACAATCCTCAATGCAGATCCAGAACTTCAAGTCGTTGGGACAGCCTATGATGGAACTGAAGTGCTTGATATGATCCCAACACTTCGCCCTGATCTGATATTAATGGATTTAAAAATGCCGGGAATGAATGGGGTATTAACAACCAGGAAGGTAAAGGAAATATACCCGGGGATTTATGTACTGGTATTAACAACCTACGATGATGATGAATGGATATTTGATGCAATACGCAGCGGCGCGGCAGGTTATCTCTTAAAGGATACCCCTCCGGCAGAATTGATCAAATCGATCAAAGGAACCCTCGAGGGTAAAACCTTCATTGACCCCCAGGTTGCGGGAAAATTGCTCTCAGAATACGCGGACAATTTCGGCAGCTCCCAACCCCCCTCCCACTATACCTTTACAGAACGGGAACTCGATATCCTGACCTTACTTTCGCAGGGTCTTAGCAATACAGAAATTGCGGATAAATTATTTTTGGCAGAGGGAACCGTTAGAAATTACACCAGTGTATTGCTTAAAAAACTCGGGGTTTCCGATCGAACCCAGGCCGCTTTACTCGCGATTAGATATGGGCTCGTATCAAAAAGAACTTCTCAGAATTAACTTTCCCAATGATCCCTGGGCACCAATTCCTGGTAAATTTTAATGATCTCTGATGAGATATTCACCCAACTGTATTTTTTTGCAAACGCAAAAGCATCATGTCCCATCCGATACCGGAGAGCTTTATCCTTAAGCAAACTGGAAATCCTTTGGCTGAGTGCTAGATGATCATCCACAGGAACATGATAACCAGTGACACCATCCTCTACCAGGTGGATCAACCCACCCACCAGCGAGGCAATTACTGGAGTTCCACATGCCATGGATTCCAAAGCAACCATGCCAAAGGATTCATAATGGGAAGGCATGATCACCATTTCGGCTGCGGAATAATAATAGGGCAGCGAATCCTGGCTCCTTTTCCCTAAAAAAGTTACCAGATCCTGCAGCCCATATTCATCCCGGAGCTGGTGCAATATTTTCATCTCTTCCGATTCCCTGCCGTCAACATCCATAAGTTCTCCACCGATCACAGCCAAACAAAGATTGTCTTCCGCTTGCCCATTATTACTCAGATCGCTGATCGCCCGGAGAAGAGTTTTAATTCCTTTAAGAGGTTCAATTCTGCCCACAAATAATAGCATGCGTTTTTCAAGAGGCGCTCCGATGAATTCTTTAGCCTCATCTGGAGGGATAGGATAAAAATGGCTTAAATCAACTCCCGGGGGAATAATCGCAATCCTGGAAGGATCCGCCCCATAAAGGGTTTCTAATTGGGTTTTTTCAGTTGATGTTGAAGCAATGATCTTATCAACCTTTGAGATAACCCGCTTTTCCCCATTGATCCGGTAATCACCTTCTGCTTCCTCGGTATTTTGGGCGACAAGCTGTTTTAACTTGCCGAGGGTGTGGAACATCTGGATGATCGGCACCTGCCAGGTTTCCGCCAGTTTGATAGCGGCCAAGCCAGACATCCAATAATGACTGTGGATTAAATCATAGTTAAGATTCTTGGCGCTGGCAAAATCAAGGATCTGATCTACAAACTCAGGGATAAAGCAGGTAAGTTCCTGCTTGGGCAGAGGATATTCAGGTCCGGACGGGATATGCGCAACCCGGTTGCCAAAACCTAAATCGTGCAGAACATGGGGAACATGTTCGTCCTGGGATCTGGTGAACACATCCAGATGGATTCCTTCCCGCCCCAGGAACAGGGCCAAGTCGCGCACATAAACATTCATACCCCCAGCATCTTTTCCACCGAGAGTAGCTAAAGGGCAGGTATGGTAAGAAAGTATTGCAATCCGCAATGTAGCCTCCCAAGACTAGAACCAGGGCGGAAACCGGCTGCCGACCATTCCGTCCCTTCTCATCCCCGTATGATAGCTGGTATAATTTCAGCCGTCAACCAGCTGTTTTTAGCCACCGTAGCTCAAAGGTAGAGCAATCGCTTCGTAAGCGATAGGTTATGGGTTCGACTCCCATCGGTGGCTCAATTTTTTTTAATAACCCAGACCAGGTTTCGCTTATTAATGCCATACTATCTATCCCCAATTATATATACTTGGCTTTACTAGTTGACGAGCTGAACTGATTTGGATATAGTTATCCTATCAACCAGATCCTAGAGACCGGAATCCCAGACCAAAGAACCCTGGTTAAAAGGGAGCTTATTATGTCAGAAGAGCTAGCACCTTTAGAATACACTTC
>CAZUMG010000113.1:0-1835 GCA_964621895.1 uncultured Anaerolineales bacterium | reverse complement strand
GTAGAACGGGTGATGGGTTTTTGCAGCGATGATGAATATAGGGATTTTATGCGCACCTGCCCTGAATTTGAACGCATGCTGGTCAGATCGGGCATCATCCTGATTAAATATTGGTTTTCTGTCAGCGATGAGGAGCAGGAGCGCCGTTTTAAGGTTCGCAATACCGACCCAACCCGGCGCTGGAAACTGAGCCCGATGGATTTGGAATCTCGCTCCAGATGGGTGGAATATTCCCGGGCAAAAGATGCCATGTTTATGTACACGGATACAGAGAAAGCTCCCTGGTACGTAGTTGACGCAAACAGCAAGCGCCACGCCCGGTTAAATTGTATCCATCATCTGCTTAGTTTAATGGAATATAAAGATCTTACTCCAGGTCCTGTCGAGCTGCCTCCCCGCCAGCAGGATCCCGGATATAAACGTCCTCCCATTACCAGCCAAAAATGGGTGCCCGCGGTTTACGGAGAGAACTCGTACGTCGAATCCTGATTCATCCAGCTGGAAAACTCATTCTAGATAGCCAAGTCAGCATGATCTGGATATGAATCTTTTTTTAGGATGGATTTGGGAAATCAGCATGCCAGCCAACATTAATACCGATCCCAGCAGTGCCCGAAGAGTCAAGATTTCATCCAGCAAAAGCCATCCCCAAAAGACTGCGAAAACTGCCTCCAGGCTGAGTATGATGGCGGCATGGGTAGGTTTGGCATCCCGCTGAGCAATTACCTGGAATGTATAAGCAATCCCTATGGAGATCACCCCGCCATACAGAATGGGCCATAACACCTGCAGGGCATTATGGAAAACAAAATCTTCCCGGAAAAACCCCATGGCAAAACTAAGCAACGATGTGAATACTGCCTGGACAAAGGAAAGCTGGACAGGGTCAACTTTTGGCGAAAATCGGGCTATAAACTGGACATGAAGGGCCCAGAAAACTGCACCGATTAACACCAAAGCATCCCCTTGAGCAATCTTCCATCCCGTGGTTGCGCTGAGAAAATATAAACCGACTACAGCAGATATCGCCCCCAGCCAGATGTTCAGCGGGGCCTGATCTCCCCAGATCATTCCTAGAAGGGGAACCAGAATCACATACAATCCTGTAATAAATCCTGCTTTCCCAGCAGATGTATAAACCAGACCCAGCTGCTGGAAGGTAGCCCCGAAAAACAAAAACAATCCAGCTCCGCAGCCGATTAACAGGATTTGTTTTATTCCTACTGTAGATTTTGAATAATCCTTCTTTCTGAGGATCATCACTGGAACAAGGGTCACAGCTCCGATTGAAAAACGAAGGCCATTAAACAAGTAAGGACCGATTTGCTGCATACCCAACCGCTGGGCAACAAATCCCCCTCCCCAGATTACCGCGGTCAGCAGTAAGAGCAAATTTGCTTTGATCGATTTCGATTTCATCATCATTTTGTGATGAGTCTAGATAATGCTACCCAGTATACACCAGGGATGGGTTAGAAAAACCAATTCCCCAGTTAATGGGAATCAAGAGAAAATATTGTATACTTGCCCATAAGCATTGGCTGATACCCTGGAGAATATAATGACTGTAATTGCTCAAATATATAAACACCGCTCTATTAGGAAATATAAACCTGATCCAATCCCAGAAAATATCCTCCATGAAGTCCTGGAGGCTGGCATACGAACTTCATCATCGGGTAATATGCAAAGCTATTCCATGATTGTTTCCAGGGATTCCCAGATGCGGGAAAAACTTCTTCATGCCCACATGGAGCAGAGTGTGGTTATCGATGCTCCTGTATTCCTGACCTTCTGCGCTGATTTCCACAGAATGCGCCGCTGGTTAACCCTGA
>CAZUMG010000112.1:1558-5578 GCA_964621895.1 uncultured Anaerolineales bacterium | reverse complement strand
CAGCCTGATATTGACTGTAATCATCCCTGAAATTGCAGGCTTCGGTTGTGCATCCCGGCGTGTCATCCTTGGGATAAAAATACAGTACCACATATGAGCCTCGGTAATCTACTAAATGCCGGATCTTCCCGCTCTCATCAGGCAGCCCGAAATCTGGTGCTTTTGTTCCTTTTTTTAAGACCATCGTACGCTCCTGTAACTGATCGTTCACTAGCTTTAAGGGATTGAGCTGTTTGTATTATATTCCTGAAAACTATACTTGTCATGGGCGCTAACAGCCCGGACTTCAGCGCCGTGTTCTTTAAGCAGGGCTCGTAACCTGAGGACATGATTTCCCAGGATTCGGTTGGCGAGTTTATCAGAAATAAATTGTAATTGATGGGCTGAAGCTCCCCGATTGTGTAAGTCAGTTCCTTGATGGAAGGGGGACGCAGCATCTCCACAGTGGAGCAGCCAGTTTCCCGGCTTGCCGATTGCGACCCCGCAGTGCCCCCGGGTGTGACCTGGCAGCGGCAAAAAAAGGAAATTCGCTTCAGGGGTTTCTAGAATGGGCAGGGCTGAAAATCCATACCAATCCTCACCGGTTAATTCATGAATAATCCATTTGGGTCCATGGGCCCAGTGAGCTTGTACATAGGCATACTCCATGATCCCTTTGGGATGCTGGATTGCCTGGTATTCTCCTTTGTAAACGTGAATCTCTGCCCAGGGAAAATCTGCCAGGCCGCCAGTGTGGTCTACATGAAGATGCGTTTGAATAATGTGTTTCACATCCGTACTCTTATAACCCAATTTTTGCACCTGGTAGAGGGCGGTTTCCTCCCTTGATCGCGGCACACCCATGTAATGAAGGGAAAACCGCATTTTAAGGGTGGGGTTCGTATAATCCCTGGTTCCAAAACCAGTATCAATTAAAACCAGTCCCTGGCTGGTTTCGACCAGCAAACAATATACAATGGTTTCTACGTGGACAAGGGCTGCTTTTAAAGAACCACAGTTTAAATGGTGTACAATCATAAGATTTCTCCCCAGGTGGGTAGAGCGGGATAGGATCTTTCAGCATCTGATTTAATTACCCCCCTCCACGATAGGCAAGCGCTCGCTGGATCCTTTTATGTAAAGCGGGATGAGAGTGAAGTAAAAACTCCACCCAGGGTTCAGGATCAGCATCGGCAAGGTTCTGGTTGCTGAGCCGGGTCAGGGCAGAGGCAAACGTTGCCCCATTTCCGGTTAATTGCAGGGCAAACTGATCCGCTAGCACTTCCCGCCAGCGGCTGAACGCGTTATTAAGCGGCATGGTAAGTAGCCCGAATGCTCCCAGGGACAATCCAAATAGGGGCAGGGTAGCAATATCAGCTGCGGAAATAAATCCAAAGTGGGCTATACCCCAGGCGAGGCCAAGCGAAGTCAAGTAGAGTCCGCCCAGGGTAAGTATTGTTTGGAAAGCCATCCCCAGGGCAATATCATGATTATTTTGATGTCCGATTTCATGAGCCAGGACAGTTTCGATTTCATCCAGGGAAAACTCTTTCAGCAGAGTATCCCCGAGGATTATACGGCGGGTATTCCCTAACCCTGTCAATGCGGCGTTGGCCGCCTTGGTCCTCCGACTCATATCAAATGCGTAGACTCCCATCACCTCAATGCCTGCTTGATTCGCCAGGGTGACCAGGCTGTCCTGTAGATTCTGATAATCCTGGTCGAGTGGTGTAAATCGATAAAATATTGGAAACAAGAGGACTGGCGCCAGATTGGCTAAAAGCACATTAAAGAGAAGTAAAAAACCAGCTGCCCACAACCACCAATATTCTGGGTCTGTTCGCAGCACCAGGTAGATGATTTCTAACAGGAGAGCGCCGATTACAGACGAGACCAGGGTGTTCTTGAAAAAATCCCCCCACCATCCTTTAGCATCCTGGTTAGATTGCTGGTAGCGGTGGGGAAGGACATATCCTGTGTAAAAAGATAATGGCAGATCCAGGATAGTGAAAACAGCTGCAAAAATCGCTCCGAAAGTTAAAATAGCAACCCAGGGATTTTGAGTCCAGCTGGTGATCCAGTTCCTCAGCTGAGCTGACCAGCCCAGCAGCAGCCATGCCAGGAGCAGTACTGTTCCTAGCAGCAGGTCCAGGATCAGGAAACGACGCCCGATTCTGGCATACTCCTTGGCGAGCTCTTGGCGTTGAGGATCCAGGGTTTGATTATTCATTTATGTTGTTTAAGATATACTTTTGTTAAGTATATCAACGTGTCTTGTTCTTAAACTATTATACAGGACATATCAGTATAATTTACAATCTAGCACCTTCCACGAAGGGTTTAGATGGGAGAATGCTAAATTAGCGTATATAATTCAAAGACAGATTATTATTCATTAGCAGGAATGCTGTCAAACTTCGATGACCCAGGATAAAAAAATCACTCTATATGCGTTGGATTGCGGAACAGTGAACTGGCGCTTATACCGCATGGAATACCATTACGATGGGGAGCGGGCTCAACATGTCACCAGCCCGTTATCATCACCACTGGCAAATTTTTCCGATCGAAAACTGCCCGCAGTCTTGACCTTAACACCGGACGGCACAGATGTTGAGGCAATTGGCGAAACAGCGCTGGGATATTTAGCTGACAGCCAGGCCCGTAATCGGGTGAGAGAATTCTTCAAACCTTCAATTGGATCCCATCTGCTCAAGGATCCCTCCCCGCACCAACAGCGTTATAGTCATTTTGAAGCCCTGCTTTTCACTCGGCTGTTATTAAAAACCCTTATTAATCAAATTCGGAATGAAAAATATAACTCCGAGCCCTTTGATGAACATATTCACTTTTCTGTGGCCTATCCTGATCGCTGGCGCACAGATTATCAAGGTAAGGTTTTTGAAGATTTTTACCATGTCATTCTGGAATGCTTCCCCCCGGAAATCGCTGACCAGGTCCATTTTGTTCCTGAATCAGAAGGTGTGTTCCTTGGACTCCGCGATCAATTTCTTCTGGAAAAGTTCCATTCTGAAGAGATTAACCTGATTCTTGATATCGGCGGGAGCACCACAACCATGTATGCCAGGAAATTCAACGCCAATACAAGCACATTGATTGCCCTCAATCGCTATGAAGAACCTTTTGGGGGAGGTCTGTATGATGCCTTATTGGCTCAGCATCTTTCCAGGGACTTAGAAATTCCTCCTAAAGAATTATCTGCAGACACCTCTGCCTTTATGGCCCTCCGAATCTGGGGGCAGCTATTTAAGGAATCTCTCAGCCGTCAATTAATTGGCGGAGAGGAAACAGTTGATGAATCACTGGGACAACAGTCGGTAACCCTGGTGATGAAAAACAACCAGATTTTTCGAAAAAACATCATCCTGCCGCTGAGTGAATTCTCCCGCATGAATCAACCCCTTGATAACGCCTTTCAGGATGTTTTGACCAGGGGTTTCAGGACCATGGAAATTAACGAGGATGAGATCGGCAGGGTTATTCTGCTGGGTGGAGGAGTGCTGCTGCCGGGTATTTTAAATGGTATTTATGACCGTTTTGGAAAAGGAAAGATAGTATTTCCTGATAACCCTGAAGAGATTATCGTCAGGGGAATTGGCCTGGCGTTCACTTCCTCGCTTCCAGAAAGAGAGGAAGAGCAACGCAAACAGCTTCCCGACAAGAAAACTGGATGGCGCCTGGTACATAAGAATGGCATGGTCATAGAAATAAACAAAGAGATCACCATCGCAGGACGGAGTACAGAATCAGATATCCAGCTTGATAGTAAAAAATGTTCCCGGACGCATGCCCTGATTCGCCTGGAGGGCAATGCCCTGACCCTGATCGATTTGAGAAGTAAAAACGGATCTTTCATCAACAACTCTCAACTGACACCCAACTCCAGCTATCATCTCAGGCAGGGAGATGCTATCCGGTTTGGTGACCAAGAATTTGTCCTTGAGTAGCCCGCACAAATAAAAAAAACAAATAAAAAAGATCCCGGAATTCTAAAACCCCGGGATCTTTGATTATAGGTAA
>CAZUMG010000112.1:0-1458 GCA_964621895.1 uncultured Anaerolineales bacterium | reverse complement strand
ACAAATAAAAAAGATCCCGGAATTCTAAAACCCCGGGATCTTTGATTATAGGTAATGATCTCTTACCTAGATCCAGCCCTGACCTTTGCAGAACTGGGTCAGCCAGGGCAGTTCCAGCCATTCACCCTGGTATGCTTTGATAGCCGGATAAATGGTTACCAAACCCAGGAAAGGTGATACACAAGCCAAGATGACCGTGATGCCAAGCACCAGACTGACGACGCCGATGATGATATTGGCACCGATGGCCTGGACCGCGTGGAAGCGGACAAAAGTTCGATCTTTCTGGGGTTCCATCAGGAGGGCAATGATTGCCAGGATCCAACCAACCCAGGGTATCCAGCTCAACATAGCCCAAAGTTTATCGTCACTGGTAACTTCCTGATCGCTCGGTGGGGTTTTGGTAATTTCTTCTGTCATGTGATTCTCCTTCACTGAATGTTTTTGGATGTCTCTTATTATTAACGCTTTTATATCGCTTTAGTTATTGTTTTTATTTTGGCGGGGTAAGGATCCAGTCTGCCAGCGCATTGATTTCTTCAGCAGAAAGGCGATTCCCGAAGGCAGGCATACCCCCAGATCCATTGGTGATGGTATGGGCATATTGAGAGGCATCTTTATTGAGGCGGGTTGGCAGTAGGGCAGGGCCTGCCTTGCCGGATCTGTCAGCACCGTGGCATCTGGCACAATTATTAGCAAACAAGGTGACGGGGTCAATTGCACCCTGGTCAGTCGCACTGACCACCGCAGTGTTGGCGGATGATGGGGTTTCATTTGCTGCAGTACAGGCAGTTATAGTGATAATTAGCCCAAGGATAAAAACCCAGCGGATAATATGGTTATTCATCAGTATCTCCAAAGTGAAACGAATAATCTAGAATACTACTATACCCCAAAATTGTCTAATGAATATAGATATTAACCAAGAATTAACATCATCGGATGCTTTAGCTCAGCAGGAAAAACATCCTTTTTTATATAATTTGATTATTGATTTCGTTCAAGGGAAGACTGCTGACCGCTTCTTCACCGGAAAGCGGGCAGGGATTCGTACTATCCTGCAGATACCCATCAGGATGCTTGTTTCATGGCTCGATGTTCTGGCTGAAAGAGCACCGCTCTTGTGATCAAACCAATCCCGGTCAGCAGAAGGCCAGCCCCGCTAAACATCATGGTGTTGTGGAAAGCATCTGCGTAGTTGACCCCGGCGATGATGTGGGTTGGGCCTGCCCACAGATGAACGCTGCAAGCTAATATTCCAGATACGATGGCGGTCAGTCCGCCTGCTACAGAGAGGTCATCTTTGGTTTCTGTCTGGTAAAGTCCCATATCCCGCACTTTGGGCAGGCGGAAAATCAACAAGATCACCAGGGTTAGAACAGTTATATAGACAACACCATCCACTGGCATTGAGGATCCTCTCAGAGCTCTTGAGGTCATCATATGAATCCCGCCGAT
>CAZUMG010000111.1:0-5669 GCA_964621895.1 uncultured Anaerolineales bacterium | reverse complement strand
GGATGATCATCTGGATTATCTGGCCAATCCGCAACCTTGGAAGATTAATTGTCCAAATGTCATCTGGTTTGGTCTCCTACGAACGGATCCTCAAAGTGATCAAAGTCCCGACTGAGTCTTTGGATGCCGGCGATTATATTCCCAAAACCAATACACTCGCAGGAGGCTTCAACTTTGACCAGGTTTCTTTTGCGTATGAAGACCACCCCATTACTCTGGATAAGATCAGCTTCAACTGCAAACCCGGTCAAATGATCGCTCTCCTGGGTGGACCTGGATCAGGCAAATCCACCCTGGTGAATTTGCTGCCAAGGTTTTATGACTATACCTCCGGGTTATTAACCCTGGATGGAATCGACCTCAAATCCTATCCCAGGTCTTTCCTCAGGCAGCAAATCGGGGTTGTTGAACAAGAACCATTTTTATTCAGCCGTTCAATTAGGGAAAACATAACTTACGGGGTGAGCAGACCTGTGAGCGAGAGCGAGTTGATAGAAGCCAGTCGGGCAGCTGCAATCCATGAAGTTATCCTTGGCTTTTCACAAGGTTACGATACCCTGGTTGGCGAGAAAGGGGTTACGCTCTCCGGTGGTCAAAAACAACGAGTTGCTATTGCTCGAACTGTCCTTAAAAATCCTAAAATCCTTATCCTGGACGATGCTACCTCCTCAGTCGATATGGAGACAGAAGCATTGATCCACCAGGCGTTAAATCGTTTAATGGAGGGTAGGACTACCTTCATAATTGCCCACCGCATACAAAGCCTAATGCAATCTGATTTAATTATCGTTCTGGAGCATGGTCAAATTATTCAACAAGGCACGCATAAGGAGCTTATCAGCCAGACCGGGACGTATAAAGAGATTTTTGATATTCAGACAAAAATCGATTCTGTAGTAGACAAAGAACTTGGTTTAACATAACGAGCGATTTCCATGACTGAGACACACCACTTTGAAGAAGAGGAATTTACTGGATCATTTTCCGGTCAAACCGTCTTCAGAATCTTACAACAAATTAAACCTTACAGATCCTGGGTAATTGTCTTTCTACTCTGTATCACAATTGTTTCCTTCTTGGATTCCTATTTCACTATTTTAAGCAAACGCATAATTGATGAAGGGATTGTCGGCCATGACTTTATAGTCTTAAAAAATATTCTGATCCGTTATGGATCTTTAATTGGGATTCAAGCAATTTCTGTTTTTGGACTTATCAGCATTTCTGGGATTCTGGGTGAACGTATCCAGTACGATTTAAGAAAAAAAATGTTTGCTCATCTCCAGCAATTATCTCTTTCCTATTATAACAAAACACCGGTGGGTTGGTTAATGTCCCGGGTATCTTCTGACTCAGAGCGAGTCGCCCAGTTGGTAACCTGGGGATTTCTAGATATGACTTGGGCAATTATAAATATCATCACCGCGACCTATTTCATGATGACGATTAATTGGCGCCTTGGATTGATCGTTTTTACGATTATTCCAATATTGGTCGGAGTGGCTACTCAATTTAAAAAGAAGATTATTGTTGAATACCGCAAGGTAAGGAAAATAAACTCTAAAATCACAGGTTCGTATAATGAAAACATCACCGGTATCCGGGTCGCGAAAGCATTTAACCGCGAATCTCAGAACATGGTTGAGTTCAGTGAATTAACGGAGGACATGTATAAAGCTGGTTTCAGGGCAGCCTGGTTGTCCGCCCTATTTCTACCAATTGTGTTGATTATCAGCGCTTTTGCCCTTGGCGGTGTGATCTGGTTTGGTGGATTGCAGGCAGAAATAGGCGGAATCAGCATAGGTGGAATTCAAGCCTTTATTTCGTACATCAACTTCATGATCTGGCCAATTCAGGACCTCGCCAGAGTTTATGCGGAAATGCAGCGGTCGATTGCTTCCGGTGAGAGAATTTTTTCTCTGCTGGACTCCCCTCCTGAAATTGTTAATCTGCCCGATGCGGTCTCAGTTGTTACACTGCAAGGCGATATCAAGTTTGAGAAGGTTAGTTTTCATTACGATGATGATGAGGCTGTTCTGAAAGATTTTTCCCTGAATATTTCCAGAGGGGAAACAATCGCTTTGGTTGGTCCAACTGGGGGAGGGAAATCAACGATTGTAAATCTTCTTTGCCGTTTTTTTGAACCTCAGAAAGGAAAAATCTTAATCAACAATCAAGACTATACCAATCTTACCCTTGACTCTATCCAGTCCAGAATCGGAATAGTGCTGCAGACTCCCCATCTTTTTTCAGGCACAATTGAGGAAAATATCCGTTATGGGGATTTAACAGCGTCTCGAGAAGAAATAATCAATGCAGCAAAACTTGCTGGAGCTCATGACTTTATCTCCACCCTGGAGAAAGGATATCAGGAAGAAGTAGGCGAAGGGGGAAATTTACTATCAGTAGGACAAAAACAACTGATCAGTCTTGCCAGGGCTGTGCTGAGAAAACCTGATATTTTTATTATGGATGAAGCAACCAGTTCTGTTGATACCTTAACGGAAACATTAATCCAACGTGGAATGGAACACTTAATGACAAATCGAACCAGTTTTATCATCGCTCATCGTTTATCAACAATCAAACAAGCCGATCGCATCTTGTATATAAATAAAGGCTCCATCGCCGAAATGGGTTCTCATCAAGAATTATTAAAACGTAAGGGTCTGTATTACCGGTTATACACCCAACAGTTTCGCCAGGATTTGGCTCAAGAGTACGGATCTCTATCCCTCTTATCTTCATAATTACTGGCTCTCAAGGCAGTTTATGCATGACCATCAATAAAATAATCAACCAGTTTTAGTGCTCGCCGTATCCTCTGTTTTTATTTTTTTTCATCAGGCAGACAAATTATTGTTTGGTCCATTGACTTTTTAGATTTTGACAGATTTCCGGATTAACAAAGTACAGATGGGATAAATCATGTCGATCAAATCACATCTTAACGGTTGGAAATCAGACCCTTCAATTATGGCAAATATATCAGCCTGGAGGATCATCCCGGAACGCACTCCCAGGTATGAAGATTTTCCACCCGAGCTCGACTCTAGTTTGAAAGATCAAATAAAAAATACCGGAATTAACGCATTATACGCTCACCAAAAAAATGCCTGGGATGAAATTCAGTCAGGTAAGAATATCGTCTTGGTAACTGGCACTTCTTCCGGAAAAACTCTTGCTTACAGCTTACCAATCCTTCACAACATACTAAAAAACGACTTTTCAAGGGCGTTATTTCTTTACCCGACTAAATCTCTTGCGCATGATCAGTTAACCGGTTTAAACACCTTAATCAAATCCATCGCTTTCGCTTACGACGGGGATACCCCTCAAATTGAACGTCGGTCCATCCGCCAGAAAGCAAAAATCATTGTAAGCAATCCTGACATGCTTCACCTGGGTATCCTGCCTTATCATATTCAATGGGATGATTTCTTTTCAAATTTAAAATATATTGTCTTGGATGAAATTCACATCTACAGAGGCGTCTTTGGATCTCACGTTGCCAATGTAATCCGAAGAATCAAACGAATTGCCGCTCACTATGGAGCATCTCCCCAGTTTATTCTTGCTTCAGCAACTATCGGCAATCCTTTGGATTTTGCTCGAGCATTGATAGCTGAAGACTTAATTCTCATTAATGATGATTATTCTGCCCGGGGAGAAAAGCATTTTATTATTTTTAATCCACCTGTTATCGATCATAAAATTGGCCTCAGGGCGAGCATGCAAAATGAGAGTGTCCGCCTAGCTGCTGATTTAATCAAAGACCATTTCCAAACTATTTTATTTGGCCGGTCCAGGAAATCGGTTGAATTCATGTTGACAAAACTGCAGGAGAAATTCCCTCGATCAGGTAAATCTTTTCGTTCTTATCGCAGCGGCTATCTACCGTCACGTAGGAGAGAAATTGAAGCTGGCCTGAGATCAGGAGATGTCCTGGCCGTCACGGCCACTTCAGCCCTTGAACTGGGCGTGGATATTGGTGGTTTAGACGCTGCTATCCTGGCTGGTTACCCAGGTACCATCGCCGGCACTCTCCAGCAAGCCGGCAGGTCTGGCCGCACAAAAAATTCTTCTGTGTCCATCCTGGTTACTTCCTCAAATCCTCTTGATCAATATTTGGCTCTCCACCCTGAATATTTGTTTTCTACCAATCCGGAATTTGCTTTAATTGATCCTGATAATCTATTAATCGTTCTGACACATCTCCAATGCGCCTTATACGAACTTCCCTTTTCAGATAATAGCCGCTTTGGAAATTTCTCAATTGCACAAACCCAGGACCTTCTTGAGCTATTAAGAAAATCTGGCCAAATCTATTTCTCTAACGCCAAATATTTCTGGATGTCAGAGATATATCCTGCCGCATCAATTTCTCTGCGAACAACATCGTTAGAGAAGATCAGTCTCCGTACAGAGAGTTCCCCAGGTAAGATACTTACCCTCGGACAAATTGATCGCGATAGTTCTTATTGGATGGTCCATCCTGGAGCGATCTACCTTCACGAAGGAGAAACATATCTGGTGAAAGATCTTGATTTTACTGATAATTGCGCCACTTTAGCCCCAGCGTCGAGAGATTACTACACAGAGCCTGAACGCCAAACATCATTTTCAGTTAATAAGATCCTTCAGACAGATCAACTTCCTGGAGCTTCTAAATTCCTTGGAGAGATCACCGTGAGGTCGCAAGTTACCGGTTTTAAAAAGGTCAATTGGCTGAAATACGAAATCCTTGGACACGAACCCCTTGATCTTCCAGCAATTACGTTGCAGACTATTGGCTTCTGGATCACACTATCGGAGGAAACCGAATACACTTTAAAAATCGCTGGCCTGTGGACCAGCAGCCCTAATGACTATGGTCCAGATTGGGAAGAAATTAGGAAAAAAGTGCTGACGCGCGACGAATTTACTTGCCAGATTTGCGGTAATAAAAACGATTTTACCTCACTTCATGTTCATCATAAAATGCCTATACGCAGTTTTCAAACATACCGGGAGGCCAATCAACTGACCAATTTGGTAAGTCTTTGTCCCCGCTGCCATCTTCGGGCTGAATCTGTAGTTCGGGTAAACAGCGGTATCCGAGGTTTAGGATATGTTCTGCACAGTTTAGCCCCTTTATTGCTGATGTGCGATCCCGGCGATCTTGGTATGTACGCTGATGTTGAGTCCCCTCTGGGTGACTCCCGTCCGGTTGCTCTGCTTTATGAATATATTCCTTCCGGGATAGGCTTCAGTAAATCTTTGTATCAGCGGGCAACTGAGTTAATTGAAAAATCTCACGACCTGGTCAGTCATTGTGCCTGCCTGGATGGTTGTCCGTCTTGCGTCGGGCCTGGCAGTGAACTAGGTTCCGGGGGAAAACAGGAAACCCTGGCTATCCTAAAACAACTCTGTAGATTAGCTTCTGCCTGAAATCCCACTTTGCAATAAATGATAAATTAACTTCTGGCACGTAGAGAAAATTTGTTGCATCCTGGTATTCGCAAATCACAGTTGAATCAATCTGTTTACCTACCAACTTACAATAGGCTTCAACTAAAAATCGTTTTTTACAATAATTCCAGAGTCATTAATCAGCATCAAATATTTTCATCTGGATTTTACGTTGACCGGACTCTCCTGGCTTCATACACATTGTTGATTCTTTCCAG
>CAZUMG010000110.1:0-5671 GCA_964621895.1 uncultured Anaerolineales bacterium | reverse complement strand
CCCAGCAGGCCATCTCGCAGCACCTGGAAGGGGCTGGCTGGAGTCAAATCAGGGACAGCTTGGATTTTATTGAAGGCAGCCTACCAGCAGCTTTAAAACCGGTGCTATCATACAAGTCTTGAAGCTTGTAATCCATCAAGAGGGATGATGAACACTCAGGTTTTATCTGTATTTATTCCCCTGCTCTTTGCTCACCTGCCAACCGCCATTAGTGTCCAGCCCCAGGCGAATACCCGCTAAGACCATCAGGCCGCCATCCGCCTGATCCTGCTTTAACAACTTATTCCCTATACCAGGCCTGGCAATTCACTGGTCCAGAAAAAAATGAACTGGGAGTTAAACCCCTTAAAAAACAACACCACTCTAATAATTCGAGCGGTGTTTGTTTACACGGGTGAACAGGTTTTACTTGACCATCACGGTCAGCAGGCCCAGCACCAGGCCCAGCGGGAAACCCAGCAGGGACCAGGTCAGGTACGGGAGGGCTTCCTCCCGCAGCTCCCAGATTCCTCGCATACGGGGAAGAAGCTCCCGGATGATTTTTGATTCATCAATCACCCAGATGTGAAAATTCCACCAATTAAACTCTAGTCTTTCCATGACTGCTTTCATAGCCGCTGCCTCCAACTTATTTCGATGTGGAAATCTTCTTGATCTTTCCAGCCTGATCAGCTACCGCCCGTACGATGCGGTTAATGGTTTTCCCTCCCGGACCGGAAACTTTCTTCTGGTACACCAGCAGGGTGTCAGTCGACGGGTCCCCTTCCCGAGGGGTAATTTTTGGTTTTACCCCTTTCAAGTCGGGGTGCTTTTTATAAACTTCCTCAGATATTTTTTCGATCATTTTGGCATTCAAGGTCAGCTCTCCTTACCGGCTTATCCCCCCAGAGTGGTATTGGCATAAGCCCTTCGGCGCATAAAGGCAGGCACATCCAGGGGATCCCGGCCCATTTCAAAACGCTCGGCGGCATCCTCGTCCTCAGCGGGAGTTTCTTTGATCATCTTGCGCATGATTGGATCAGGAGCTGCCCGTTCCTCCCGGGGGAAGGATGTGAATACATCTTCAAAGGTGGTCGCACCCAAACCAGTCACAATCAAGTTGACCTGCACCTGCCCCTGGAATCTGTCATTCTGGGTGGTGCCAAAGATCAACTCAGCATCTGGAGGAATCAGGCTCTGCAGGTAAGTTAATGCCTGGCCGATATCCATCAGGGTGAGGTCGCTGCTGGAGGTAAAGTTCACAATGATTCCCGAGGCATTCGCCAGGGAAATATCTTCAAGGAGAGGATGGTAGAGAGCCTGCTTAACAGCATTGACTGCTTTATCCGGTCCGGACGCCTGTCCAATACTCATCAGAGCACCGCCGCCTAAAGCCATCACCCGTTGAATATGGGCAAAGTCAACATTGATCAACCCGGGTTCGTTGATCAGTTCAACAATGCTCTGCACGGCCTGGCGCAGGACATCATCAGCCAGGTGAAAAGCTTCAGACAGGGTGGCTTTTGCAGAGACCGTCTGCAGCAAGCGTTCATTGGGGATGGTGATCAGGGTATTCACTTGAGGCTGAAGTTTTAATAAACCGTCGGCTGCATTGCGTTGGCGGCCGCCAACTTCAAATCCAAAAGGTTTAGTCACCACCGCAATGGTGATGATGCCCATCTCCTTGGCAACCTGGGCGGCAACCGGGATGGACCCGGTTCCGGTTCCCCCACCCATACCAGCTGTTAAGAAGACCATATCAGCGCCTTCAAGAGCCATGGCAATATCCCCTTTGCTCTCCAGGGCAGCCGCTTCCCCAACCCGGGGATCACCTCCGGCGCCTAAACCCCGGGTCAGCTGGGGGCCCAGCTGAAGTTTTACAGGAGCCTGGCTGAAAGCCATAGCCTGACTGTCCGTATTGGCAATAATATAATCGACCCCGGATAATCCAAAATCGATCATGCGGTCAACCGCATTGCTGCCTCCCCCGCCTAAACCCATTACCTTAATAACCGGCATATAGGGAGGCTCTTTTTCCCAATCTTTCAAGCGCTGATCAATAAGATTCTCGTTAAACATAGTGGTTTCTCCTCTGAAACAAATCCCGTGATAGCGGGCATTTGTCTATCCTCTCCAGGTTATAGTGCTGCCAATAAAGATGCAATTTTTGTTCCATCTCCATCAATCCTGCGGACCAGGCAGCCCTGGCTGCGCAGATTGGAGAGATCTTGTTCAGTGAAAAGGTTCTCACCTCCCACAACGGTAACCTGCTCGGCCTGGGTTGCTTCCTCCAGAGAAAATCCCACCGTTGGGCGGTGTTTCTTTATAAATGACCTGGTTACATTCAGGTGCCAGTCAGCCACTCCCCAATCAAAACTCGGTAATAACAAATAATGCGATATTTGAAATGAATTGGCCGGACTCTTCACTTCCGGTTGAATATCTCCTCTTAAAAATGCCTCTGCAATCGGTTCCGGCTTGCCATCCGGGCTGTACCAGCGGTGTCCCGCTGCGCAGCATCCCTCAGACCCGGTCAGAACAAAGATTGCCCCGCCAAGGACCTGTTCGGGCAGGGGATCCAACCCTTCAACAGCCTGCCTGGCAATCAGTCGGGTCCCTTTTAACATGGCGGCAGCCAGGTCCTCCCCTTCCAGGGCAGGTCCGCGAATACCCAATATCAGCAGGGGCAATTTCTTTTCGAGGATGGTTTCAGAAAGGGTTAAGTACCATTCACCGATCCGGAATCCCTGTTGATCCTGGGATGTGAGCGGGGTGGTATAGGGTTGGGCCTCCGGCCAGCTCTGCGGTCCTCCGGCACCCCAGGAGAGAGGTTTGCCGTTAAATCCCGCATAGGCGGATAAAATCAATCGATCCTGGAGGGGTTTAGATGCCCGGCGTTTAATCCCGTCCAGGGCACCCCGCAGGAAGACCGTATCCCAATAATCCCCACCCGGTTCAAGGGGAGGAAAAACGGGGACCAAACCAACTGCAACGGCAGCTTCCGCCAGGGGCAAAAAGCCATCCAGGAAACGCTCTGTGAGGTCTGATTGGGCCCAGGCTTCCGATCCCCAGCTTTCCTGCTGGTTGGGACGGTCAAATAAAATCACATATTTTACGCCCCATTTATGATAGGTTTCAAACAGCAGGGCCAACTCTTCAACAGAAGGCAAAGCCAGGGGTGTGATCCGGAAATGCAGCACCGGTTCAATTTTCTCAGCTTTCAACGGAGCGATAAATCCCTCCGGGATAGCCCGGTTAACCGGTGCAGAGAGCACAATCCAGGTAGCCCCCAACTCCTTCAGCCGGGGCAGCCACAGCACCAAATCCTTATCGGAGTAGTGATCGGTATCCATTCGGTAGTGAAAACCAAGTTTTTCCATAATTCAACTCTCTTTCCAGATCGTTGGTGAGTGTTCCTTAGGATGCAAGGTTTATGCCAGCTCACCCCGATTTCTGGGGAAAATCCCGGGATTCTGCCAGGTGAAAAGTTCTGATGCTATAATCCCAGAGATGAAGAAAATCCTGATCACTGGAGCGACCGGTTTTATCGGGAAAGCTCTCACCCGCCATTTTTCGGAAACAGATTACCAGATCCGGGTCTTGATCCACCCCACCCCTAAAACCCCCGATCTCCCTAAAGGGATCCCGGTTGAAGCCGCAGTTGCGGGTCTAAATGATCTCCGCGGCCTGCGAGCAGCCTTGGTGGATGTGGACATTGTCTATCACCTGGCCAGCCAGGAAGCCCTGGGTGCCAGAGGAAACCTCCTGGAAACGGATATCCAGGGAACTAAAAACCTGGTGCAAGCCTGCCAGGAGGCCAGTGTTGAAAGGTTCTTTTTTCTCAGCCATCTGGGAGCGGACCGGGCTTCCGCTTATCCTCTGATGACTGCCAAAGCCATCGCCGAGGACCACATCCGAAAAAGCGACTTGGATTATACGATTCTGCGGGCCGGTATCGTCTACGGACCAAACGACCGTTTTACGGTCCCCTTAGCCCGGCTGATCCGGGCGATCCCGCTGGTTTTCCCTATTCCTGACCAGGGAGACACCCTTTTACAGCCCCTGTGGATCGAGGATTTAGCCAACATCCTGACCTGGGCGCTGGATAACCCCAAGACCAAGCGGGAACTGTACGAAATCGGGGGTCCTGAGCAGCTCAGTTTTAAGGATATTATTTACAGCATGCTGGAAGTGATGGACTTGCGCCGTTATCCCCTTTCCATCAACACGCCCCTGATCCGGGCTGCAACTGTCTTTGCGGATTACTTGTCCCTTAAAATCCCCACCAATATTTTCTGGCTGGATTATTTGGCCACCAACCGGACCTGCTCCCTGAACACGGTGCCGCACATCTTTAATCTGCTTCCCAGCCATTTTTCAAAACGGATTGAATATCTGCGACCGGAGAGCGGAAAAGACTTAAGGAAATTCCCATGACTCTATATGATATTTCCCTGACCATCTCCCCAAGGCTGCCTATCTGGCCAGGCGACCCGCTGATCGAACTGAAAAAGATCAGCCAGATCAAGGATGGAAAACTGGCCAATCTAACTCAGATTACCGCCTGTGTCCATATCGGCACCCACGTGGATGCGCCGGATCATTTCCTGGATAACGGACAGACCGTAGAGCATATCCCCCTTGATTTGATGGTTGGTCCGGTCCTGGTGGTGAAGCTTTCCAGTCCTGAAACGATCACTAAAGAAGATTTACTCAAAGCCGGGATCCCTTCCGGTACAAAACGGATTCTATTGAAAACCAATAATTCAAAGCTGTGGGCAGCGGGAAATCGGGACTTCCAGGAAGATTTTATTGCCCTGGATGTTCAGGCTGCAGACTTCATGGTGGAATTAGGGATCAAGGTTATCGGTGTGGATTACCTCTCGGTGGCGCCATTTCAGGATCCTGCCCCCACCCACCGGACCCTGCTGGGTGCAGGTGTTTTAGTCATTGAGGGTCTGGATTTATCGCAAGTGGAACCGGGAGATTACACCCTGCTGTGTTTACCACTTAAGATTGACGGAAGCGACGGTGCCCCAGCCCGGGTTCTATTACAGCGTTGAGTGAATATTCCTCCTTTCAGCCAAAGAGGAGTACGTTTTTACATCGCAATTCTGGAGGGCAGTATGGTTAATAGATTAACCTGTGTGATGTATTTTGTTGTTCTGCTGGCAGTCCTGGCTGGCTGCACACCTTCGTCTGGTCCAAGTGATGGGGCAGACACTCCCGAGCTGGTCCCTCCAACGGTTACCGCCCTGCCCGCCAGGGTTCCCGAGAACACCAGTACAAATCAGCAAGGAGATTTTCCTATGACGATGAGTATAACCAGCCCGGCCTTTAACTACGGGGAAGCCCTACCGATTCAATTCAGTTGTGATGGGGAGAACGTTTCGCCCGACCTGGATTGGTTCGGCATCCCAGATGGAACCGTTACCCTGGCCCTGATTATGGACGACCCGGATGCACCGGTTGGTACCTGGGTGCACTGGGTGCTGTATAACCTGCCGGTGGATATCCCCGGTTTGCGCCAGGGTGCCAGCGGTGTTGGTCTGGACGGGAAAAACAGCTGGAATCAAACCGGCTATGGAGGACCCTGCCCTCCAGGAGGCACACACCGCTATTTCTTTAAGCTCTATGCCCTGGATACCAGTCTGGACCTAAAAGCCGGCGCAACCAAAATGGCCCTGGAAAG
>CAZUMG010000109.1:4437-5704 GCA_964621895.1 uncultured Anaerolineales bacterium | reverse complement strand
CCCTTTCCATCCTGCCGAACCAATCGCTGTCCCAATAAACTCCGGGCAACCTGAATGGTATCCCGGTTGTAAAAGGTTTCTTTAAGGCAGTCATCCATACTGCTTATTTTACATTAGGATGGGGCAGGTCGCACGGGTGGATGATCCCAGGTGGTCCTCCTGAGGTAGTAGTCGGTGCAGGCATTTGAAAAGCTTCCCTCACGGGCCTGTCCTGAGCTTGTCGAAGGGCCTGTCCTGAGCACCTCGATTCCGCTCCGCTTCACTCGGTACAGGCTCGGTCGATGGGCTCGATATGGAAAAGGGATGAGAGGTAGCACTGCCCTGTTAATTTATCCTGAACTCAACCACCGATATTAAATCGGGGGTCCAATTCCAAGGTTCGGGTCAGTCCTTTCTTGAGGTTGTATTTTGGCCGGTACCCCAACAATTTTTTTGCCCGGGTAATATCAGCCCGCATTCTTTGGACGCCGCCCGTGGCTTTGTGATTGAAGATCGCTTCGGTCTTTACCCCGGTGAGCTCCCCGATTTCTTTTACCAGCCCAAGAACACTGACCTCCCTACCGGATCCAATGTTGATGGTGGTACCATCAACGTTTGAGGCCTGACCGGCTTTGACCAGCGCATCCACCACATCATCCAGATAAACAAAATCCCGGGTTTGAGCACCACTATTATGAATAACAAGCGTTCCGCCTTTGGCAGCTTGTTTTAAAAAGTTCGGAATGACCGGAGGATGATCAGCGGGAAGATGCTGGCCGGGACCATAGGCATTAAATATTCGTAAAGTTACTGTCTCAATTCCCCATAAATGGCCAATCGTTTTAACGTAATATTCCGCGGAAAGTTTGGAAACAGCATAAGGTGAATCCGGTGAAGGTACCATTTCTTCATGCAGAGGTTGGTCTTTTTGAGCGCCATACACAGCCCCGGACGAAGTAAATACCACCCGTTTCACACCCACATCGCGCATGGCTTCCATGACACTTACCGTGCCCCCTACATTGGTGCTGTTATATTCCCGGGGATATAAGATGGATTCCTGGACAGCGACCCGGGCAGCCAGGTGATAAACACACTCCACGCCTTGCAGCAGGGTCCACAACTTGGGTCGATCGAGCATATCTCCCAGTTCAAACTGCACCTGTTCAGGGATAGCTTCCTCTTTTCCGGTTGAAAGATCATCCAGACCAAGGACATCATGCCCATCCTCAATTAGTTTTTGAGCCAGGGCTGATCCTAAAAATCCTGCTGCGCCGGTAATAAGTGT
>CAZUMG010000109.1:0-4337 GCA_964621895.1 uncultured Anaerolineales bacterium | reverse complement strand
AGAGACGGTTTTAACTGCCCTGGCAAAATTATCCTCCGGCCAGGAAGATCTGGCAATTCACAAAAACTGCGGCACCAATTTGTTGGTCTCTGGTTTTGCAGCCGGCCTGGCGGGAGCAGCCGGTCTGTTGGGTGTGGGCAGCCGGCTTCGCGATAAAATAGAACGGATCCCGGTGATCACTGCTCTGGGTGTCCTGGCGCTGGCCTTTTCCAAGCCCTTGGGCCCTTTGCTCCAGAAAAAATTAACCACTAGCGGCAAACCCGGGTCTTTACAAATCGCTGCAGTCAGCAAACACGTCCTAAACGGCACTACCGCCCACAGGATTAAAACCCAGGATTGATATGAGCAGCCCATCCCCTTGCATCTACTTTTTGCACGGAAACGATGAATTTGCCATTCAGACTTTCTTAAAAGAGCAGCTGGTGCCGAAAATGGGCGACAGTGCGGATGCGGCTATGGATATCACTATCCTGGACGGAAAAACTCACCGGTTGGAATCTATTCAAGGGGAAACCCAGACTGTGCCATTCCTCAGCAAACGCAGAATGGTTGTGCTAAATCATCCCCTTTCCCTCGCAAAAGGGAATAAAGCGAAATTCATTGATCTGCTTGAAGCCATCCCTCCTACCACCGCCCTTGTACTGATTGAAGACTTGATCAAGCCACCCAAGACCGGCAACCACTGGTTAATTGAATGGGCTTTGAACAATAAGGACCGCTGCTGGAGCAAAAGTTTTACTCTGCCAAAAGGCGCTGCTATGACCCAGTGGATTGAGGATCAGGCAGCTCAAGCAGGAGGCAAGTTTGATCGCCAGGCAGCTCAGCTTTTAGCCAGTTATCTCGATGAAGATCCCCGCCTGGCAAAAATGGAAATTACCAAACTGCTCACCTATGTGGATTATTCCCGCCCGGTAACTGAAAGCGATGTCCAGAATCTGGTCGCGGATGTTCGCCAGGGTGATGTCTTCGAGATGGTCGATGCGGTTGGATATGGTGACGGTAAAAAAGCCATGTTTATGCTGCGGCGCTTACTGGAAGACAGCGACCCCCTACCTCTGTTTGGCATGATTGTGCGCCAGTTCCGATTATTAATCCAGGTCCGGGAGCTGCTGGATGAAGACCCTGGCCAGGACCACAACAAAATTGCCGCAAAACTAGGGGTCCATCCTTTCCCAATCAAGAAGATTCTTCCCCAGGCAAAATTATTCACCCTGGAAAAATTAAAGACCATCTTCCATCAACTATCCGAAGTGGATCAAGCTATCAAAACAGGACAGCTGAACGATGAGTTGGCCCTCGATTTGCTGGTCGCTTCCCTCACCCAATAAAACCCGGTTAAACATATGACCCTTTTAGAAGCCATACCCACCATCCAATTGAAGAACGGTCTGCAAATAAAACTAAAGGAAATTCACACAGCACCATTGATCAGCAGCTGGATCTGGTACCGGGTTGGCTCCAAAGATGAATTCCCCGGGAAAACTGGCATCTCTCACTGGGTGGAACACCTCCAATTTAAAGGCACCGAGCGTTTTCCCGCCGATGAATTGGAAAAAGCCGTTTCCCGAACGGGCGGCGTTTGGAACGCCTTCACCTATCTGGACTGGACAACCTTTTTTGAAACCATGCCTGCTGACAAGATCGATCTGGCGTTAGAATTAGAATCGGACCGCATGGTGAACAGCAGCTATGACCCCGAAGAAGTTGAATCAGAACGAACTGTGGTGATCTCAGAACGCCAGGGACGGGAAAACGATCCCGGATTCCGGCTGAACGAAGCCTTGCGAAATACAGCCTTCCGGGTCCATCCCTATCATCATGAAATCATCGGGGATCTAGCGGATCTTCAGAGCATCTCCCGGGATGATCTCTACCAGCACTACCGGACCTACTATGCCCCCAATAATGCCGTTTTAGCCATCGCTGGAGATTTTGATAAAGTTGAGTTGCTCGAAAAAATCAAAAATCTTTACGAAGACATTCCGGCTGGAAATACTCCTCCCCGCCTCTCCAGATCAGAACCGGAGCAGCGCGGAGAAGTGCAGCTCACTGTTGAGGGACCGGGAGAAACCATCCTCGGCGATGTGATTTACCACATCCCGCCTGCCAACCACCCAGATTTTTTCCCGCTGCTGATCCTGGACAGCATCCTGTCCGGACCGCAGGGATTAAACATGTTCGGAGGAGGCGGAATTTCCAATAAAACCTCCCGACTGTACGAGCGCATGGTTGAAGAAGAGGAAGTTGTTGTGGATATCAACGGCGGTCTGCCAGCTACAATTGATCCCTACCTGTTCAGCTTTAATTTCATCATCCACCCATCATCTACAACGGAAGCGGCTCTCAAAGTATTAGATGAAGAGATCCAGCGCATCCAGGAGACGCCACCACACCTGGAAGAGCTCCAGCGGGCAGCCAAACAAACCCAGGCTCTATTTGCCTACGGGGGAGAAAGCATCACCAACCAGGCCTTTTGGATGGGTTTCTCGGAAATGTTTGCCAGCTACAGCTGGGTAACCGGATATTTACAGAACCTAGAAGCGGTCAGCCCGGATGATGTGCAGCGGGTTGCTCAGCAATATTTACAGCCCCAAAACCGATTGGTGGGAATCTATCAGCCCCATAAGAAGGGAAATAACCGCCCATGATCAAGCAGGATTTTGCTTCCCTCAACACAGATTCGCTTCCCGGACCTGAGGATATCACCCGGACAGCGCTAGATAACGGGATCACCCTGTTAGTCCGGCCGAACTTCAACTCGCTGTCCGTGTCCATCGCCGGCTACCTCCAGGCGGGCAGTTTGTATGACCCGTTAGAAAAATTAGGGCTGGCAGATTTTACTGCCTCGACTCTGATGCGCGGTACTGCAAACCAGAGCTTCAGGGAAATTTATGATTCTCTGGAATCAATCGGAGCCAGCCTGGGGATCAGCTCAGGAACCCATACAGCCGGATTTGGCGGAAAGGCACTGGCGGATGACTTGCCGATACTGCTAAACATGTTTGCGGATGTTTTACAGCATCCGGTTTTTCCAAAAACCCATGTGGAAAGAGTGCGCTCCCTACTGCTGACCGGGTTGGACCTGCGAGCCCAGGATACCGGTGAAATGGCCGGCCTGGGATTTGACCAGATTGCCTATGCGTCCCATCCATACCGGCATCCCAGCGATGGTTACCCGGAAACTATCCAGGCTATTAAAAACAAAGACCTGGTTGACTTCCACCGCAGGTATTATCGCCCCGGCAGTATGGTCCTGGCGGTGGTAGGCCCGGTAGAACCCGCCCGAGCGCTTGGTTTGGTTGAAGCAAGCCTGGGGAGCTGGTCAAATAAAAACCAGCCCGAAATCATCCACGTGCCCGATGTCCAGCCCCTGGAAAAAACCATCCAAAAGCACTATGCCATTGATGAGATGAGCCAGGCGGATATCGTTCTCGGCGTAATTGGACCCCGCCGAAAATGGAAAGGATTTTATGCGGCCCTGCTGGGCAACAGCATCCTGGGACAATTTGGCATGATGGGCCGAATCGGCGAATCCGTCCGCAATAAGGCTGGATTGGCCTACTATGCCTACAGTTCCCTCAGCGCCAGCATCGGTCCAGGACCCTGGACAGTCGCGGCAGGCGTGGATCCCAAAAATATCAACCGGGCTGTGGATTTAATCCGGGCCGAGATAAAAAGATTTATCAGTGAACCGGTTAGCAAGGCAGAGCTTTTGGACGTGCAATCCTCCTATGTTGGCAAACTGCCCCTGTCGCTGGAATCCAACGGGGGAGTTGCCAATGCCCTGGTTACCATTGAGCGCTATCAGCTCGGATTGGATTATTTTAAGGGGTACGAAAAAATGATCACAGAGATCACTACAGACGGCATCCTGGAAGCAGCCCGCATGTTCCTGGACCCGGATCGCCTGGCTATCTCAACTGCGGGACCTAAACTATGATGATATCCTCCGGAATTGACCTGATCGAGATCAAGCGGATCCAGCAAGCTTTGGACCGTCACGGGGAGCGCTTCCTCAAGCGGATATTTACTGAATCTGAGCTGGCTCCTTTCCGGTCCAAAAGATTAGCAACTGCCAAGCCCCATGGAATTATCGCCGAGCTAGCAGCCAGGTTTGCTGCCAAAGAAGCCTGCTCCAAAGCGCTCGGCACCGGGATCGGCCCGATCTCCTGGAAGGAAATTGAAGTTCTTAATGAGTCTTCCGGCAAACCCTTCCTACGACTGTCCGGCAGGGCAGCTCAGATCGCCAGCATCCTTGGCTTCACCAGCTGGTCGGTCAGCCTGACTCACTCCCGGGATATGGCCGCCGCAGTGGTGGTCTGTGGGGGGGAAGGTTA
>CAZUMG010000108.1:0-5744 GCA_964621895.1 uncultured Anaerolineales bacterium | reverse complement strand
GTTTTTTGTTTCGGGCGCTTCGCGCCCTCAACTCACTAAAGTGTTAATAAAAAAACCGGGATAACCCGGTTTTTTAATTACTGTTACGCCAAATCCACTGCTTATTTAGCCCGCCAAAATCCGCTCCGGACAGCGACAACATCTTCCGTGGTTATGAAAGCGTTCTCATCCACATCCCGCACTAATTTTTCTACATCCTGGATCTGGCTGCGGCGAACGCTGCTGGTGATTACTGACACCATACCATCTTTTCCCCGAGCAGGAATTTCAGTTACCGCATAATTATTTTTCCGGAGGGCTTCCAAAATGGCAGCGCCCCATCTGGAGCTGATCACCCTGACTTCAGCAAAACCAATTGCCAATTTATCCTCGATCCACATGCCTACAACATTGCCAGTTGCAAATCCAGCAGCATATACCAGCACATTAAGTATATTTTCAATATCGGCAAGCACAAAAGCAAAGGTCATCACCCAAATCATTGAGTTGATAAACCCTAATACCCAGACCCAGAATTTATTGGATCGCATGGTGAAAATAACCCGGATAGTATCCAGGCTGGTAGAGATCACCCTGACTAAAAAGATTAATAAGGCAATCAAAATACCTTGCTGTGTGAGGTGAAAGGTGTACATTTCTGGATATCCTTTCTGGTATTCTAAAATCCTACCAGAATTTATCTAGAAAGAATTCTGGAGTGGAAGTGTATTTTTAATAATTATCCAGCAGTTTAAAATACATATCTTGAGCATATGACTTTACCATTCTTCGCATGCTGAATTCAGGAGCAATTGTCCGGATGGATTCCTTCATTCTGGAGATCCATTCAAGCGGCAGGTCGCCTGAAGCCCGGTCATAGAACAATGGAATAATATCATTCTCCAGGGTTGCATAGAGGCTTTCGGCATCCATATCGTCCTGGAATTTAAAATCCGGGTGGCTGTCATCGGTTCCAATTGCCCACCCATTTTTTCCATTAAAACCCTCTCTCCACCAACCGTCGAGAATGGAAAAGTTCAACACTCCATTCAGGGCTGCTTTCTGTCCGGATGTTCCAGAAGCTTCGTTCGGTCGGCGGGGTGTATTTAACCAGACATCGACACCCTGGGTGAGATATCTGGCCAGATTCATATCATAGTCTTCCAGAAAAACAAGTTTCCCACCACTCTCTGCTAATTTCACTTTTTGATATACTTTTTGAATGAGCAATTTGCCCGGCTCATCTGCAGGATGAGCTTTCCCTGCGAAGATAATTTGCACAGGTTTATTCGGTTGATTAATCAAATGCAGCAGCCGCTCAAAATCACTTAAAATCAAGTCCGCGCGTTTGTAGGTGGCAAATCTGCGGGCAAATCCAATCGTCAAAGCGTAGGGATTTAACAAAGCACCTGAAGCAATTACCTGAACGGGATGGATTTCATCACGAATCCATTGAGCGCGAGCACGTTCGCGCATATAAAATACCAGTTTTCTCTTCAAGTGACGTCGGGCTGCCCAGAGCTCTTCATCGGGAATATTGTTAATGGCATCCCAGACTTCCTGTTCATCAATATGATCTAACCAATCCTCTCCCAGATACCGGCTGTAGAGATGCCGTAAACGCCGGGCAAGCCAGGTTCCAGTATGAACTCCATTGGTGATGTAGCTGATGGGCACATCTTCCACTTTTAGATCGGGCCAAAGATATTTCCACATCTCCCGGGCTACCTGACCGTGAAGCTCAGACACTCCGTTGTGAAGATTGGACATTTTCATAGCTAAAACCGGCATGCTGAAGGTTTCTCCCCAGGAAACCTTATGACGGGCCAGGTCAAAGAATTGATCTCTCGATAAGCCAAGCTGCTGCTGTAAACCGCCAAAATATTTATCTATCAACCAGACAGGAAACTCGTCACTGCCCGCAGGAACCGACGTATGGGTCGTAAATATTGTCTTTCCCTTTACAAAATCAATAGCTTCTTCCAGATCTGATCCCTGCTCAACCAGCTCCCTGATTATTTCCAGAGATAAGAAAGCCGAGTGACCTTCATTCATGTGCCAGACAACAGGAGAATGCCCAACGGTCCGCAGGGCTCTCACGCCGCCTATTCCTAGAATAATCTCCTGGGAAATACGTAAATCCAGATCGCTGCTGTATAAACGGGAAGTCAACTCCCGGTCTTCGTTCGAATTTCCATCCACATTAGAATCCAGAAGATATAACGGAACCCTTCCGACCTGGATTTTCCAGATGCGGATCAAGACGGACCGGCCAGCCAATTCCACAGTGACTGTGAGCGGTTTCTCCTGATCATCAACCAGCGGCAATATAGGTAGCTCATCAAAAATTAATTTTACGTATTGCGCTTCTTGCCACCCATCCTCACTAATCCGTTGTCTAAAATATCCATCGGTGTACAAAAACCCCATCGCTACCAAGGGCAAACCCAAATCACTGGCTTCTTTAAGATGGTCCCCAGACAATACACCTAAACCCCCCGCGTAGATTGGCAGAGTTTCATGAAGGCCAAATTCGGTTGAAAAATAAGCAATGGTTTCGTTTTTAACATGGCCGTGATGCTCTTGATACCAGGTATCCTGCTGTGCCATATACTGATCAAAAGCCAGCATTGAGCGATCGTAGAAATCCAGGTAATAACTATCATGGGTAACCACATTTAATTTTGCCCGCTCTACTTTCCGTAGGAATTGGATTGGGTTATGAGATATTCTTTCCCACAGGTCACTATCTATCTGCTTGTAAAGACGTTGAACATCTGGATTCCAGGTCCACCACAAATTATAGGCAAGTTCGCCCAAGCGTTCAATTCTACGGGGGAGGCTGAAATGATTTGGAATTATTTCTTTAAAATTTGCCATACTGGAAAAATCTCCTCATAAAAATGGAGTATGTTTATTCTAAAAAACCTTGCTCATTCTACCATTAGAGGACTCCAGCGTAAACTAAAGGATTCGTTAGCTGCCTCCCCCACCCGGTTATTTCAGGATAGCCAATTCTTGATTTAAGAGTTCTATATATGATTAGATTGCAGTTAAAATGGAAATAGACTCTCATCGGAGACTGGCTGGAAATTCTTAATAAATCAATCAGGGATGAAGTTTAATTCCCAGAGTTAATTTTCCCCCAGCTTTTATAATCCATCGGTGGCGGTGGTACCTCGCCAACCGCTCGACGAATTAATACCAGGGCATCCTCCGGACATACCGGGACACATAATCCACAACCAACACAATTGACTACGTCCACCCTGCAAACAGATCCATCGAGGTCCAAGGCATTAAATTGGCAGCGCTCCAAACAATCTCCACAGGCCATACACCTATCTTGATCCACAACGGCCATAAAATCTGATCTGGCAATCGCAGTTGAATTATTAAATTCAGCCACACCTCTCAGAATCCCGCAGCTGCATGTACAGCAATTACAAATATAATGATTCGGTCCCTGGTAATTCCCGGTGGTATGCACTAACCCGGATTCCTCTGCGTCATGCAAGATTTGCAGGGCTTCTTGCTTGCTGATCGCCCGATCCACTTCACTGGAATCAAATGCGTCTTCAACTGGAGCGAATACCAGACAGTTTTCAATCGGGTGGTCACAGGGATCCCCAATTAATTTTTTCTGAACACGACAAATACAGTCTCTCACACCCCAGGACTTGGCATTTTCCAGCAGATCCGAGGCTTTTTCATAGGGAAAAATTTCCATCTCAAAATCAATAGACTCTTGAACAGGGATGACACGGTGGACTGATAATCCCTTACCGGTAATCTCGCCCCGGGATTCCTGGAAATATTTCTCGAATAATTCCGCTATTTCTTTGGTTAAGCGGGGAAGCAGCTCCTCGTAAAAACCAACCACAAAAGGCATTAATCCAAATACCAGGTCAGAATCTCTCTTGGAGAAAAGGATCAACTTTTTCCTAACCATATCTTTTAAGGCCTGCCGGGCTTGTTTTTCTGTGATTTCTGCCCGCAGCGCTATCACATCAGCTGGTTCTTTCTGATAAGACAGCTCTGCAGCAAGGGCTGCTTCCTCAGGAATAAAGATCTTTTTCAACAATTGAATTTCAATACCACTTTCAGTAGCCGGAAAACGGTGCGGCAATGTATCCAACTTTAACGCTAACTTTTTATAGCAGTCACTTTTCATAGTTTTCCCTTCCCGATCGGAAAGCTTAAACGGTCGGATAACAAATCATGCTAGATTATTTGTCCGCCATCAAATTAACCGTCTCCTGGATCAGCAGACTGCCAACCTCATCTTTACTCATCAGAGGAAAATCTTTTGACTGGCCATCTTTCCAGATAAAAGTCACCTGGTTTAAATCAGCACCGATGCCAGCGTCCCTCCGGCTGACATCGTTGGCAACTATCAGGTCCAGTTTTTTATCCACCAGTTTTGATTTTGCGTTCTTAAGCAGATCTTCCGTTTCCGCAGCAAAGCCTACGGTGATTCCTGGTCCCCTATCCGTTTTCTTTTTTAAATCTGCTACCAGCTGAAGTATATCAGGAGTTTGTTCCAGGTTGAGGACAGTTAAACCCCCTTGATCTTTCTTAATTTTCTTTTTCGCTGTTTGAGACGGTTTATAATCAGCCACTGCAGCTGCCATGATTAGCATATCTGCCTTTTCCACCTCCCCTAAAACAGCAGCAGCCATCTGTTCGGCTGATTGAACATCTACCCGGGATGCCCCTACAGGAGTGTTGATGCAAACCGGTCCTGTGATTAGAACAACCTGAGCACCTTGATCCAGGGCTGCCTGGGCGATCGCGAATCCTTGTTTTCCGGATGACCTGTTGGATAAAATCCGGACTGGATCAATCGGTTCCTGGGTTCCTCCTGCTGTCACCACAACCTTTTTCCCAGCCAAGAGACCGGCTTTACCTAGGCGGCGCCGCAGCTGTCCAAACAGCTGGTCAGGTTCAAGCATGCGCCCTTTCCCTGATAAGCCTGATGCCAGGCGGCCGGCTGCAGGTCCCCATATTTCTACATCACGTTTTTTTAGGATCTCTAGGTTATCCTGCGTGGCCTGGTGAGAATACATCCCGCCATCCATGGCAGGAGCAATAATTATATTCGTTCGGGAAGCCAGGGCACTGAGGGTTAATAGATTGTCTGCCAACCCGTGGGCAAGCTTGGCAATTGTATTGGCAGTTGCCGGTGCAATCAGAAAGGCCTGATTCTTCTCACCCATTTCGATATGGAGCACATGGTCATCAACCTGCCATAAATCTCCATCAAGATAAGCCCGTCGTCCAGTTAGAGAGGAGAAGGTTAGCGGGGAAATAAGCTTTGAGGCAGCCTCGGTAAGGATTACATCGACCAGGGCACCTGATTTAGCCAGTCGGGAAGCCAGTTCAGCTGATTTGTAGGCAGCGATAGAGCCTGTGACGCCAAGGATTATTCTTTTTCCATCGAAAATATTCATACCAGATCCTTTGATAACATTCTATCTGAAATCTTCCCCATCAGGTCCTTGGGAAGACCGGGGTTTTTCAGAGATTAACTGATTCATTGGTTCATTTCCCAGATGAGTCTCAAGCCATCTAACGTCAACCAGGGAGCGATAATATCAATCACTTTTGTCTCCCTGGTAATAATCTCGGTTAACCCTCCCGTAGCAATCACTTTCATCTCTGGGCCCAACTCATCACGAAAACGGGCAACCATGCCTTCCACCAATCCAACGTATCCGAAGATCAAACCTGACTGCATGGAATGAGGCGTATTCCGGCCAATC
>CAZUMG010000107.1:0-5822 GCA_964621895.1 uncultured Anaerolineales bacterium | reverse complement strand
CGGAAAATCCATTTCGCATCCTCTGGAGAGACATTAACGCACCCGTGGGAGGAAGGCTCCCCAAAATTATTATGCCAAAAGGTTGAATGTATGGCCACACCAGAACCAAGAAAAAACGAGACCCAACCAATTCCCGGAATCATCCAGCCGGCCTGGTTTGAACCCCCAGCCATTTGAATAGAATGCAATTTCCTCCAGATATTAAATCCCGGGGATCCATAAGCCGTTAGAGGTGTGGTAAAGGGGACTTTCCCTGAAGAGATCCGGCAAAAATATACTTCATTTTCTCCCTCATAACAAGACAGGGTTTGGTGGGAATCCGTTACATCAACGATTATTTGTTTATTTTCTACTTCAGGGTTAATTGGTTCTATTTCAGTGTTGGATATTGGCCTAAACGCTTCCGCCGGAGCCCAGAATATATCTCCCGGGTTGCCATATCGTTCATTAATCCGGTACCACGTTTTTCCATCCGATTCTTGTTTAATTTGGTCAACCCAAAGGATCTGGCTGTAATAAAACCGGGCTGGAAGATTTTTACTTGCTTGATATGTCCACCAGGATGATCTGGAAGGAGGATTATCGAGAATTGCATTTATCCAAGGAACTGTCACTTCTACCCAAATTCCTTCCATCTCATCCGGGATTGCCTCGATAGGGTTATTAAGTATGTTTTTTACTGGTTGAACATTTGGTCCCCAGATATACCCATCTGGTGTTTCTACCCAGCGTTGGTTATTCCGATAAGGCCAGGGGCCGATAACTTCCCGAAGCCAGGGAACAACAGCATCTTCGTAATAAGTCCCTATATTGGGAGCGTCATAATCAGGTTTTAGCTTGATATCTACCAAACCAACAGCAATTCTTCCCAGGCGTTCTGAATCGGGGAAGTCATCCGCAAGAAAAAGGCGGGTTCTAGGCTTGACTAAAATTGCTCCAGCAGCCATGGCGGCAGTATTTAAGAAGTCCCGCCGGGTAATCTTCGAGTTATTTACCTGTTGGCCTTTTTCCATTGAGCTATCAACCCTTTTACTATTTTTTTCCAGCGACAAAATCTGCCATTTTTTGTTTGGCAATATCGTCTGTATACTGAACTGGCGGAGATTTCATGAAATAAGATGAAGGACCTTCAAGAGGTCCTGCTATTCCCCTATCCAGAGCAATTTTTGCACAGCGAAGTGCATCAATCATTACCCCAGCTGAATTCGGAGAATCCCAAACTTCTAATTTTAATTCCAGGTTAAAGGGGACATCCCCAAATGCACTCCCTTCTATCCGTATATTTGCCCATTTGCGGTCTGTAAGCCAGGGCACATAATCACTTGGACCTACATGAATATTTCCCTCACCCAAGTCATAATGAATCTGACTGGTGACTGCTTGCGTTTTGGAAATCTTTTTTGATTCCAATCTGTCACGATCAAGCATGTTATAAAAATCCATATTCCCGCCAAAATTTAATTGGTAAGTTCGTTCCATTTTGATTCCTCGGTCTTGTAGCAAATTTGCCAACACCCGGTGAACAATTGTCGCCCCAACCTGGCTTTTAACATCATCTCCAATGACGGGTAGGCCGCTATCTTTGAACCGTTTACTCCAATACTCTGAGGTAGCAATGAACACAGGAATCCCGTTCACAAAGGCACAACCAGCATCCAGGACCTGTTCGACATACCACTTTGTAGCCATTTCAGATCCAACCGGCAGGAAGTTTATGACTACATCGGTACCGGTATCTTTAAGTATTTTTACAATATCGTCCGTTGGACCAGGCGCTTTTTCAATGAAATCTTGGAGATACTTTCCTAAACCATCATGAGTCATCCCCCGACTCACCTTAACATTAAGGCGAGGTACCTCTGAAAATCTGATGGTGTTATTGGGCGCTTCCCAGATAGCTTCACTGAGATCTTTTCTAACTTTATTTTTATTGATATCGATAGCTGCCGAAAATTCGATGTCTCTTATGTGATAGCCACCTAGGACAGGGTTCATCAACCCGGGAATAACTTCATCCTCTTCAGCATTTTGATAGTACTGAACTCCCTGAACAAGCGCAGATGCGCAATTTCCCACTCCAATAATCGCTACTCTTACTTTTTTATCTACCATCTTGGACACCTTTATTAAAACCGTTCCTAATTATAAAACTTTTTTTACGCCCCACCATTAAGTGTTAAATACATTTGGTTTATCCTGGAATTTTTTCCTTTATTTCTTAATTTAGACGCTGCCAAACCAGGCATTCTTTCTCAGGACATTGATTTACGATTTATTCGCAAGCTGTTCCCAACCACAAACACATCACTTACTGCCATAGCCCCAGCAGCAAGAATTGGATTAAGCAAACCAACAGCTGCCACTGGAATTAGGATGATGTTATAGAAAAAAGCCCAGAAAAGATTCTGCTTGATTGTGCTCAGGGTTAATTTTGATAATTTAATAACCCGGGAAACACCTGCGAGATCTCCGCTGATTAAAGTAATCGGTGCTGCGGCTATTGCGATATCCGTTCCGGTACCCAAAGATATTCCCACATCAGCTTGCGCAAGTGCGGGAGCATCATTAACACCATCTCCAACCATAGCAACAATTTTCTGTTCGTTCTGCAATTTTTTAATCTCTGCGGCTTTCTCACCAGGCAATACTTCAGCAAGAATGCTGGAAATGCCCACCTGGGAAGCAATCGACTCAGCGACCTGTTTATTATCTCCGGTAATCATAAGAACATCTAAGCCCATTTTTTTAAGGTCTTGGATCACCTGGCGGGCATTTTCTTTTACTGTATCAGCTACACCTAATAAACCAACCAGATTGCCGTCAATTGCAATCAAGATAACAGTTTTACCTTCCTGCCTGAGGCGACTGATTTGTTGTTCCGAATTGGTCCAAGAAATGTTTTCTTCATCCATCAATTTTGTATTGCCAACAACTACCTGTTGATCATCAATATTTGCCTTAATTCCCTTCCCGTCGAGCGACTCAAATTTTGCGGGTTCCGTCAATACTAATTGTTTTTGCTTTGCTTGATCGACGACGGCTTCTCCCAGAGGATGTTCAGATCTTTTTTCAACCGAAGCTGCGATTTGGAGGATCCGATCTGCTGAATAATCAATCTGATTTACTTTCACAAGTAATAGGTCAGTAAGGACAGGTTTTCCGTTGGTGATAGTGCCGGTTTTATCCAGAACGATTGTTGTGACTGTCCCAGCTCGTTCCAGGGCTTCACCGGATTTATAAAGAATCCCGTTTTCTGCTCCTCTCCCTGAGCCAACCATGACAGCTGTTGGCGTTGCCAAACCCATTGCGCAAGGGCAGGCAATTAACAAAACTGCGACAGCATTTAACATCGCTCGCGCAAATGCTGAGGTGCCTGGCTCTAGTCCTGAGCTAATGAAAAATTGCCAGATCAAGAAAGTTGCAAAAGCGGTTAATACAACTGCGGGTACAAATATAGCTGAAACACGATCAGCGATCCTTTGAATGGGAGCTTTGCTTCCCTGGGCTTCCTCAACAAGACGAATAATTTGCGCTAAGGCAGTATTTTTGCCAATTTTGGTAGCTTCGAACTTTAACACTCCCTGTTTGTTAAGGGTACCGCCAACAACTTCATCACCTACTGATTTTTCTACTGGCATGGACTCACCAGTTATCATCGATTCATCCACCGACGAAAACCCATCTACAACTGACCCATCCACGGGTATCTTTTGCCCGGGATTTACAATGATCATATCGCCAAGTTTTACTTCAGACACGGGGGTGAGGATTTCTGAATCACCCTTCACAACCAGAGCATTTTCCGGGCTTAAATTCAGTAATTTTTTTATTGCCTGGCTGGTTTTTCCCTTAGCCCGACTTTCAAGAAATTTGCCTGTTTTTATTAAGGTAATGATCATCGCAGAGGTTTCGAAATAAACATGCCCAGGAATCCAGCCCAATAATATTGGGATTGAATATAGGTAGGCAGCAGTAGATCCCAAAGCAACCAACACATCCATATTGGCAGATTTATTCTTTAAGGATTGAATAGCTCCGGAATAATAACGCCTTCCAACATAAAATTGCACGGGCGTGGCTAAGACCCACATGAGCCAGTTCACCCAAGGCAGATGCGCCCAGCTTCCAACGATTCCAAAATCGCGTGCCATGGAGAGAGTAAAAAGCGGCAAGGTAAACAGCAACCCGACAATTAGATCTGTCCGCTGGCGTTGAATCTCTTCCTGGCGGGACAATTCCTCAATATCTTCGAATTCGTCACCCAAGATAACGGTTTCGTATCCGGCTTTTTTCATAGCAGTTCGAATATCAATTTGGGTAAGAATCGTTGGGATATACCGGACTATGATTTTCCCGGTAATCCAGTTGACCTGATTGGAAACTGTACCTTCTAATTCACCAAGAAGTTTTTCTAAACGCTTACCAGCCTGGTCATCGCTCATCCCCTTTACCAGGAGTTCTGCTTCCCCAATAGCAATACCGTAACCAGCATTATTGATTTTTTCCACTACCTGATTAATTTTTGTGGTTGAGGCATCATACTCGAAAGATGCCCGCTCGGTAGTTAAATTAACATTTACTTGATCTATTCCAGGTAGTTTCTTTATGTTGCGCTCAACAGCAGTAGCGCAATTGGCACAATCCATCCCGGTAATTGGTAGTACTGCCAATTTAATTTCAGACATCGTCCCTCTTTATAAAATCAGTAAAAATACAGTTAAATTTATGCTGCAACAGGATAATTAATCTCCTGGAGAAGTTCTTTGATCTTCTCTTCCGTTGCCGGATTTTCAAATTCTATTTCCACGGATTTAGTTTCTGCATTAGCGGAAACTGAATTAACACCCTGCATCTCTGATAACTCTGTTTCGATCGTGTGAACACAATGGTTGCAGGAAATATTTGGAATCTGATAAGTTATTTTAGTCATTTATCCTCCGGATACTTTATACTTTGGTTGCTGCTTCAAAAACATCAACAATTTCCTGTAGAACTCGCTCCTGCTCTACATGATTATCTCCCCGTACTGCAGAAATCAAACAGGAATTTAGGTGATTGTCCAGTATACGTATACTCACCTTGTTTAAAGCGGATTGAATGGCATTAATTTGGCGTATGATATCTATACAATAAGCATCATCTTCGATCATGCGCTGAACCCCCCGGATATGCCCTTCTATAGTTTTTAACCTTTTTAGATTATCAAGATTTGATTTCATGGTTAACCCCCCCCTTAGGGGATGGGTATAGGATACTACAACCAAATCTTATTGTCAACTGTCAATTTAAGTATTGTTACATTTTAGTGAACAACGCATGAAACCCGGTGATTTCCGGGTTTCATCTATTAACCACCCTCACTGGGTTTTTTTATTGGGTTTGAGATTCAAACGCAGCCATAAAATCATCTGGTGTCACTGGACCCAACCACTGCTGCAATATTTTCCCTTCACCGTCAATCAACAAAAATTGGGGTTGATACCTGAATCCTAATTCTTTCTTAAATTTATCATTGGCAGAATCATCTATATCCAAATAAACAAAATTTATTTTTCCATAATATTCAGCTTCAAGCCCATGCACGATGGGCGCCATACTTCGGCAGGTTGGTCACCAAAAAGCAAAAAATTCAATCAGCTGGGTGTCCCCGGATGCCAAGTTAACTGTTGCTGGATCAGTGCTTTCTAATCCTGCCCTGGGGGTTGGTACTCCTGCCTGTTCCGGATTATCGTCTCCATCGACTTCATCGGTTGGGTCAGATTGCGCTTGGACAGCTGCCTCAGGTGATTGTCCTGGAGTTTTGGTGGATATAATTTGGGTTA
>CAZUMG010000106.1:4592-5870 GCA_964621895.1 uncultured Anaerolineales bacterium | reverse complement strand
TTCACCCCTTCAAGGATGACAAAATTCTGACAGACTGGAATGGTTTGATGATTGCAGCTCTCGCCAAGGCATCCGCAGCCCTGGGTGAATCCAGCTATTTACAAGCTGCTAAAAAAGCGGGAGATTTTATCTGGGATGTATTGAGGGATGGAGCAGGCCGATTAATCAAGAGATACCGGGATGGAGAGGCTGGATTACCTTCCCATCTGGATGATTATGCCTTTGTGATCTGGGGATTCCTGGAAATATACCAGGTTGACTTTGATTTAATCTGGTTAAAAAGGGCTCTTGATTTGAATGCAATCATGCTGGAAGAATTCTGGGATCAGGAATCTGGTGGTTTTTTCTTTAATGCTGGTGAACAGCCTGATTTGATCCTCCGAAGCAAGGAAATCCATGATGGTGCCACTCCTTCTGGCAACTCTGTAGCGTCTTATAACTTGATCAGGTTAGCCCGGATGACTCAAAATACCCACTTTGAGGAGAAGGCCAGAAAAATAGCTGACCTGTTTGCTGATCAAGTCAATCAGGTTCCCCTTGGTTATACCCAGCTGCTTTCTGCCCTGCTGTTCGCCTTGGGACCGTCTTACGAGGTAGTCCTCAGTGGTGATGCTGACGCAGAGGATCTCAACATTATGGTTAAAACGCTTCAGGGGTTATATTTGCCAAACATAGTTACTCTTGTTAATCCCGCTGACCACCCCGATGCTAACCTCACTGACCTGGTTCCATTTCTGAAAAATCAGGGAATGATCAATGGAAAAGCCACTGCTTATGTCTGCCGGAATTTTACCTGCCATTTACCGACAAATGACAGCAGCACAATGGTTAGCTTTCTGAGTGGGCGCGAATAGGTTAAAATCATTCTGACTTTGGAAATTATCTCTCCCGTCTTTTATTCCAGGAAAGAAAATTGGTTTATTTAATTATTTGATGCCTGGCGTCCCCTTCTAGACCAATTGCCCCTCCTGCTGTATTGGGTTTTATCTAAGCGAGATTAAATAACCTGAAAGGATCCCCCATGTATATTTGTATTGATTTTGATGGCACCATTGTGGATCACCGCTTTCCAGAAATTGGTCCAGCAGCTCCAGGCGCCCTGGATTGGCTGAAGAAATTTCAGCAAGCTGGAGCGAAATTAATTTTGTTCACTATGCGATCCGATGGCAGCAAATCAGGGGACACTCTCTCCCAGGCGGTCGATTACCTGGAAGCTAATGGAATTCAACTCTATGGGATCAATAAGAATCCCACCCAGGTCCACTGGACTTCCAGCCC
>CAZUMG010000106.1:2658-4492 GCA_964621895.1 uncultured Anaerolineales bacterium | reverse complement strand
ACCGTGTCATCTCAATCAGAATCGACGATGCGCCAATTGTTGGACCTGGCAGATATTCAAATCAACGGACCAGATCCCTGGGATATTCAGGTCCATGACCCCCGGTTTTATTCACGAGTATTAAGTGAGGTGGAACTTGGATTGGGGGAATCCTATATGGACGGGTGGTGGGACTGCCAGGAAATCGACCAGTTTATTGATCGGGCCCTCCGAGCGAGGCTGGATAAAAAAATCACAGGCAACTGGAAAATTTTATTCCATATGCTGAGATCCAGGTTGGTAAATTTACAATCTCCAGCCCGGGCATTTCAAATTGGGGAAAAACACTACGACCTCGGGAATGACCTTTACCGGGCGATGCTCGATAAAAGGCTTAATTACACCTGTGCTTATTGGAGAAATGCCAACAGCCTCGATGAAGCCCAGGAAAACAAACTTGACCTGGTATGTCAGAAAATTGGTTTAAAACCGGGCATGCGTGTGTTAGAGCTGGGCTGCGGGTGGGGAAGCTTTGCGAAGTTTGCTGCTGAAAAATACGGTGCAGAAGTGTTAGGAGTGACCGTATCGTCCGAACAGGTTGAATTAGGCAATCAGCTCTGCCGCGGTTTGCCGGTTGAACTCCGCTTACAGGATTACCGGGAAGTGAATGGACAATATGACCGGGTCATCTCAATTGGCGTGATGGAGCATATCGGGTATAAAAACTACCGGACCTATATGGAGGTGGTTAACCGGACCCTTAAACAAGGTGGTATCGGGTTTTTCCATACCATCGGAGCCAACTCCAGTGAGCGGGGCACCAATCCCTGGACTGAAAAATATATTTTTCCAAATGGTATGCTGCCGTCGATTGCCCAGCTGGCAGCTGCGATGGAAGGATTGTTTGTAGTAGAGGATTGGCATAATATCGGTCCGGATTATGATCCAACTTTAATGGCCTGGCATGCTAATTTTGAAAAAGCCTGGCCGGATCTGAAAGAGCACTATGATGAGCGATTTTACCGGATGTGGCGATTTTATCTGCTCAGCAGTGCTGGGGGGTTCCGCTCCAGGCAAAACCAACTTTGGCAGGTTGTATTTACCCGAACCGGCGATCCCATGCCAGATTGCAGAAAGATATGAAACACTATCGGGTTGTGATTATTGGAGGGGGTCCTGCCGGGGCGGCCTGCGCCGGACGGCTGGTTAAGGGTGGCCTGGATTGCCTGGTATTAGATAAGGAAATATTTCCAAGGCAAAAAATCTGTGCCGGATGGATCCAACCTGACCTGTTTCAAAAATTAGGTGTCCAGCCGGGGGATTATCCAGGCGATCTGACCACTTTTTCATCTTTAAAAATCTATTTACATGGATTTCCAATCACCCGTACCGGGATCCAATATGCTGTTCGCAGGATCGAATTTGACTATTGGTTATTGTCCAGGTCTCTGGCACCTTATGAGCACCATGAAGTGAAAAAAATCCAAAAAAACAGCCGGGGATTTATTATAGATAACCAGTATTCTGCGGATTATCTCATTGGGGCAGGGGGAACCCATTGTCCGGTTTACCATACCTTTTTTAAGGGAAACCAGGACCGGTCCGGGGCACGAATCGTCGCGCAGGAAGCGGAATATAGGGCAAATTGGCAGGATCCGGGCTGCCGGCTGTGGTTTTTTGAAAATGGCTTGCCGGGGTATTTCTGGTACGTTCCCAAAAAGGGCGGTTACTTGAATATCGGCGTTGGGGGTAACACCGGTATCCTTAAAATGAAGGGAAGCACAATCAAGGAGCACTGGAATTTCCTGGTAGATTTTCTGCAGCAAAAAGGCCTGGTTGAGGAGCCTGGTCCTGA
>CAZUMG010000106.1:0-2558 GCA_964621895.1 uncultured Anaerolineales bacterium | reverse complement strand
ATTTCCTGGTAGATTTTCTGCAGCAAAAAGGCCTGGTTGAGGAGCCTGGTCCTGAACCTCATGGTTATATCTATTCCCTGCGCGGCCGCTCCGATAGAAACTGGAAAGATAATATTTACTTAATTGGGGACTCAGCCGGGTTAGCGACCCTGGATATGGGAGAAGGCATTGGACCGGCTGTGCAAAGCGGTTTGCTGGCAGCGGAAGCTATTCTGGAGAACCGGGAGTATTCTCTGGAAGGGATATCAAAGTATTCTCTTCTGCCTAAAGGATTGCGCTGGATGATCAATTGATTAGCTGAACAAGGAACAGACAACCGCTGAATCCTGGGAGGGACTTTCATTCCGGCCGCATGGTTGTCTGGTTGCAAAGGTTAAGGTCAGTTTTCTATTTAGATAATTTGCAGACACATTTCCAAGAAAAAAAATCATGCCATCGGAGGGAAATTTCCTATGGGTAAAAATATCATTTTAGTGGTCCTCATCCTGTTAGTTTTGCCGCTGATATCTTGTCATAAACCAGTTCCGGATGGTCAGCTGACGGATGCGGGTATCTCCCCTCTACCTGATCAGGGAAACGAAGTAGGACTTATGATTGGGGAACCGCCGTCTGCCAGGCTGATCCATCCGGAGGATTTAATCTACCTGGGTTTCTTCCGCTTACCAGAACCTTCGGGCGGATCGGATTGGGATTACAGCGGGCACGGCTTAACCTTTTTCCCTGGAGGGGATCCGGAGGGTGAAAGCGATGGTTTTCCTGGGTCGCTGTTTGGGTTTGGCCATGACCAGCAGCTCCTGGTTTCGGAAATCAGCATACCCGCACCAGTGATTACCGCCAACCTGGAGGAAGCCAATACCGCCAGCACCCTGCAGTCTTTTGGGGATATAACCGGGGGGATCTTTCAGCCCGAGAATATGACCATCCCCAGGGCGGGATTAGAATTTCTGGCTGAACCTGAACCGAGGCTGCATTTTACCTTCGCTCAGCACATCCAGGATTTTGAGCCTTCCCATGGTTGGGCTTCTCTTGATCTCGAGAATCCAGACGCGCAGGGACCCTGGATGTTTGATTCCTATACCAATTACGTTACCAATGATTACATGTTTGAGATTCCTCCTGCTTGGTCCCAGGCTATTGCTCCAGGACCGCTGTTAGCCAGCGGGAGGGCACGGGAAGGCTTGTGGTCTGGGAGAGGACCCGGGTTATTTGCCTACGAACCGGGTGACCTGAACAATCCCCTGCCTGCCGGGGGAACCCTCACTAACGTTTTTCCCCTGCTGCTGTATGGGGAACAGCTGCCCGGCCAACCTGATCTGATTAGTTCTCCTGCTCAGGCGGTGCTGGATTACCACGAGGCGGATCACTGGTGGGGAGGAGCCTGGTTAACTTCTGGAGAATCAGCCGCAGTAGTTTTTGCAGGTACCAAGGCGCTGGGTGAGGAATGGTACGGTTTTGGTAATGGCGTGGTCTGGGAGCATGACTGTGCAGAACAAAATCCGCCGACCTGCCCGGATGTACCTGAGTGGCCCTACGATAACCGGGGTTTCTGGGCTGACGATTTTCAAGCCCAATTGATTTTTTATGATCCGGCCCAGTTAGTTGCAGTGGCCCGGGGTGAAATCAACAGCTGGGATCCCCAACCTTATGCGGTCATGGTGCTGGATGATTATCTACTGGATCCAGATCTCCATCCAGAGATTTATCGACGTGACCTGGTAGGTGCAGCTGCTTTTAATCGAGATAACGGGTACTTATACATTGTTGAACGATTGGTTGATGAGTACCGGTCGGTAATTCATGTTTGGAAAATTACGCCCTAAATATTGATTTTTAAAGTATCATTCGATGAATTAATAATATCTGATTGGTATGGGAGGAAATTTTGAGATTTTTGCATCTCTCAGATTTGCATATTGGAAAATCGAATAATATTGAAAAAACTGCCCGGATTGTAGATTGGATCATATTAAACAAGGGTACTCACCAATCGCGAATAGTGGTGATCAGTGGAGACCTGGTAGATGATGGCCATACCTGGCAATTTTCCCTGGCCAGGGAGCAGCTCGATCGTCTCAGGGAGGAGAATTTTACCGTTCTGGTTGTCCCCGGGAATCATGATTATGGCCCCGACGGCATCCGGGAAAGGACCTCCAGCCAGGAAGATTTTATAAAGATGATCTCCGGGATAACAGAATATCCCTATGCGTACCTGGAAATGGGTCAAGCCTTCATTCTGCTGGATTCCATGGCAGAGGAAATCAAAACACGCGAGTTCTGGGGAGCGCAGGGCAACCTGGGCGCAGGGCAGCTTTTAAAATTGGATCAGCTCCTGGATGAGTTAGCCCATAATCCAGCCGTTGAAAACATTGTCCTGGTATTACATCACCACCCATTCGATTATCGCTTTTACCATGGTCTGAGGGATCAAGCCGATTTA
Organism: uncultured Anaerolineales bacterium; assembly: GCA_964621895.1. Lineage (GTDB taxonomy): Bacteria > Chloroflexota > Anaerolineae > Anaerolineales > UBA11858 > B10-G9. Next base: position 121 of record CAZUMG010000106.1, on the reverse strand, counting down.
AAAGCGGTGATAGCCCGTCGAATCGAGGAGCCTCCCCGGGTGAATGTTCTGCTGTTTGGTCATAAGCACAATGAGCATCGCTTCAATGATCCTGATGAAAATAAAGAGGAGTTATTTGGGA
>CAZUMG010000105.1:0-5882 GCA_964621895.1 uncultured Anaerolineales bacterium | reverse complement strand
ATTCTTGTGCCAAATGGATAGCCATATGTGCTGTGCCGCAGGCAACCTCCAGAACATTTCCGCCGATGGATTTTAGCTTTGCTGCCAACTCCCGATAAAAGTCTATTTCACCAGGCCAATCAGGAACGGATTCATCGTAGGTCAAAGCGTAGAACTCATCAGCGTTTTGTTCATTGATCCGAAGGCAAGCATCTCCTGATTGGGTAAGTCTTTAATAATCTCCACCGCTGCAATTGTGATAATATCCATCAAATAGGTAGAACGCTTGAGCCGCCCAATAGATGAGCTCATCTGTTGCCGGGTGCCAATCTCCGGGTTTTTCGAATGGCTAGTCCTGTTGTCCACCAGTTACCCAACGATACAGTTTTGCTGCGCTCGCCTTAATCAGGATGCCTGGTTGATAGCTTCCTTAAGCATTGCTTCGGCTTGTCCTGCCTGTCCTGAGTCTATCGATAGAGAGACCTTCATCCCCACTTTGTTCCCCTCTCGAGACTCGCGGCTAATGGGGTATCGAAGGGTCGGGTAGGGCCGGGTAGGGCCTGGGTTTGTTTGCTTCTATGTTCTCCGCAAGAGCATGGACTGAAAATATAACGGAGCTGCGTCATCCAATAGAACTATCTTAAAATCTTCAACAGCAAAAGCGTTTGATGCCATTTCTTGCATTTGTTCATCTTTCAAGAGAGAAAAAAACCGTTTGGGCTTATGATGGTCTTCTTGATATACGCCTTCACGGTATTCACCCCCATATTGCCCCCAGTACAACACCCCATTTTGTTCTAAGACTTTGGATATGTTACTTAATGCATCTGGCAGAAGGTTTGTAGGAATATGTAAAAGGGAGTTCAAAGCAAAGGCACAATCAAATAATTTACCAAGTCTTCCCAGATCTAACAGATTTAGGGCATAACTTGCTAATCCTTTTTCAATACACTTCTCAACATGGGCAGGAGATAAATCCACACAGGTGACATGGATACCCTGTTCCTGGAAAAATTTAGCATGAATGCCGGTCCCAGCACCAATATCAATTAACTTAGATTTGCCCTCCTGATTAAGAATGTTGAGGAATTTCCAGCGCAGATCCATCTTCCAATCCGAAGCTATGAATTTATCTCTTTCATCAGCAGCCCGATCGTAGGCGAGAAATAAATCTTGAAAGTTGTGATCCATATAAAAAGCCAAAAATAAGCCAACAAACCTCTCGTTAGTGTGTTACCTGATCAATTTTCTCAGGTATTCGGTCAATATTGTTTTTTTTCCCCTTATCTTGATTATAAAACAAGTAACCGCTATTCAATCTGAATAGCGGTTACTTGGTGGATGATATTTGTAAATGAATTGAGATAAAGCTAGATGGAAAATTCCTCTCTCAATTCAATAATTATTTAGATCCTCCCGTATAAATCAAAGCCCGCTGATTTCTTTCAGGGCTTTCCCCAGCCTATCAATTTCATCAAAAGTGTTGTAATGCACTCCTCCAATCCGCACCACGCCGCCAGAATCTTCAACCCCCAGTCTCTCGGTCACACTCAGGGCGTAAAAGTTGCCATCCCAAACAAAGATATTTCTCTCATCTAAAAGCCTGGCGACCTGGCGGGGATTTTTTCCCGCTACATTCACCGCAAAGGTCGGCACACGTTCTTCCACCCGCTGCGGGTCATCCAATCCATAGATAGTTAATCCGGGGATCTCCTGCAGCGTTTCGAGGAGTTTTTTGGATAACTCATATTCATGGGCTTGTATGGCTGCCATCCCTTGTTTGAGATGCAGCCCTCGCCCGGCTAAGTTTGCCTCAAAGTCTTTTTCGTATTTACCGCCGAACTCGATGCCAATCCACTCAAAGTATTCCAAAGCGCCCAATACCCCGGCAATTCCCTCAAAATTTGGTGTACCGGTCTCATATTTCCCGGGGAGCTGGTTTGAAGCCGGGCGCACTTTATAAGCCATCATTTCATCTAATAAATTGTACCGGCCATAAAAGATTCCGACATGTGGTCCGAAGAATTTGTACGCTGAGCAGGCCAGGAAGTCCGCATCCAGATCTTGTACGTCAATCGGTCCATGAGGCGCGTACTGCACGGCGTCAATGTAGACTAAAGCGCCAGCTTGATGGGCCATCCGGGTCATTTTCTTGACAGGGTTGATCGTCCCCAGCGCGTTTGAGGCATAACCCAGGGCTACCAGTTTTGGTTTCTGAGCCAGGGCTGATTCAAAAGAATCCATTCGAAGCGTGCCGTCTTCCACATCAAAATCAACCCAGGCCACATTACAGCCCCGGTCTGCAGCCATCAATGTCCAGGGAGTGATATTAGCATCATGATCCAGCCGGGTGACGACGATGGTGTCACCCGGTTCAAGGATTGTGGCGATAGAACGGCTGAGGTGCAAAGTCAGGGTAGTCATGTTGGGGCCAAAGATAATCTCTTCCGGGCGCGAGGCATTGAGGAAATCCGCAGCGGTCTGGCGGGCCTGATCAACCATCAAGTCTGATTCGCGGCTGGTGGCAAATTCCCCCCCGTGATTGGCATTTGTGTTTACCAGGTAATCTGTCATTCGATCCAGAACACTTTGGGCAACTTGGGTTCCCGCCGGGTTATCTAAGAAGATCGCTGGTCGTGACAAACCGGGAAATCTCTCCCGTATGGCTTTTAAGTCAAGGGACATACCTGCTCCTTTTTGGGATGGGTTTTATTGAGATTTTTGCTGAGAAGTTCATTTTCGGGTCTTCTATTTTATATGTTATTCCTAAACTGTATTATATATAGAAATCCGCATTTCATTTTGATTGGTGGTCTGCGTGGGGGAGGGATTAGATGTGAGCAAATACAGTCGAAAAGTTTCTAGATCATTCGTGCTTGGGAACCCCCCCCTGGATTTATGGTAAGATTACCCAAATTCACAGCTCCCCAAAGGATTAGTAGATTAATGAAAATCGCAATATTTGGTTCGACTGGTAGGACCGGAATTGAACTGGTAAAACAATCTCTTGAAAAAGGGCACTCGGTCACCGCTTTTGTGCGGGACCCTGCCCGGATGCCGATTGAGGACAAACGATTAGTATTGGTGGCAGGTGATGTTTTTGACCCTGCTAGTGTCGACCAGGCCGTCGTGGGACAGGATGCCGTGATTAGTGTATTAGGCGGAGGCAATGACCTGAAAAAAACAACTGTGCGCACTACTGGAACCATTAATATTATCAATAGTATGAAGAAGCATCGGGTTAATCGGCTGGTGGTTATGACCGCGATGGGAGTTGGCGAGAGCTGGGTTACCCTCTCTTTGATAAATAAAATCTTCTTTGCTACTTTCTTAAAAAGTGCCCGGGATGATCATGAATCCCAGGAATTCGCGGTTAAGAATAGCGGCCTGGATTGGACCATCATCCGTCCCTCTGGTTTACAGGATTCACCCTGGACAGGTGCCTATGAATTCGGGGAAAAGATCCTGGCAAAAAAGTCCACAATTGCTCGGGCTGATGTGGCAGATTTGATTTTAAAAGAATTGGAATTAAATCAGCTGATTGATAAAGCAGTGACAATAACTAACTAAGAGAGGGCTTTATTTATTTGTCCATCTTATAGGGTGCACACCATCTTGAAGAGCGGTTTTGTTTTAATGGTGGGCGGTATTGGACTCGAACCAACGACCTTTGCGATGTCAACGCAACGCTCTAACCAGCTGAGCTAACCGCCCATCGAAAAAACATTATACCTATTCAACCGGGTTTAGGCAATAGCCCTAGCTGGATAAAACCCGTTCCAGGAAAGTCTGCAGCTGATCTGCCACCTGATCAGGTTCTTCCAAAGGAAGCATATGGCCAGCCCCCCGGACTACAGCCAATTCAGCCCCTTTGATCCCATCCCTGAGCCCTTCGGAAAACCGCACCGGAGTCATCTTGTCCTCTTCCCCGACCAGGATGAGCGTTGGCAGCATCAGCTCCCCCAATTCCTCTCGAAGGTCGTAAGCATCACAGGCTCGAAAATCCCCCCCTAACACGGAGGGACGGGTTTTGAGCATTTCTTTTTTTACATTTTCAACCAGACGGGAATCTGCCTTTGGGCTGAACGACCAGCGGCAGATCGTGTCCACCGCAGTAGGAAAACCCTGGGGAGTGGTCAATTCTTCAATCAGGGAAAGATTGACCGGCAGAGTAGAGCCCGTACTCATCAGCACCAGACCGTGGAATAACTCCGGGTGATGCCGGGCTATCCACAGGGCAACCGCACCGCCCATGGAATGCCCGGCTATAAAGATCCGGGGCAGATCCAGGGCAAGCATCCAGGACAGAACTGCTTCGCCGTAGGCTCCAATCCGCTGCAAGCCGGACCCCTTTGATTTGCCGTGACCCGGCAAATCCGGGGCATATACCCGAAAACCAGCCAATCGTCGCACCTGGCTGGGCCAGGAAAGGTGATCCCCACCCGCGCCGTGAAGCAGCACCAGGGGTTTTCGATCGGGATCATCCTGGTGATAGGCTTGATAATATAATCCCTTAAGGTATGGCATGATGGTCAGGTAAATTTGATGCGGATTAGATCAACCGCAGGCGGTCAGCAGCATCTGGGGTAAGCGGCAGGACCACCTGGATCTGGGTCCCTTCTCCGGGAACAGATTTAATATGGAACACTCCCTGGACCAGTTCAGCCCGTTCGCGCATATTGAGCATACCGAGACTACCCCGATCGTCATAATTGTCCATCACTTCATCCACCAGGAATCCTTTGCCGTCATCCTCAATCTCCAGGAACGCCAGATCCTCCTGCAAACGCTGCACCTTCACCCAGATGTGTTCAGCCTGGGCGTGTTTACGGGCATTATTAACGGCCTCCTCGGCAATGGTGAAAATCACGGTCTGGCTATTCATGTCAAGTTCATTTACCAGTGAGGCATCTGTTTCCACAATGACGTTTTGGCCAAATGTCTCCCTGGTTTTTTCCGCCATGGAATTTAATGCTGCGATTAAACCTTCCGATTCCAGCACCAAAGGACGCAAGGTGAACAGCATGTGCCGCATCTGCTGGGAAACCCGACGGGCAAGTTCTTCGGTTTGATACAGCGCTTCACCGGCTGCATTGACATCCCGATTAAGCAAATGCCTGGCACGGCTGATCTGCATGGGTATAGCCGCAATTGTCTGGGTTGGTCCATCATGCAAAGCCCGGGCCAACCGCCTCTGGGCTTCTGACTGGATGTTAATAATTTGATCTCGCTCTGCTTTGAGTTCCTGGAACAGGTGGGCATTCTGCATGGCAATCTGAGCCTGATGTCCCACCGTGTTGATAATTTCCTGGGCAGCAGGAGTAAAGTAGTTCTTTTCTGGGTGGCCAAACAGGAGCACACCAAAAGTATCCAACCCTGCCCGAAGCGGCATGCAGTAGCCGGACGCGCAGGCTCTAAAGGCAATAAATTTGTTCAGTTCTGGATCAGCGGATAATTCCTCAGTCATATGGGGGTCGCCGGTTTCAATCACCTGCTCCAATAAACCGGCAACACCAGGAACTCTGGTAGCCATATCAGGCCGGGGTAAACCCCGGCCGTAGGCAACCACGAGTTCTGGAACCGATATTTCCTCTTCCGAGAACAGCAGCACTGCGCTGATCAGCCGGTCTGTGTTGACATCGGATATTCGCAAAGCCAGGAAGGCTGCATCAAGGCTTTTCTCTAATACCCGCGAGTAGTTCAGGGTCGCGGTCAATTCCGTGAGGATAACAAACAACCTCCGGATGCGTTCATTGGTTTTGTCCTCATCTCTCTTCCTGGGTTTTGGATTCGGATCAGAGCTGCTACCAGGTTTTGGTACCAAGAAATAGGCCCCACCTGCCCCTAAAAGCAAGGAGATAATCACAGCCAATCCCAGAATGATCCAAAACTCTTGTGGTGTT
>CAZUMG010000104.1:2391-5929 GCA_964621895.1 uncultured Anaerolineales bacterium | reverse complement strand
GATAGTTTTCCTTCACGTTAAACTTATCGAAGTATTGCGTGTTAAGAAAACCAGCTAATGTTGCTAGGAGAGTCTTGCCTTTCATCTCCATTGCCACGAGAGCTATGTTCATACCATAAGTTGTTTCGCCTATATCATCCACCCACTCATCTTTAGGAGGAGGGGGGAGATTTATGCTTGTAGGAGTCTTATTATCTTCATAATCATCCCACTCATCGTCATTGAAGTCTGAGAAATCGTTACTCATTACATATCACCGAAGAGTTTATCCACGTCAATTTTGGTGAAGTCAATTAGCACTCGAATACCCTTGACTTTAGCAAATGCTTTACTGTTCTCATCATCTTCTATGTAGGTTTTTGTATCTGGGTCATACACTTTATTACCCCTACTCGTTGTAAGACTAACAATTACAGAAGAGGGTGGTATTTTTATATCAATTCCCTTAGCAAATCCACAGAAGATGCTACTATTGTCCTGTGGAAGAGATATATCACTGAGAATCATCCTAGGTGATCTCCCTTCTTTCTCATAGATTCCATTGAGAGTACATTCACTTAAAGCAAAAGCATCAAAATCTATTTTATCCCAGCCATTTTCTTTCTTAGGAGTACCAGTTTCTTCATCGATAACAGCCCTATATTTCATGTGAAAGTCATGAATCTCGCTTAAATCTATGAATGGAATGTAATCCTTGTCCTTAAACTTGGAGTAGAGATTCCACTTCGCCATGATTTTAGCCTTATGATCTTTAGGCATGTCTTCTGTTGCATTAGCTTCTTTAGCACGACCATATGCTTCTTTAGCTTCTGCTAAAATTCGAGCGTTGATTTGTCTTGCTAGAGTTTCCATCTTTGGTTTCTTATCACTGACTTCTAATTCTGTCTTTGACGTAATGTTTAGATTTAACATGTTAGAAATGCTCTGATTTTCCGTACCTTTAACTTTACAAGGTACAAACCAAATTGATTTCTTACATACAAACTTCGCACTCGATGGGTCAGCTAAATCACCCCAGAAAGATACCTTACACATGACACCATCACCTTTTACAGTTTTTTGGACTTTCTCAATTCCCTGTTCTGTGATGACTTCTTTGAATCCTGGGAAATATCCTAAACCAAATAAAGTAATCTTCCAACGAGGATTTAATGGTTTTGAATAAGAAAAGTTATCATATTCGTTTTCATTTTCTCCTTCACCAAATGTGAGTTTTGTTCTGTAATCTCTCGCAATTGGAGTATCTCCTGGCTCCCAAAGTTCTCCTTCAGTCACAACATAGATATCATTAACCGTCGTAAATTTACTAATCTTTCTGACTGGTTTATACACGTCATTATAAAATACCTCTTTATTATCAATTTCTTGATCGGAGATTTTCATACACATTACTTTTCCTTTTCTAATTACATCCTTGCGTTGTTCTGGGTCAGCAAACTCTTTTAAAATTTCATCTCTAAGTTCCTTATTCTGATCTTTAGCTTCAGAATTTATACCAAATGGAATAAAAATAAACTCCTTACCTTTAGAGAATTTCTTATTGCTAAAATAGTTCAATAACCCATTATAAGTTCTCTTATCTAACTTAGAATCTCCTAAGTGCGGATCTTCTTCTTTTACTTTGAGCCTAAGAGCTTCAAATAAAAGAAGCACTTCTTCAGACTTTACTTCATTATCTTCAGCTAATTTAACTAACCTATCTTTTAAGTTTTCATTCACTGTTATGCATCTCGATTATAATTCTTTTATATTTTAAATGTGGAACTTTTCTAAGCCTACCTCTCATTCCTTTCTCTTTTTTATCCACAACTATTCCTAATTGTAAGAAAGGACGAAGGTGATAACTCACTGCACTTGCTTCAATATCTATACGTTCTGCTATGCTCTTATGAGACATGTTCACATCGTTTTTTAATATCTCTTCGAGTATCTTTAGCCTATTTACATTTGAAAGGGCGTCACACAATATTTTTATTTCTTCTTTATCTGTCTTTAGATTTAAAATTTTATCTACCAACTTGCTTACCCATTATTTTATCTACTTCAATATACAAATCATTAATACTTCCACCATTAATCACTAAATAATCGAATCTAATTTCGTCCATTTCTTGTTCACTCGCATGACCATCTATGACATTGTTCTCGTTAGATCGGAGTATCTTTATTAAGATACCACCAAGCTTTTTTATTTCATCTGCTTCGTGTGGAAATCTCACATCAGAAACCACTACATCAGCCATTATTCTCTGTTTAATTGGTATGTTTGGGTCAACTTGTCTATTATACCAGAGCTTGAACCGATTGATCCATAATTCTCGAGGTTTTATCGAGTCGATCATTTCTGGAATGTGTTTATAAATATCATACTGGAATAGTTCAGTTCCGATAATCTGGAGTATTTTTCTCGGAGTAGTGTTGTATCTCATGTCAATTTCTTCTTTTTGATCTCCCCATAACTGCTCGTCGCTCATTAAAAAGATGTGCCTACAAGCAATTTTCATTGGTTCAGCCAAAGAATACTTCTGGAAACCGTACTTACTCACTAAGAAATCAGCTACAGTATCCTTGCCAGTTTGTTTTTTGCCTATTAATCCAACTAACAAAATTCTTTACCCTCTTTAAAATCAGCATAACTTAAATAAAATACATCAGCATAAACCCAAAGAAAAGGCTGTGGTTTGTAACACAATACAGTAATTTTTTTCTTTAAATCCCTAGCCCAAGCTAATTCGAGTGGAGTACCAATCATTGTAACTCCTTTAGGAAACCACCCAAAATATTCATCACAACTCTCTACCATTTTATAATCCTTATCAACAATATCTTTTGCGAATTCTTTTGTAGGATTTTCATAGTAGTTATCTACGCCATATTTTTCGTTCAACCTATCCTCTTCTTTAAAAGGATTTATTACTTCATAACCTCTCTCTTCTAATACTCTCTCAATCATTTCTTCTTGTTTTGTTCTCCACTTATCAAATGGATGAGCGAAATAGATCGTCGGTTTTTTCATTTCTTCAATTTCACCTGTTTCAAAATCAATTTTCTTACCTTGTTCTAAATAACCTTTAGTTATTTTTTGTGCGTAACTCATGTTCATCAATAACCTTTTTAATTTTATCCCATACATAATCAAATAAGAAATAATTAAGAGTTTTTACTACCTCTATTATGAGAGTATATATCGTGGTTTCCTCTACCATTCCATTTAATAATAGGTATAATATAACCCACGTAATTGTAAAACTATACACCCTATATAATAAACTCTTAATGGTTCTTATTTTCACGTTCATTTTCCTATCACGTCAAACAAAAACGAAAATTGTATCATCGGGTTTCCACCAGCTCGGAGTCTAGCATCCACTTCAGCAAAAATTTTGGAGTGTTTGCGTCCCATCAATTCATGGTAGTCTTCTAAGAAGTTTCTCTCGTTGAATATTTCTCTTCTATACAGCCCCATGAACTTCTCTTTAGGATTACTGGATTTAAATACCTGTTCAGCAAAACTACCAGTACTATCTGCAAATATGTG
>CAZUMG010000104.1:1213-2291 GCA_964621895.1 uncultured Anaerolineales bacterium | reverse complement strand
AGTCCTCGCAAGTATTCCAGACAATCGACTAGTATAGCCCTAAAATCACCACGATAATATTGAACTATTGCTTCAATGATTTTATCATCATTAAAGTAAACATTCTCCTTTTCTGCTGTTTTCTTAAAAAATACAGCGATTTCTTTTGGGCTTGCTGATTTGAACCTATGAATCGCACATCTAGATTTGAGTGCATCCACTAAGACACCTGACTCGTTATTTAAACTCATGATGAATATGCAGTTCCATTCCCATTTCTCCATTACAGCTTTCAGAGCAAGTTGAGCATCTTTTGTCATGGAGTCAAACTCATCCAAGAAAATGATCCTCTTTTTTCCCGGAGTATTAGATAGAGTAGAAGCAAATTCAAAAATATCTCCTCTTACTATCTCAATCCCTCTTTCTTTTGAAGCATTGAATTCTTTATAGTCTTCATCGCTGTCTTCTGTATCGAGACTAATTGATCTACCAAGATATTCTGTAGCAAAGATATACGCTAACGTATTCTTGCCCCTTCCAGGTGGACCTATGTACATTAGATGTGGAGGATCTTGGGTTTTAAGGTAGGCTTTATGCTTCTTGATGATGTACTCATTTCCTATGAACTCCTCAAATGAATGGGGTCTATATTTACGATCTAGATTAATATGTCTCACCTAATCTATAATTGGATCATCAAGTTCATCCTTAAAATCATATCCTTTCTTCCTCAAAAATTCCTTGAAAGCTTTTGTTTGGTTTCCCCTCCAAATGGCATTTCCACCAGTTAGGGATTCAAATTCAGTCACGAGAGCGGCAAGACTTTCTTCAGCCTTTTTCTCTCCTTCTTCTTCAGTAGTAAGTGCTCTTCGAAATACCAAGCATCCATTATTTGGGAGTCCCTCGTACAAAATCTGGTTCTGGTATTCCCATCCTTGACTAGACATTTCCTCTAAGAATTCAGTTATCATATCTCTATTACTATATCTACGTCCTACTTTACTCTCAACATTTGGTATCACATTTCCCAAGTTGAGAACTCCTCGTTTATGATTTATGATTTCCGGAGCAGAAATCAACCTATATTTATATTTATTCA
>CAZUMG010000104.1:0-1113 GCA_964621895.1 uncultured Anaerolineales bacterium | reverse complement strand
TATAATTCACATCTTCCACCTTTTTTTCGTCTTTTTCTTTAGGTTTAAAGGGTGGAAAAATGAACTCCCCTTTCTTTTCCATGGGAGTAAGTTCGAGTAATAATGATCGTAAATACGTTAATTTTAAATTATACTTGTTCGCATCGACATAGGATACTAGATCCAAATTCCTTGCCAATGTTCGTTTATCCTCATAAAAGGAGTGAAGGTTATATCCCAACCAATTAAGAATGAATGATAAAGGGTGAACACAGTTCTCAAAATCTTCGAGTGTAGCTGTACCTTTTAAAAGTTTGTATGATACTTGTTTCGCGTCAATCTTTTCTTTCTGCTTAATTTCCTCCTCTTTTCCATAGAGAAAATTTCTCCATACTTTTCTCCAATCTTTCGAGTATAACTCGTCAAAACAATCCTCAATTATCTCTTCATGTGCTGGACTATTAGAGAGTGTTTTTAAGAAACTAAGGACTTCGCTTCGAGTTGGAGGCAATTTCTTGACTTGAACCAAGTGCTTAGTAATATTTTTAGTTGGAGTGTCTTTCCCTTCCGTAATAATGATAACCGAAGACCGAGAGTCTTCAATGTACTTCTTAACAAGCCCATATTTTTTCCAGTAATAACCGTCGCCCTCCAGAACAAAAATAAAGTCGTCCTCAATGAAGGGGGTATCAGCAAAATCTGATAACAAGTCATCCTCATTCCTCGCTGAGGATACCACGAGTTCCTTGTGAAGTAAAGCAGATAATTGCTTAACGAGATAAGTTTTACCACATCCAGTCTCTCCATATAAATGAACCTTCCCTTTATTTTTTATGAGGTCTAACAATTTTTTATCTTGTTGAGAAACCTGATTACGACCCATATAACGCTGAAATGCGGAGTAGCACTCTTCAGGAGTCTTACCCAAAAAAAGAGCTACCTCCTCCAAGTTCTTGCCTTGTCCCATCCACTTCTTTACCATTTTTCCAAGATCAGATTTTTTCTCCTGTTCAAACATGTAATCACTTTTTTATGTTTAATTCTTAGATCACGTTCTTATAATAATATATGTAAATACATTTATATAAACTAATAATTTATTCATAAAATACTTTTAAAATATTTTCATCAATA
>CAZUMG010000103.1:1632-5987 GCA_964621895.1 uncultured Anaerolineales bacterium | reverse complement strand
TTCGGGCGACCATCCTCTCGCTGGATGAACAAGCGTTTTCCCTGGGAGAAACTGTTGGTGGCCCGGCAGCCGGAGCCATCGGATCTTTAATATCTTTGCCCGTTGCCTTGGTCGCAGCAGGCCTGATACGGCTTCCAGCAATATTCATTTTCCTGCGGGTACTGTTATTGGGAAAGCGTCAAAAAGAGCCTACCCAGGTATAAACCAAGCTTTAAATAGCTGATTGGATGCTGCGGTTTATTGACCTGAACGATTGACGGGCAAACTGAAGGAGAACTGGCTTTTCTTGCTTGGGGTCAAGAATTGGGAAAGGAGGCTGCCAGGGTGTTCCTCACCCATGGTTTTGAAAATCTGTAATTAACTCGTATAATTTATTTGATTGAAAAGGAAAAAGACGCCTAGAGCAGGGTGTTGGAGAAAATCGGCATGAGCTTTGAAAATGAAGGCAAAGATTCCAGGGGGTCAAATTTGGTTCGCGGGAGGAACCAACCCCGGATCCGTGCTGCCAAACCAGAAGAAGCTGAATTCCTATCCGAATTGGCATTCCGATCAAAAGCATTTTGGGGATATCCGCCGGAATTCATGGAAGCTTGTCGGGAGGAATTGGCGATTTCACGGGCTGATCTTGAGAGCAAATCTTTCCACTACAGGGTGGTGGAAATAAATGAGACTGTGGTTGGTTACTACGGCCTCGAGCAACTTTCACCATCTGTCTGGGAGCTTAACGCCCTGTTTGTTAACCCCAGCCAGATTGGTCAGGGCTGCGGCCGGCTGCTGATCGAACACGCCAAGAACACCGCTTTGGAAGCAGGTGTCAAGCAACTGCTGATTCAGTCAGATCCCTTTGCAGCTGATTTTTATCAGTCTGCCGGAGGCGAACAGGTTGGTGAGCGGGAGTCTGCCAGTATTCCCGGACGCTATTTACCATTATTTATCATTCAATTACAACCGGGCAAACCGGTGTCTTCCTGACAGGATTTGCTTGTGGATCTCGGAGAGAACCCAAATTCAACAGGAAACACAGACAGACCCAAGTGGATCAAATTCCCTAAGGAAGAGGCGAGCAGCCATGAAAAAAACAGGTCAATGTCCAAAATGCGGATCTAAACAGGTTGTCCTCATTCTGGGGCAAAGCTTTGGAACCAAGGTGTATCCCCGGGCAACTGAAGCCAATTATTCCACGGTAGAAAAGTATGCCTGCACTGATTGTGGTTATCTTGAGACCTACCTTGCTGATCAGGATGAAATCGCCGAATTAAGAAAATTAATCTCCGAGTAAAGCAGAAAATTATTTTTAATTGATTGTATAAAAGATTATAGGAAACTGCCTGAAACAACTGATGCATTAAGGATCGTCCCTTAATGCTCATTCCCGGAAAGAGTATTAACGAGAGGAGTAAAAACCAACATAAAGCATAATCCTTATGATCCCCTTTAATAGAGGGATTCAGACACGAGCTCCCCTCGCCATTGAACTGCAGCCAAATAACAAGAATCCATCCTACCAGGGTAGGATGCTGCTGTAGACGGCAAACCCACTAAATAATCTCAACAAACAATATTCCACCTTCCCAAATATTCCACCCTCGATTAAGATAGGGTCTGGACTAGCGACTCAACTATTTCATAGGAGCAGTAAATCATCGTTATGAACAGACTTATCCCCTCCCTAAATTTGTCGGGGTCCTTTCGAGCCTTACGGCATGCCAACTTTCGCCTCTTTTTCTGGGGCCAGCTAATTTCTGTTATCGGGGTCTGGATGCAGTCAACAGCCCTGCAGTGGTTGGTTTACCGTATAACCGGTTCCCAAATCAGCCTTGGCCTGGTTACTTTTATCAGTTTTTTACCGGTCTTGCTGTTTTCCCTGTTTATGGGTGTGATCGTGGATCAATTTCCCCGCCGCACTTTAATCGTGATCACCCAGAGCTGGTTTATGGTCCTGGCAATTCTCCTGGCTGTGCTCAGCTGGCTGGGAATCGTGCAGTACTGGCACATTCTTGCTCTTTCCTTTTTACTTGGCATTGGCAACGCCCTGGATATGCCGGCCAGGCAGGCTTTTGTAGTTGAAATGGTCGATGATGATAAAGGCGACATGATGAACGCCATCGGACTGAATTCTACTCTCTTTAATATTGCCCGCATTGTGGGACCGGCCATTGGCGGAGCTGTAGTAGCCACGCTGGGAGAAGCCCCTACTTTTGCGATTAACGGTCTTTCCTATCTCGCGGTGATTGTTGCCCTGCTGCTGATGAAGGTAACTTCCTTGCACAGATCACCTGGGCGGGCAAGGACCCTGGAGAGGATCCGGGGGGGATTCCAGTACATGCTTGTTGAAAAAAATATCCTGGGATTGGTAATCATGGTGGCCGCCTTCAGTATGGTAGGCTTTGGCGCGCTTACCCTGGTTCCCGTGTTCGCCAAGGATATCCTTCACACCGGTGTCACCGGTTTTGGCGAACTGCTGTCCTGGCAGGGAGCGGGTGCTTTGCTGGGAGGATTGCAGCTGGTCATCTTCGGTGATGTTTTAAAGAAAGGAAGAACGCTCACCCTCAGCCGTTTACTGCTCGGACCCGGCATTCTCGGTCTGGCTCTCTCACGGACACCCTGGGTGAGTATGGCCTTTATGGCCCTGGTCGGTTATTCCTTTATCACCCAGTTGGTTATTACCAACACCCTCATCCAGACGATTGTCCCAGACGAACTACGAGGGCGGGTGATCAGCACTTACACCTGGGCTCTAGGAGGTTTTTACCCGCTTGGATCGCTGCTGATCGGATATCTCGGCGACCAAATTGGCGCTCCCAGGGCCGCCCTGATTTCCGGGATCGGCTGTGTTCTGCTTGTTTTTATCAATCAGGCAGCGTTCCCAACCATGCGCAAATTAACTTGATCAAAAAACGGTCAGATCAAGGCCATTGATTTTTTTCCGGGTAATCCTGCTGGTTTATAATCGGGTAAAAGCCGCTTTCCACAAGAACTAACCTTTAGATGCAGATTAGAACGATAGTAGAGCAAAGCTAAGTACCGGGTTAAGTGATATTAAATTCAGCGGCTGGAACATAAAAAAAAGGAAATCCTATGGAAACAAAACCGGTTAAGAAAGGTTTGACGGGATGGCTTCTCCTAGTGGGATTGGGTGTGGTGCTTTCGCCCATTCGCCTGTTGATCCAGGTCATTCCAGTTTATTTTCCTATCTTCAGGGACGGATCCTGGCAGGCATTAACCACCCCGGGCTCTCCATATTACCATCCTCTTTGGGGTCCACTGCTGCTCGGGGAAATAATCTATAATATCGCCCAGTTAATTGTGCTGGTCTTCATTGTATATCTATTTTTCAGCAAGGATTACCTGTTTCCAAAATTTTATGTCGGGGTATCCCTGGTTACCATCCTGTTCATCCCCCTGGATGCCTTGTTAGTGAAGCAAATCCTTCCGGAAATTCCCCTGTTTGGTCCTACCACAACCGCAGAGTTTACCAGAGCGATTGTCAGCGGTCTGATCTGGATTCCCTACATGCTGTTCTCCAAACAAGTAAAAGCAACCTTTGTGGAGAATAAACCCGGCGAAGAATCGCTAGAACTTCAAGAAACCTTGGCTTGAGCTCCCTGGATCTACTCGTCTGGAAAATCCAGGATTAGCTCCCCCAGATCCCGTTTAGGCACATGGTGAACACCCCGATCATCGCGCCAATATTTAAAGTCACCCCCAGGTTCAAGTTCCTCAATGACCACCCTCTCGGCTGGTTTCCCGAGGGCGATCACCAGCAGAATTTCATAACGGACAGGAATCTCAAAACTCTCTCTCAGGAGATCCTTATTGATCGATCCAATGATGCAGGCGCCCAGACCGCGTTCTGCCGTGCCCAGGGTGATGCTCTGGCAGGCAATCCCGGCATCATACTGGAAGCTCTTGGCCAGTTCAGTATCACCTAAGAGGATAATATAGGCGGATGGCCTTTCTCCCTGCTCCGGTCCGGACCATTCTTTCAGGTAGGCAGCCCAGGAAAGAGTCTTGAATATTTTTTGATTGGATAACTCTTCATTGGAAAGGATAAATTTCAACGGCTGCAGATTGGCACCGGAAGCTGATTGCCGGACAAGATCAACAAACCCAAACAAAAGTTTGTCAGAAATTCGAAAACTCTCAATAAAACGCCTGCAGCTGCGGTTTGTCCTGGTTAACCCAGCCATTCCCCGCCAGCTGGTGTAAATACCTCCGGTTAAAGCCACTAAGGCAGTTGGTCCCGCGACCATCACCGCTGTGATAAAAAATACAACCTCCAGGAATCCTATCAGACTGACCAGGATTTTATTTCCTGCCGCCAGGGTGCCAAAGGCATAAAAGAGGTTGTGCAA
>CAZUMG010000103.1:0-1532 GCA_964621895.1 uncultured Anaerolineales bacterium | reverse complement strand
CCAGGATTTTATTTCCTGCCGCCAGGGTGCCAAAGGCATAAAAGAGGTTGTGCAAAAACACACCCACCGGAAAAGCCAGCAGGGCAAGACCCAACAGAATCCAGAATCTGCGGGGGATCCGCCAGGTCCACACCAAGGCGCCAGCCAGGCAGGCGATCGCGATATACATCAAGATTAAACCGGGAGGATTATCCGACACACCTACTGCCAGCGCCGCAAAGCCATTGGTCAAAGCGGCAGCAATTAATATCCATTGGGCAGTTTTAATGCTATAAAAAAATTTCATGAAACCAGACATATGCCACCTCCGGTGGATAAATTTCCTCCCTGACTGATTTACTTAACAATCAGGGATAACAGCCCTTACAGCTCAGCAATCGTCCAGGTAGGGGCAGCATCCATCTCCAAGTCATCCCGCTGACCTGCAGCGAAACGGAAGCAGCCTGCGCCCGCGATCATGGCAGCATTATCCGTGCAAAGGGATAAAGGCGGGATATGAACCCGGTATTTCTTCTGGGATGTGAATTTTTCCCGTAAGGCTTTATTGGCCGATACACCGCCGGCTACCAGGATGTCTTTAGTGCCAAATTCCTCAGCTGCCAGGATAGTTTTATGAAATAGCACTTCTACCACAGCTGCCTGGAAGCTGGCGGCCAGGTCCGCCTTGGGCAGGGGACTTTTTTGTTTTTCCAGCTGCTGAACTGTCCGTAAAACGGCCGTCTTTAATCCGCTGAACGAAAAATTATAACTGTCATCCAGCCAGGCCCGGGGAAATTCATAAGCTGCCGGATTTCCTTCTACCGCAGCCGCCTGGATGGCTGGACCGCCGGGGTAAGCCAACTCCAACAACCGGGCGACTTTATCAAAAGCCTCTCCAGCGGCATCATCCAGGGTGCCGCCCAGACGTTCATAAACCAAATGATCTTTCATCAGGATCAGTTCTGAATGTCCCCCCGATACAATCAACGCCAGAAGGGGAAATCGAGGAGGATTTTTAAGCTTTGTCCCCACTTCCCCCAGCCAGGCAGAGTATAAATGTCCCTCCAGGTGGTTGATGCCCAGGAGCGGCAAACCGCTGCCTATCGCCAATCCTTTAGCCATATTGATCCCTACCACCAGGGAACCCGGCAGGCCGGGTCCGCGGGTGACGGCAATGCCGTCCAGGTCAGCCAGTTTCAAGTGAGCCCCCTTGAGAGCCTGATCAACAATGGGGTATATTGCCAGGATGTGCTGTCGGGAAGCCACCTCGGGGAATATGCCCCCAAATTGGGCATGCAAATCTACCTGCGAGGCAACTGCGCTGGATAATATCTCCCTGCCATTTTCCACCACAGCTGCCGCTGTTTCATCACAGGAAGTCTCTATGCCCAGGATGCGGGCTATCGGATTATCCAGGGAGTTTTTATCCAGATTTTCTTCAACCAGGGTGTCAGCCACCAATACCGCCTTAGCCTTGTTCAGGCCTTCCAGTGTTTCATAGGTAGAACCAGGTCATAGGGATAATCTGCCAGGATTTCCATTTTCCCGTCAGG
>CAZUMG010000102.1:0-6012 GCA_964621895.1 uncultured Anaerolineales bacterium | reverse complement strand
ACCTGTCCTACCTGGTAAACAGCTGAGCCGTCCTCCGCAGTAACCATGGCGTAGCCACGCTTGAGAATAGATTCCGGGTTAAGGGCATCCAGGCGAGCCTGATAGGATCTGCAGCGGTCCCGGGAAATCCTCAGGTATGCCGCTAAACCCCGCTCGATTCGGC
The DNA here is from genome assembly GCA_964621895.1 of uncultured Anaerolineales bacterium. GTDB lineage: Bacteria > Chloroflexota > Anaerolineae > Anaerolineales > UBA11858 > B10-G9. Next base: position 5,849 of record CAZUMG010000102.1, on the reverse strand, counting down.
TGGTTAACTCGTCCAAACGCTGGCGCCCATTTTTGATGTCCGCCAATGGGGAAAGCCGGCTGATCTGACCAGTCAGTGTTTCTACTACCCGGCGCTGGTCAGCAATTTCAGCCTGGATGGATCTGACCAACCGGGACAGAAAATCTCCCAAGCCAAGCCGAAGTTCTGCTTGATCCGGCACTGCCAGCTCGGCTGCCGCGGTAGGGGTGGGCGCCCGTAAATCAGCTACAAAATCAGAGATGGTAAAGTCGGTTTCATGCCCGACCCCGCTGATAATGGGTACGGGGGACGCCGCTATGGTGCGGGCAACACCTTCATCGTTAAAAGCCCACAAGTCCTCGATCGATCCTCCCCCCCGTCCAATCAGAATCAAATCAGGTTTTAAGCTGTAAAGCTGGTTTAACGCGGCAATGATTTCGCGGGGTGCACTATCACCCTGCACTGCGGTAGGTGCCAGCAGTACTTTAACCAAAGGATAACGACGCTGCAGGGTGTCTTTCATGTCCTGAAAGGCAGCTCCTGAGGCGGAAGTAACGATCCCGATCACTTTCGGCCAGGCTGGAATCGGGCGTTTCAAGGCGTGGTCGAACAGACCTTCCCCTTCTAATTGGGCTTTCAAGCGTTGGAATTCCTGGAAAAGGGCGCCCTCACCCCGGGGCCGCAGATAATCAACATACAGTTGATACTGCCCCCGCTGCTCATAAACACTCAGGGTCCCATGGGCTTCCACGGCAGCACCATCCTGCAGGACATTCTGGATCTGGGCAGCCCGGTTTTTCCACATCACGCAGCGGATTGATGAAACCTGGTCCTTAAGCGTAAAATAAAGATGGCCCGAAGCCGGGCGAGAAAGGTTGGAAATTTCACCTTCCACCCAAAGGTCCTGCAGGGCAGGGTCTGCCTCCAGGATTCTTTTCAGGTAAGCATTGAGTTCCGTTACGGACCAGGAACGGGAAAACAGGGGAGTATCTGGTGCAGAAAACATAGGGCAAGTATACTGGCAATTTCGCCGGGAGACAAGTTCCGGATAGCATCCCTCAGGTGGATATTCGTCCTTACCATGTGATCCCACCCGTTTTAAAGCCCTGGAAGGACTCCCCTTTGAGGGGATCACAAAAGCGTCTGCCCATCCCTGTGATACAATTTTTTTGTCATGGAAATCTCTCCACATATCAAGGATATTTTAAGTTCCGTACCGGATCAGCCGGGCTGCTATCTGATGAAGAATCAGGATGGCAAGGTCATTTATGTCGGCAAGGCAATCAACCTTCGCCACCGGGTGCGCTCCTATTTTCACAGCAGCGCCCAAAAGAACCCCCGCACCGGTCAGCTGGTAAATAATATCCGGGATATTGAATGGATCATCGTTGGATCGGAGCTGGAAGCCTTGATCCTGGAAATGAATTTAATCAAGGAATATCAGCCCTTCTTCAATGTCCAGCTCAAAGATGACAAACGCTACCCCTATATCAAAATTCATTGGGCGGATGCTTTTCCCAAGGTGACCGTTACCCGCAAGGTAGAAAAAGATGGCTCCCGATATTACGGCCCCTATATTAATGTCTGGGCAGTTAACCAGACCCTGGATGTATTAAGGAGAATCTTCCCCTACCTGACCTGCAGCCGGACCATCACCGGCCAGGATCAGCGGGCCTGCCTGTATTACGATATCCAGCTGTGCACAGCCCCCTGCATCGGTAGAATCAGCCAGGACAATTACCGGAACATGGTTAAGGAGCTGGGCGCATTTTTGAACGGGAGAACCGATACTATCGTAGCCCGACTGGAAGAAGAAATGAACCAGGCCTCGGCTAAGCTGAATTACGAACGAGCCGCCCAGCTACGCGATCAGCTGGATGCCATCCAGCGCATCGTGGAGGAACAGCGCATCATTTCAACAAAATTTACGGATTCTGATGTGATTGCTATGGCCAGTCTGGAGAACAACGCCTGCGTGCAGGTCTTTTTTATCAGGGGCGGTAAATTGACCGGTCGGGAATATTTCCTGGTTGAGGGAACCGACCGCACCGCTGACCAGGATTTGCTCTCGGAAGTCATCAAACAATTTTATGACCAGGCGCCAACCATTCCGCCGGAAATCCTTTTACCCCGCGAAATTGAAGAAGCTAAAATCATCCGCCAATGGTTGAAAAGCCAGAAAGGCGGGAAAAAAGTGGAGTTAATTGTCCCCCAGAAAGGTGAAAAGAAAAAATTGGTGGCCATGGCGGCAGAAAATGCCGCTTCTATGCTGGCTGCCCTGAAAACCCAGGAAGAATCAGAGCAGGAACGGTCCGAGGACGCTTTAACAGATCTGCAAACGCATTTAAACCTGAATGCCCTGCCCCAGCGAATTGAGTGCTACGATATCTCCAATACCCAGGGGACTGCCTTGGTGGGCAGTATGGTGGTCTTCCTGGAGGGACGCCCTGCTCCCAGCCACTACCGTCAGTTTAACATCCGCTCCGTGAAGGGACCGGATGATTACGCCAGCATGGATGAAGTTTTACGGCGGCGTTATCAGCGCCTGATCCTCTCCCAGGAAGAAATCAATAAACCCGGCGGAAAACCGGATCCCTCGTTCAACTCCCTGCCTGACCTGGTGCTGGTGGATGGTGGTAAAGGTCAGCTCAACCGGGCGGTCCAGGTGCTCAAGGATTTAAACCTGCTTGAAACCATTCCGATTGCCGGTTTGGCTAAACGATATGAAGAAGTCTATCTGCCCGGTGATCCCTACCCGGTGCAATTTGATAAAAACTCCCCGGGTTTACAGCTTTTACAGCGCTCCCGTGATGAAGCCCACCGGTTTGCCATCACAGCCCACCGCAAGCGCCGCTCCCGGCAGGGCTTGGAGTCCAGTCTGGAAAAAATCCCCGGCATTGGACCCTCCCGACGCCAGGAATTATTGAAAAGATTCCACACTATCCAGAACATCCGGGAAGCTTCCCTGGAAGAACTCTCTCAAACACCAACAATAACTCTCAAAATCGCTCAATCTATCAAAAAGCACTTGGATTAATCGTTCTTCGTGCTACAATGAGCAGAAATTGAGAACAGCTGCATCCTTGAGGAAACTTATGACCCAGAACAAACGCCGGATACGAACTCAGCAAATTATCATGAGCATTATTGGTGCCTTCATTATCCTCGCCATGGTACTTTCCCTGATTCGCTTCTAAGAACAGATCACTTATTCCTTCCAAGTAAATAATCAACAAAGGAGTTGGGTATGGTTAAGAACAGATCCACGCTCTGGTATGGCGCCTTTTTTGTCGGCTGGTTTTTTGACATCCTGTATTGGAAAAAACCACCCGGAATATCCTTTGCCATCCATCTTACTTTGTTGGTGGGTATTTTGCTTTACATCTCCTGGAAGGAGGGAATCCGCCCAAAAATCAGCAGTCTGTCACTGATCCCGCTGATCCTGGGTTTCAGCATTCTTGGTTTCTTAAGGGAAGAACCCTTCACCCGAATACTGAACCACCTGCTCAGCCTGGGCTTCCTGGGACTGTTTCTACTGAGCTTCCGGGGCGGCCAATGGACCGCCTATACGATGAGCGATTACATCGTGGGAGCTTTTCGCCTGTTTATCAACACGATCGGCTTGCCGTTTAAAATGATCGCTGAACCGAAAGAACCCAATAAGGACACAGAGGTAGAGGGTGCCGAACATTCCGGCTGGAAGAGAATCACTCCTTATCTGAGGGGGATCCTGATCGCCCTGCCGCTGGTAGCTGTGCTGGCATCCCTGCTGTCTGCAGCAGATCCGATTTTTTCCAAATGGTTAGCCGACCTGATCGCGCTGTTAAGATTGGAGAAGCTGCCAGAATATATCCTGCGCCTGGTCTTAATCAGCTTCTGGACCTTCCTGGTTGCCGGGCTGTTCCTCTATGCCCTGGTAAAGAGCCAGGAAGAAAAATTGGTAGGCATTGATCAACCCTGGCCTCCCCGCTTTTTAGGGTTTATTGAAACCGCCGTTATCCTGGGGGCGATCAACCTGCTGTTTTTCTCGTTTGTAACTATCCAGTTCAGGTACTTTTTTGGGGGAGAAAAGAACATATCCCTGGAGGGATTTACCTACTCCGAGTATGCCCGCCGGGGATTCGGGGAACTCTTGGCAGTGGCCTTCTTCACCCTGTTTATCATCATGGTGTTAAGCAGCATCACCAAACGGGAAAAAGATCAGGCCCGGATCACTTTTTCGATCCTGACCGGGGCGCTGACCGCCTTCATTGGGGTGATCCTGGTCTCCTCACTGCAGCGCCTGGCGCTGTATGAAGCTGCCTACGGGTTTACCCGCCTGCGCACTTACTCCCATTTGTGTGTGCTCTGGATCGGGGTGCTTTTCCTGGCCATCCTGATCCTGGAAATCATCCAAAAATACCGCTATTTCACCCTGGCGACGGTCGCCGCGGTGGCTGGATTTGTGCTGACCATGAACGTGGTGAACGTGGACGGTTTCATCACCCAGAAAAACCTCCAGCGCCTCAGCGTGGAGGAGAATGCCCTGGACATCCAGTACCTTAAAATCCTGTCGAATGACGCCATCCCCACCCTGGTCAAACTGGCGGACAATCCCGACCTCTCTAAGAATGAAAAAGGGAATATTGCCGCCATCCTGGCCTGCCGGGCGGATTGGCTGGAGAATAGGGTTCTAAGCTGGCCAAGCTTTTTGGTGCCTGCCCTGCGGGCTGAAAAAGCTCTCCAAGCCCATCCCGAATTATGGAAAGATGTGACTTTAAAGGAAGATAAGTACGGGGCGCTCTACGCAGAAACCCAGGACGGCAAATTCTTCTGCGGCTACCTGGGCTGGGATTGAATCCAGCAAAAATGATTATAAAAGCGACATGCTGATCATCAGACCGAGATTAATTTGCTCCATCTCGGCGGAAGTCAGGACTCTCAACCTGGTTACCAGGAGCTGATCTGAGATAACCCGAACCCGAAATGTGTCTGACGAGTATGTTTTCTGAGAGGAAATCGGCGGCTTTGCCCGGGTTTCCGGGGAATTATTCCGGCTCTTTTTCTGGATGAGATCCCAGTCCAAAGGTCGCGCATTCCCGGGCCAGCTGGCGGTCAAGGGAAAATTCCCGCTCGAGGGCAACCCTGATAAAAGCTGACTTGGTGATGCCGCAGCGTTTTGCCGCCTGGGACAGCTGCCTGTTGAGCGAGTCGTTGAGCTGGATCTGGACTGTCCGGCAGGGATCAAGATAAGCGGACTTCATTTCAGCTCCCTTTCTCCAGGTCTACCTGCAGGGAGACTTTTTCCTGGCGGTACTGCTCTATCCAGGGATCCGTCCGAAAGCGCAGGAAAGCCTGGTGGTCCTTATTGAGGCATTCCCAACCCTGCCCCACTTTTCGAAAATAAGTATGCACCATACAAACCGGGCACCAGGAAAATTTGGAAGTTTCTGTTTTTTTCATGCTCACCTCTGGCTCTAGATTGGGAGGATGATCTCCCACCCGGCCCGGGTTTTCCATTTCAAAACGCCCCGACCTGTGTTCTTATGTGCAAGATATATGCCATTAGAACCAGGAAGACCCCCATATGCAGGGGTAGACTTGTAAGGGGCAGCCACAATTAGGGAATAAGGGAACTTTCATCCAGGGTTGGGTGGGTTATCTGAGCTGATTCAACCTGGGGGTCCGACGGGGCAAGCTATCCCCCTCCCCTCGACTTAAAATAGATCTTCCTGCCGGAGAGACTTAAATATCTCAACCGGGCGAGGTCTCTTCCGTTGACGGGGTTAATCGGGCGTGATAAAATCAGCGACGCAAGTGGGCGTGTAGCTCAATGGTAGAGCAGTGGCCTTTTAAGCCATTGGTTGCGGGTTCGAGTCCCTCCACGCTCA
>CAZUMG010000101.1:4256-6075 GCA_964621895.1 uncultured Anaerolineales bacterium | reverse complement strand
TGCAGCAGTTCGTAGGGTTTGATGCCCGATTCCCTCAGGGCATCCAGGGTTACACCCACTCCCAGGGAAAGGGCGTTGTTGGCGGTGTAAAGGAACCCCAACCCGGGCATACCCATAGAAACGTCGCCAACCACGGAAATTGCCATACCGTGATCATTATCAGGCAGCCCCAGGCGGGCGTTGATGGTCTTGCCGGGGATGGAGATCAGCTGCTTCACTGCCTGAGCAGTGGCGGAGATCTTGATGTCATGGTTGATCAGCCCCAATTTCTGGGTCAGCAGATTGTTGACCCCTTCGCAGATGATAACCACCGGCGCGTAGATTTCACCTTGGGGGCGATCAGTTTGTATTCCAATCACTTTACCGTTTTCGTACAGGAAGTCGATTACCAGGGTTTTGGGGATATAAAAGGCGCCTTCTGCGGCAGCCTGTTCACTCCACCAGGGGTCAAACTCGGCCCGCAGAGCTACATAGGCGTCGATCGGATCAGAGTTCATATAACCGCCCGAGACAGTGGCTTTCACCACACCATCTTCGGACAGAAACCAGAAACCTGTCTCGGTGATCGGGCGTTCAAGCGGCGGTTTGCGTTCAAAGAAATCAGGATAGATATCCAGGAGGGCATGGGTGTATACTGCCCCGCCAAAATAGTTTTTGGCACCGGGTTTCTGGCCACGTTCAACTACACATACTTTCAGTCCTGCCCTGGCAGCGATGGCCGCTGCGGTAGAGCCGGCCATTCCCGCGCCAACCACAATCACATCAAATTGAATTTTTTCGCTTTTCATGCAGGAACTCCTTTTTGCGCCCGGAGTTGCTTGATCATTTCGGGAATCACAGCGTAAAGATCGCCTACCACACCGAGGGTAGCAACTTCAAAGATCGGTGCATGGGGATCAGTATTGATAGCCAGGATATAGTCTGAATCTTGCATACCGACCTTGTGCTGGATGGCGCCAGAAATCCCGCAGGCCACATACAGTTTGGGGCGGACATGTTTACCAGTCTGGCCGACCTGGTGCTGGTAGTCTATCCAGCCGCCATCCACAGCAGCCCGGCTGGAGCCAACCACACCGCCTAACTCATCAGCCAGCTCTTTGATCAACTTAAAACCGTCCGCATTGCCCAGGCCTTTGCCGCCAGAAACGATCACGTCAGCATACTCAAGATTAAAGCTGGCATTTTCATCGACGATAAATTCAACCAGGTTGGCGGCCAGCATTTCTGGAGTGACCTTAAAAGGTTCTTTAATTACTTCGCCTTTCGCTTTCAGGTCCCGCGGAGCCGCTTCAAACACCCGGGGCCGTACCGTAGCCATCTGGGGAAGGTGGTCCTTGCAGACGATAGTGGCAATCACATTGCCGCCAAATGCCGGCCGGGTGGCCAAGAGAAGTTTTTTCTCGATATTGCGGAAGGGACCCATTTCCAGGTGAGTGCAGTCTGCCGTTAGTCCGGTTTTTAATGAGGTGGCCACTGCACCGGCCAGGTCACGACCCAGCGTGGTTGCCCCAATTAAGAACACTTCAGGGTGGTATTTTTTTACCAGGTGGGTAAGGGCTTCGGTATAGGTCTTGTTAAGATAATTTTCAAAGGCTGGATCATCCACGGTATAAACCCGCTCTGCACCGTATTGTACGGCTTCCTGGGCAATTTCATCAACCTGGTGGCCGACTAAAATGCCCTCAACAACCGCCTCTTCTCCGCTGGACTGGAGTTCATCACTGATCTCAGAAACCAGGCAGTTGGCGACCCCGAGCAGCTCGGTGGCCACAGGATGCATTTTGCCTTTATTCTGTTCAATAAAAACCCAAAAACGTCT
>CAZUMG010000101.1:2950-4156 GCA_964621895.1 uncultured Anaerolineales bacterium | reverse complement strand
TGGCCACAGGATGCATTTTGCCTTTATTCTGTTCAATAAAAACCCAAAAACGTCTGGTCATTTGGCACTCTCCAATAAAGCAGCCACCCCGGTGTTGGAGAGCATCTTTTCCAGGGCAATCTTGACAGCACCCTCTACACCTTGCTCAGCAGTACTGATGGTTTCGGCGGGTTCACGAGCCTCAGGAGTCCCAGATTTGGCGACCATGGTGGGCGAGCCGGTCAGTCCGATCTTGTCAACATCATAAGCCAGCGGTTCTTCCGCGGACCAGAGTTCCGGTGTGTACTGCAGAGAAGTGATCAGGTCGGGGAGGGAAGCATAGGGAATTTCTGCGATTGATTTTTCTGCGGTTAGAACTGCTGGAAGCTGAGTTTTGATAATTTCCACTCCACTTTCGGTTTTGCGCACGATCAGGGCATAACCTTCTTCCTGGTTAATTTCCTTGATATTCACCGCATAGGTGATCAGGGGCATTCCCAGGCGGACAGCTGCACCGGGTCCTACCTGGGCGGTGTCGCCGTCGATGGCCTGCTTGCCAAAGAAAATCAAATCAAGGGGCTCTTCCTGGTGAATTTTGCGGATGGCTTCGGCCAGCACATAAGATGTGGCCAGGGTATCACTGCCCGCAAACGCGCGGTCAGAGATCAGGATGCCGCGATCAGCCCCCATTTCAATACACTCCTGGAGGGCCAGCTCGGCGGCCGGAGGTCCCATGGTAATGATAGTGATTTTTCCGCCTAGTTTGCGCTTCCATTCTGCCGCCGCTGCCACAGCGTGGGCATCATACGGGTTAAGAATGGCAGGCACACCCTTGCGGATCAAGCTCCCGGTCTCGGGATCAATCCGGATATTGGTAGTATCCGGCACCTGTTTGATACTGACTAAAATATGGATCATAGAACACCTCTAAAGGATAAGATTAGCTAATCTTTTATGTAATCTAGATCGTCTGGACTTGCTCTGTGGATTTTAACACATGGTTTCTATTTTGGCATTGAAATGACAACTTTATCATGGGATTGCCAGGGTAACAAACCCACCTGCTTATCATTACGAGCAGGGCGAGGAATCCATAAGACCATCCAATAACAAATTATGATCCTTGCTCCAAAAGGTTTCTTACATGGCGATCGCCTTATGGATCCTTCGTTTCACTCAGGATGACAAACAGGATTTTTTGTCATTCCGAGTCCTTCGATTCCGCTC
>CAZUMG010000101.1:0-2850 GCA_964621895.1 uncultured Anaerolineales bacterium | reverse complement strand
AGGGGTCTCTTCTGTCCACAGTCCAGCATACCAGCGAATGGCGGGTTTAGCATAATACTGGAGCTGATAAAAGCCACCGCGAGGCTCAGGGACTGTGATTACCTTTCCTGCGCGGGAAAAAACAGTCTTGTTTTCTTCCAGCAAGTACGGGTAACCGACAATACCCCCAGCCGATCTTCTGAGATCTCCATAGGTGTCAGAGATTAAGTATCCTCCAGGGGGATTGAGATAAAAACTATGCTCTAGCAGAATTTCACCCTTTCCGTTGACGATTTTATAATCATAGACTCGATGATTACCAAATTCCTCCTGGATTTCTTTCAGTGTTGTGTCTTTGTAAAGCGCGGGGCGGGAATCGCAGCTTGTTTTTTCATCAAGATCAAGGATTAATATGGGCTGATTTACTGCGTTTTGATCTTGTGAATGGGGAAAAATGATTACCTGCCACCCGTTAATATCCGGATAAGGGTTGTCAGAAAGAAATAAATTTTCAGAGATACTATCCAATTCCACGATAAAACGGAGCGGACTATCACCATCTGATTGTAAATAGAGATTAATAAAGGGGTTTGAATAAGGCCATTCTGGGTCATAGTTTTTACCATTAAGGTAAATTTGTTTTATCCCGGGATGGATTGGAATCGATGAATCTGCTAAACCTTCGCTGGGCGGGTTATTCTCCTCAGGGGCAGGTAACAATTCCTGGGAAGTAAATCCTTCTCTAAAACAATTCAGCGAACTAGGTTTGGGAGCCGATTCCATGTTTTGAATCATGGTTTCAAGCGTGTTGAGGATCTCATCCGGGGAGGCAGCAGATTTTGTCAACATTCGCCATACAAAATCTCTATAGGTGTCCGAAACGATCTTCCACTCCCCATCTTCTTTATGCAAAATGATAGTATGTTTTTCATCACCGCTTGACATAATTGGCTCGCCAGCCGCCAGCAGTGCGGAAATTTCGTGAACAGTATTTTCTCTTTTTAATATATGCACAGTTACCTTTTGAGTGACTGGGTCAAAGGTGATATTGTCATAACCCAGAAAATATTCGTAGGCTGCGTATTTAAGATTGTTCAACTCAAAATGCTTCAGGTCCATTCTCAGTTTCGCCAATTCCAAGGTTATGAAAGCTGATGTTTCCGGTCCATCCGACAGTAAATCATTAAAATAAGTATCAGGAATACCATCCGTATTCGACAGACTGAAGGCATAATACCGGCGATCAAAATAGTCTTGAATTATCTTTTTAAGATTTTCTTCATCCTGGTCAGAAATTATTCCAGTGACCCCTGGCTGGGGGGTTGCTAACACAGGCAAAGGAGTACTGTATGTCGGAGTGACCATCGGCGTCTCTGTGGAAAGCATCGCTAAAAACGCAGCAGAAATTGTTGGCGTGGGCGGCCTTTCAGTTGTGCTGATCAATGTTGGATGAATGGTTTTCGTGAACATTGGGGAGGTTACAGGTGGGGACTGATACAGGGCAGCATTTTGGCACGCACTGATCAATACAGCGAATAAGACCAGAATTAAAACGTTAGTTTTTTTCCACATGCTAAACAGTTTCCAGGAACTTGTTAAGAAATTATTCGCTGCACCAGGTAAACTATTTTTCAAATGCCTGCTACATTTAAGGATCTGGTTGACTCAGGAAAAGTTTCCTGCCGATCCATTCAGGGATGAGCCCATCTGCTGAAGGATATCTTTGGAGTGATATCCAGGACAGAAAACGCCGGAAATTTTTATAACAGGGAATATGCTCTAACTGAGTGGAGTGAGAGCCACCACCAGATATTATCCCAGGATTGGGGATTACTCGTTCCACTCGTACGCTCCAAGATCACAGACCGCATTTCCATCCTGGTTGCCGTCCACCGGACGGGGATTACCAAGGAAATCCTCGCTGGGACAGTTGCTGTTATCTCCCGCATCGATGGAAGGACTGTTTGGCTGCAGGCCTAAATCTACCTGCGGCCAGCCTGTTAGGAAGAGAGGATCTTCCCCAAGGTCATTCTGCCCCTGTCCGCTGCTCTCAGTCCAGGCACCGCCGGTTATTTGCTGGCGGGTAAACTCTGTGTCCAAAAATTCAGCAGTAATCTCTGCCTGATCAAAGCTGAAATACAAGTTATGGTGCTCGGTTATCACGACACCTGGACCCAGGAAGAGCCCGGTTGGATCCCCAATTTCCGGCCCGGTGTTAAAGGCAAAAATGTTATTGACTAATAGCAAATTAACCCGGGGTAAAGCGACGATTTCTTCTGGATAACCTGCTGAAAATGTCCAATTGCGCCCGCTGTAAGCTGGGTCCCACATATTAAAAGCAACCGTGTTATTAACCACTTCCAGGTCGCTGTGAAAGGTGCCCAGCCAGAGGGCGCTGTCCCCCTGTCCCCAGACAATATTGTTCTCGATCCGGCCGCCAGCCCATAATTTGATGCCGTTCAGGTGGTTACGAATTACCCGGTTCCGGCGTACAATCACGCCCGAGGCATAACCCCCCTGATCCCGCGAGTTGAGGTCTATACCGTCACCGCCGTTATCGTGGATGTAGCAGTCTTCAACCAGGATTGGGTAGCCCCGGGAAACTGCCAGCCCATCTGACCCGAACGAGGATTCTCCTATCAATCCCGATCCATAAACTTCGATACGGCGAAAGATCATCTGGTTGCAGGGACCCGGGGTGCAGTCCACGGCTGTATATTCACTGTTATTTACCAGGCTGTCTTCCAAAGTAATAGTCTCCACGGGACCTCCTTCAGGCGGAGCCAGGTCATTTTCACCATAGGTGAAATGTATGCCTGCTTCGCCGCCTGCAACAGAAAGGTGATCCATTTGAATGTTGCGATTCTCGCC
>CAZUMG010000100.1:0-6090 GCA_964621895.1 uncultured Anaerolineales bacterium | reverse complement strand
AAGAGGATCTCAGGGCAACCCAGCGGGTTTATGATGAAACGCACAGTTTATTTCTTGATCCAATTTTCCACGGGAAATATCCAGAAGAATTATTCAGCTGGCTGGGACCCAACCGCCCGAAAATTGACCCTGGAGACCTCAATAAACTAAAAGGATCAGCAGATTTCCTGGGCATTAATCACTATAATTCTGATAAAGTGTATTACGATCACTTTGGAGGATGGTTAAAAACCCGGATGGAAGCTTATTCTGCCCCTGGATGGGGAGCCACCCAGATGGGCTGGGGAATCAATCCAGCCGGTCTTAAGGCCGAAGTAATCAATATTGTTGATAATTACGGCCATCCGAAAATCTTGATTACGGAAAACGGCTGCGCGGCAGTTGATCACCCGGATAAAAATGGATTTGTGAAAGATCTGGACCGAATACGATTCCTGAGAGCTCATCTGATCTCCTTGCATGAAGCTATTCAAGAGGGAGCCAATGTGCAGGCTTATTATGTTTGGAGCATCCTGGACAATTTTGAGTGGGAACGGGGTTATTCTCAAAAATTTGGTTTAATCCGGGTGGTTCCAGGTAGCCTGGAACGGATCCCCAAGCAAAGCGCTTTCTGGTACAGGGAAGTTATTAAAAACAACGGGCTCTCGGCCTGACCAGGATTGGGAAAAAAATGATGGAAGAAGTTATGCCTTGGTGGAAGACAGCTGTTATCTACCAAATTTATCCGAGGAGTTTTTACGATACTTCTGGGAATGGAATTGGCGATCTCCAAGGAATCATAAAAAAGATCCCTTATCTCGCAGATACCCTGGGTATCGATGCGATCTGGATTTCACCTTTTTATCCTTCCCCAATGAAGGATTTTGGATATGACGTGTCCGATTACAGGAATATTGATCCCCTTTATGGAAACCTGGAGGATTTTGATCAACTCCTGGAATCAGCTCACCAGGCTGCCATAAAAATCATTATTGACCTGGTCCCAAATCATACCTCAGACCAGCACCCCTGGTTCCAGGAATCCCGCTCTTCCAGGACAAATCCAAAAAGGGATTGGTATGTCTGGGAGGATCCAAAGGAAGCAGGTTTTCCTCCTAATAATTGGCTGAGCGTTTTCGGAGGTCGAGCCTGGGAATGGGATCAGCACACCGGTCAGTATTATCTGCACTCCTTCCTGAAAGAACAGCCCGACCTGAATTGGAGAAATCCCCAGGTTCAAGAAGCAATTTTTAAAACCGTGCGGTTCTGGTTGGACCGGGGGGTGGACGGATTTCGGATTGACGTAGCTCATTATTTAATGAAAGATCCTGGCCTGCGGGATAATCCGGTTAACCAGTCAGGAAATCAGGCCATACATAAATCTTTAGGTGAGTATGACGCTCAAATTCATCTTTACGACAAAGGACACCCTGATATTCACCGAGTTTACCGGGACTTCAGAAAGCTCTTGGATGAATACCCCCCAGAGGGATCCCGGATGAGTATGGGCGAAATTCATATCTTTGAGTGGAATGAATGGACTTCCTATTACGGAAAAAATTTAGACGAGATTCATTTGCCGATCAATTTTTCCCTGCTGGGAGCGGCCTGGAATGCCGGATCTATCCGCCGGCTGGTTGATGAATTAGAAGATAACCTTCCCGAAGGAGCCTGGCCAAATTACGTGCTGGGTAATCACGACGACCACAGAATCCTCACCAGGGTAGGGAGAGACCAGGCCAGGGTAGCCGCCACGTTATTATTAACACTCCGGGGAACCCCAATCCTGTACTATGGTGATGAAATCGGTATGGGAGATGTGGATATCCCCCCGGACATGTGCCTGGATCCGGCGGGAATCCGGCAACCGGGTCAAGGCAGGGATCCAAATAGGACCCCGATGCAGTGGTCAGATGAGCCCTGGGCCGGGTTCTCACCCCCACAAACCAAAAAAACCTGGCTGCCAATAGCTGATGACTATACTGAAGTGAATGTTGTACAGGAACTGAAAGATCCTACCTCTTTGCTTTCATTTTACCGTCAGTTATTAGGGATCAGAAAAACACATCCTGCACTCCAAACCGGTAGCTACCAGGCAATTGCAGGCGCTCCTGAGGGTTGTTTTTTATATACCAGGGAAAATATCCGGGAGCGGATCCTGGTAGCGTTGAATTTCACTCACCAGGAATGCTGCATCCCTTCTGAGGTGTACAATCAGGGCAAGCTTATCATCTCATCTCAGTCAAGCCGCACCGATCATGAGATCAAGCAACTGGTTCTCCAACCAGATGAAAGTGTTCTGATAACCTTATGAAAACGCCCAAGATTGACGCAGTTATTTTTGATCTGGACGGAGTGATCACCAACTCAACTCCGCTTCACAGCCTCGCCTGGAAAAGAATGTTTGACCAATTTCTTAAGAACAGGTCAGAGATGACTTCCTCACCGTTCCGGGAATTCACCCACGAAGAGGATTATCTAACCTATGTGGATGGAAAACCGCGTTATCTGGGAGTGAAATCATTTCTGGAATCCAGGGGTATTGAGCTCCCCTATGGAGATCCTGACCAGAAAGCTGGAGAGACAACCGTATGCGCCTTAGGGAACCTTAAAAATGACCTGTTCAACCAGATAGTATCCGAGCAAGGAGTGGAAGTCTACAGCTCATCGGTTGATTTTATCCATGAGCTTAAGGCTGCCGGGATACCCATAGGACTGGCAACTTCCAGTAAAAATGCAGAACGCATCTTGAAGCTGACGCGGTTGACTGAACTCTTTAATACCAGGGTTGATGGGCTGGTGTCTGCTGAACTGGGATTACAGGGAAAGCCCTCACCGGATATCTTTCTAACTGCCTGTGACCTGTTGGGTGCAAGCTATGATCGTTCGGTGATTATCGAAGACGCCACCTCCGGGGTCCAGGCAGGCTACCGGGGACATTTTGGTTTGGTTCTGGGTGTCGCCAGAGAAAATAACCCGGATGAACTGGCCCTCAACGGGGCAGATCTTGTCGTGAAAGATCTTGGAGAGATTAAACTCGCAGATATCCAAAATTGGTTTTCAATTGATCAGCACAAAAAAAGTTGGCTGATAGAGTACTACGCGTATAATCCTGACCAGGAAGGGACCCGGGAAACCCTTTGTGCCGTGGGCAATGGATATTTTTGTTCCCGGGGTGCCCTGGAAGAAATCCCGGCTAACCAGGATGAAAATTATCCCGGCACCTACATTGCAGGAGTTTACAACCGGCTGGATTCAAATATTGCTGGCAGAACTGTGAGCAATGAAGATTTAGTCAATTGTCCCAATTGGCTTCCAATTACTTTTAAAATTGACTCGGGCGAATGGTTTGATCCCCGCCAGGTAAAGATCCTCGAGTTTCACCGCCAATTGGATTTACAAAGCGGAGTTCTCTCCCGAACAATGGGTGTCCTGGATCAAGCTGGCTTTAAAACCAGGATCGAATCCTACCGCCTGGTGAGTATGTCAGATCCAAATCTAGCGGCGATCGCTTACCGGATCAAGCCACTTAATTATGCCAGGATCATAACAGTTCGGTCTGAATTGGATGGGACGGTTTCCAACCAGGGAGTAAAACGCTACCGGGATCTCAGTTCACGGCATCTCGACCCACTCCAGGAAGGCGGAGAAAACCATATCAGCTATCTAAGCGTCGAGACGAATCAATCCCGTATTCAGATTGGCATGGCGGCCAGACTTCAGGTCTCCTGTGGTGCGCAGGACTTTTTAGCTGATTTTCAGGTAAATACCATTCCGGGAAAAGTCACCACTTCTTTTGAAATCGAAACGAGCTCAGACAAACCGGTATATATCGAAAAGCTGGTTGCTGTTTATTCATCAAATCTCCCCGGGGTAATAAGCCCGGTGGATGAAGCCCTGGGGCATATTAAATCAGTCGGAAATTTTGCTAGGGTTCAAAAAAAGAGTATCTCAGCCTGGAAAAAGCTTTGGGAAAAAGTTGATTTAAAAATAAATGGCGACCGTCTGATCCAGAAGATGATCCATCTGCATCTTTACCACACCCTGGTAAGTGTCTCTCCCCATACCGCGAAGCTGGATGTAGGGATTCCCGCCCGGGGATTACACGGTGAAGCTTACCGGGGTCACATTTTCTGGGATGAAATGTTTGTGATGCCTTTTTATGATTTACATTTTCCAGAAAACGCTCGCTCCGCTTTGATGTATCGCTACCGGCGCCTCCCCACTGCCCGAGAAGCTGCGGCTCGAGCGGGCTTTCGGGGCGCTCAATTTCCCTGGCAAAGTGGCTCCGACGGAGAAGAAGAAACCCAGAGCTTGCATCTTAACCCTATTTCAGGAAAGTGGGGACCAGATTATTCCCATATCCAGCGTCATGTCTCCCTTTCGATTGCTTATAACCTGTGGAATTATTACTGGATTACTCAAGATAGGGACTTTCTCATTCAAGCTGGGGCTGAATTATTTTTTAGTATATGTTTGTACTGGGCATCCCTGGCAACAAAAGACCCCCAGGTAAATCGTTATTCAATACCCAACGTGATGGGACCGGATGAATTTCATGAAACCTATCCGGGGTCAACAAATCCCGGGATTACAAACAATGCCTATTCCAACCTGATGGCGTCCTGGGTTTTTAGAAAGGCCTTTGATATTCACAAAATTCTGCCAGGTCCGGAAAAGGATCAATTACTTAAGCGCTTAAAGATAGCTGACCAGGATCTGGCTAAATGGGAGGATATTGCTGAGAACTTGAGGGTTAACCTTTCTGAAGAAGGCATTTTAGAACAATTCCAAGGGTATTTTGATCTGCAAGAGTTGGATTGGGACTATTATAAAAAGACCTATCAGGATATTCACAGGATGGATCGTATCCTTAAATCTGAGGGACAATCTCCAAACGCCTATAAAGTGGCAAAACAGGCAGATACATTAATGCTTTTTTACAATCTAAGCGAGGATCATATCTCCTCTTTAATCAGCAGCCTTGGCTATAACCCACCCGGAGATCTGCTGGAAAAAAATCTGCATTATTATCTGCAAAGGACCTCCCACGGATCTACCCTCAGCAAGCTTGTTCACGCATATCTGGCCTATCAGATTGGAGATGATTTGTTATCCTGGAAGCTCTATCAGGAATCCCTGCAGAGTGATTATTTGGATATTCAAGGAGGAACCACCCGGGAGGGCATTCACCTGGGGGTAATGACAGGGACGATCCTGTTTGCCTATCGGGCTTATGCTGGCCTCGACTGGACGGGGGACCAGCTTTCGATCTCTCCAAAACTGCCCCTGGACTGGAAAAAAATGGTCTTTAACCTGCTCTTCAGAACCGATCGTTACTATTTTCAGATAACTCCAAACCAAGTTAAGGTTAAAATTGACGGTAAAGTCAAAAAATCTTTCCTCATAAATGGACATCCAATCCTGCTCCAACCTGGAAATTGGATTACATATAAACTTTAATTTGACTTGAAACAGGGCCTGTATGGTGTCATTAGGAGGTGGAATGCTAGGCGATGTATTATTAATCACAGAAAATCACAGGAAAGCGGCAGAAGGTATTTTGCCTTACCTGGATAAACTATCCGGTGATAAAGTTGTCCTGTCCATTGGGGGGGAATCCGGTTCAGGAAAAACCGAAATTGCCCATGAATTAGCGCGAAACCTTAAGAACCGGCATACTCCCGCCAAAATAATGCATATCGATAATTATTATCTGACCTCTCCCTCGGATCGCACTGCTTGGCGAAAAAAACATGGAATAAACAGCATCGGATATACCGAATATGATTGGGCCGCGATTAATCAAAACCTGGCTGAATTTCAGGAAAACCGGGACAAGGTGATCATGCCCTGTATCGATTTACTTACCGATCAAGAAGACCAATTAATTACGTCCTTCAAGGGGTTGAAATATTTAATAATCGAAGGGCTCTATGCTGTTCAAGCGGAAGCGGATCTAAGGATTTTGATTGACCTCACGTATCGAGAGACAAAAAAAGCTCAATTTGAACGAGGCAAAGAACCAACCAACGAGTTCCGCTGGCAGGTGCTCGAGCGGGAGCATGAAGTTGTCCAATCACTGCGCGCCAAGGCAGATCTATTGGTCAG
>CAZUMG010000099.1:1199-6111 GCA_964621895.1 uncultured Anaerolineales bacterium | reverse complement strand
AAAGATTATTAAAAGCAAAGTTATCTTTGAGCCAGAACGAAACCAGTCAACATTAAAAGTTTATCTACCTGGATTCTCTTAATATAATTGGTAATGGATGAAGGAGAATTGTGAATACACTTGAAAGGTTTATCCCCCGGAAAAAAGCCTCTGTTGGCCTTCCAGCTGGCACTCTTTCTCCAATTGTTAAAACGGAAAATGGTAAAACCAATCTCAACCTGCTTAGATACGATTCATCTGGGGCAATCAAAGATACCCAGGAAACAGATATCCACCAAATCATCAGCCAAATTGAGCATAAAACCAATCAAGTAAGCTGGTTAAATATTGACAGCTTGCATGAAATTGAGGTCATCGAGGTTGTAGGTAAAGCCTTTGGGCTGCACCCGCTTGTTCTGGAGGATATATTAAACCTCACTCAAAGACCAAAATTTGAAATCTTTGAAGATTACCTCTTTGTTGTCATCAGAATCATTTACTGGGATGATAGTATTGATGAGGTGAGAGAAGAACAGCTCAGCATTATCCTGATGAACGATCTGGTCATTTCGTTTCAAGAAGCCGAGAATAAAATTTTTGAACCTATTAAACGCAGAATAAACGAAGGGAAAGGACGGATCACCAGCCTCGGAGCGGATTACCTGGCATATGCATTAATTGACATTGTGGTTGATAATTATTTTGTCGTTTTGGAACAATTGGGGGAACAAATTGAAGACCTGGATGAAAAAATCGTCACAGTTCCCGATTCATCCACCATGCATGAAATTCACAAATATAAGAGAGAGCTGATCTACCTGAGAAAATCGATCTGGCCGCTCAGGGAACTGCTCAGCGGATTAGCCCGGGGTGAGACGAAACTGATTGAGCAAGAGACCATCCCCTACATAAGAGATATTTATGATCACACCATTCAAATCATTGATATTAATGAATCTTTTAGAGATGTGGTTGCCGGTATGTTTGACACCTATCTCTCAAGCATCAGCAACCAGATGAATCAGGTGATGAAAGTGCTAACTATCATCTCAACGATTTTTATCCCGCCAACGCTGATTGCTGGAATATACGGGATGAATTTTCAAAACATGCCAGAACTCCAATTTTGGTGGGGATATTTTGCCGTCCTGGGGATAATTTTCATCATGATGATTGTGATGCTATTTTTCTTTAAAAGAAAAAAATGGCTTTAACCGTTTTTACGGTTAGCACTCCTGGTTTTTTTTTGTGGTCACGATCACCTGCGGATAATAGTTTGGTTTTTACTGAACCGAATATGCACTTCTAGATAAAAAACTTCAATTTACTAAACTTGAAAACAAAAAATGGCCTGCGAGCCATTTTTTTCTTTCCCATAAAACGGAAAAGAACTCTTGCAAAGCTTGGTAATTAACAGGAATGTAAGTCACACAGAGAAAATTTTCGATATCATCAGGTTGATTTAGTTTATAAATTATTTATAAAGTTAAAAACCAGAGGTGTTGGAATGGCAGTTCAAGATATCGCTGAGATTTCTCAAGAATTATTTCAATTATTGAAACAATTCTCCCGTTTAAAGTGGGAGAAAGCTCCAGTTCAGGATATAAAACCCAGCGAAAGCGATTTATTAGGGATGCTTTATTTAAATCTTGATAACGGCGTCAAAACGCTGCCCGCCTCAGAGTTAAGCAACCAGCTGAATATAACTCCTGCTGGGGTTACTCACTTGCTAAATCCGCTGGAACACGGTGGTTTTATCAAAAGGCAGAAGGATCCTGATGACCGACGCTACGTTCTGATTGAATTAACTGGAAAGGGGAAAAAAGCTGCAGAAACCCGGCTTTTAAAAACATGTGATCACCTTGAAGATCTTGTGCTGCATCTAGGAGAAAAGAACAGCCAGGATTTTATACGACTAATGTCGTCCTTGATCGATTATTTCGAATCTGACCGAGCCTATAATCAGGTCATGAAGTCAAAGAATTAACATGCCTCGTACCAACCTACTGTTTCAATTGAAGCAGGTAAACAAAACATACACAACCGGTGAAAATCCTTTTATTGCATTAAATAATGTCTCCCTGGATATTTTTTCCGGTGAGTTTTTGGGCATTACTGGTAAATCTGGAGTTGGAAAAAACACTCTCCTAAATATGATCTCTGGCGTAAGCCAGCTAACATCCGGAGAAGTGTTTTATTTTAATAGTTCTGAAGGTAATCCCGGACAAATGCAGCGAAATCTCTGGCTATCAGGATAAACCAATCAAAGCAAGCATATAATAATTACAATAACCTGCCTTCTCAAATAATTTTGCCCCGGCGTTCCACCCCTATATCCATTTGAATTCAATCCATATTTCCTATTTTCGGTGAGAGATATAATTTCAGGAAGCCCTTAAGCGGATGAAATGAACCTGCTCATGCTTATCTGGATAGTAATATAAGAGCTGTTCGTATGGAAATTGTTGATACGTGCCAGAGGATAGATCTACATCATAGCCGTCCAGATATTGAAAATTAGGTACAAAAAGTACTGTCGCGGCTTTAATTGACGAATCACCCTGAAATCTAAACTCAAAGAGCTTATCCAGGTAATTATATTTTATAGTGAGAGGAATCCCGGAAATAGCCACTGGGTAAGGTCTAAGAATAGCTTCCAGAGCCCTTCCTCCTGAATTTATATTGGCAGGGTCTTCCTGTTGGTCCCGGCTAAAAATAGATAAATCTTCATCGTTCCATTGATCACCCCGGCAATTATCATTATCCGCCGTGTAATTCCACAAAATATAGTGATGCAAATTTTTCTCGAGTGCACGGATAGTCCGATCATACGCTTTTATCTGAGCCCCAAAATTGCCATCTTGATAAGCTCGTTTATGATCAAGGTCCATCGCGATACCAATTTCACTAATCACGACTGGGATATTGTTCATCTCCTCCCTGGCATGGAGTTTCTGTCTCTCCAGCTGCTCAGCAAATGACCTCTGAATTCGTCCCGGGCCAATTACAAGCTTATTCAATTCACGATCAAAGTTTATCCACCGGTTGTAAGATTTTCTGATCAGCACAATTGGATCATACCAATGGGGAGCGTAAACGACATTTTCCGCGTCTTCATTACTCCAATTCGGCGCTTTTGATTTGAGGCCATTCTCAATAAAAATCTTTGTTGAAGGTGTAATCCCACGGATTTCTGCGGCAAAAAGATTATTAAAGGGAACATAATAATTCCGGTTAAAATCTACTTTTCGCCCATTTACCCGGAAAAAATAATCCCGAGATATTAAGTTTGGGGACCCACCTGGATTATCTTTCCACACCCCATTTATCTGCCAAAGAGGATCAAACCCATTCAGCCAAACCCGCTCACCTTTGGGGTTAACAATAGTTTTCCCCACGACTCTTGGCCCTAAAATCCCTCGGTCCCAGATTTCCAGCTCCTGGGGAATCCCGGCTCCTAATTGCATGGACTGGAAAGGCGTAGGGATAAATCCTTTTTCGATGGGAGTGTATCGCCGGTTTAAATCTGGAATCCCAATGTATCCTTCACCAGGCTCATTCATCGTACCGAAACCAACAACATTTGGGAGGTCCAATAAATACATGGCAAGTTTTTTGAAGGCATTAAGATAAGATCTCTGGAGAAATACCTGGGCAGATTCTCCCTCTATGAATGAAAATGGTGCCAGATCACTTCCTCCGAAAAAGAGGGTAAACATTGTTGCCGCGGCCAGCTTGGTTGCGTTGGCAGGCCAAATCATTGTCGGTAGTGGGTCACCCAGAACCTGGTGTGTGAATGCGGCTCCTGTTTCTTGAAACTTAGTAATATCAAAACCAACTATCTCAAAAGTCCATCCCGGAGCACCGTCCCCTCCGGAAAATCGGCTCCAAACGTCCTGGTGAGGATCAATTAATATATTTAATCCCCAATCAGCCGCGCGCTCAACGATAGAGCGGATGTATTCCAGGTAGTCCTGATCATAAATTCCCGGGCCTTGATGTTCAATCGCTTCCCAAGTAACAAGCAAGCGGATCAAGTTGAAGCCCCATGATTTTAACCTAGAAAAGTGTTCTCCTGCTTCCTCCAGAGGGAACGGGCGGTCGATAAAACATACATTTCTTGTATCAAAAAATCCATCTGATTTATAGGTTGCCCCATCAGGCCTAGAGGGCACTTTACTGCTCCCTCCAAGATTAACTCCTCGAAGAAAGAGAGTTCTTCCCTGGTCATCTTTGAAAAAAGGACCGTTGCAGTCCATTGTTCACATCCCAATCTTGTTGAGATAAATAGGTATGATGATTTAGTTAACTTCCTGAAACGCTTCAATAATTATCTCTGCAGCTTTTATTCCATCCAATGCAGAGGACATAATCCCTCCAGCATAACCCGAACCTTCCCCAATCGGGTAGAGACCGCTCACAGAGACGCTCTGCATGTCTTTTCCTCGCAGGATCCTTACTGGAGAAGATGTCCGCGTTTCTACCCCAGTCAAAACAGCATCACGCATAACAAACCCGGGGATTCGTTGATTAAAGAAAGATAGGGCTTCCCTGATCGGAGCAATGATATAGTCCGGAAAAGCTTCCCTAAGATTCCCCAATTGAAAACCAGGTTGATAGGAAGGAGATACCGATCCCAGCTCCTTTGAAGGCAGATTTGCTAAAAAATCTCCAACCAATTGAACCGGGGCAAAATAATTTTCACCTCCAAGATGGAAGGCAAATTTTTCCCATTTGCGCTGAAATACGATTCCTTCCAGCGGTTTGTTCCCAAAGTCATCTGGGGAGATTTCCGCAACAATAGCACTGTTGGCATTTTCCCCACTGCGTTCGAATTGGCTCATGCCATTAGTCACCACGGTTCCCGGCTGTGAAGACGCGGCAATTACCTTTCCCCCGGGACACATGCAAAAACTGTACACTGATCTGCCTG
>CAZUMG010000099.1:0-1099 GCA_964621895.1 uncultured Anaerolineales bacterium | reverse complement strand
GCGGCAATTACCTTTCCCCCGGGACACATGCAAAAACTGTACACTGATCTGCCTGTTTTGCTGTGGAAAGCCAGCTGGTAATCCGCAGCTCCCAGGCTGGGATGGCCGGCATGTTTCCCGTATTGATTCCGGTCGATTAGTTTTTGGGGATGCTCAATTCGGAATCCAACCGAAAAGGGTTTGGGAGAAAGCTGAACTCCCCGATCCAACAGTAAATTAAATGTGTCCCTGGCGCTGTGGCCGACAGCTAGAACAACAACGGGGGAGAGAATCTCCTCGCCATTTGCCAGAATCACACCTATAATCGCGTCGTCAGACAGGATTAAATCTACTACTCTGGATTCAAATTTGTATTCCCCGCCTAATTGAATAATTTTTTTACGAAATGATTGAACGATATTAACCAGCTTCGCCGTCCCGATATGGGGTTTGTTATCATAGAGGATTTCTGGCGGAGCACCTGCCTGAACAAACTCTTCGAGAATTTTTTTATCCCGATTGAACCTGTCCTTTACCCGGGTTTGCAATTTTCCATCCGAAAATGTGCCAGCTCCTCCCTCTCCAAACTGGACATTAGATTCGGAATTAAGTTCCCCTTCCCGCCAGAACTTATATGTATCCAGGGTCCGCTCTCTAACGGATTTTCCCCTTTCGAGCAATATCGGCTGACATCCTGCTTCAGCCAGGATTAGTCCCGCAAAAATACCCGCTGGCCCTGTCCCGATGATCAAGGGTTTAACCGACAATCGTTCCTTCCGAAGGAGTGCTATTTGATATTTTTCTTCAGAAGCGAAGGAGATATCAGGATTTAATTCAACTCGATTCTTCAGTACGTTTTCATCAATTACTTCTACCAGCAGGCTGTAAACCCTGCTCAGAGGCTCTTTTTTGCGGGCATCCAGGCTGCGTCTCAAAATCCGCAGGGATATTAATTCCTTACTGGATATTCCTAACATTCTGGCTGCCGCCTGATGTAAATCCCGGGGGCTGTGATCAAAAGCCAAACTGAGATTTGTTATCCTGACCATGATCCTGCTTCTTTTATTGTGATTCTACTAGGTCCATTTCAGAAAATTCTCCTGCATGGGTGACCCTCAAA
>CAZUMG010000098.1:0-6190 GCA_964621895.1 uncultured Anaerolineales bacterium | reverse complement strand
CCCCTCGATTTTTGAGGGGTTCTGTTTTTATATCCATTAATCAACCAGGGATGATCCTTAACTGATAAAACTGAAATATTGGCCGAGCTAGTGAGCGGCCGGCAGATGCTGCTTAATATAAAACGCAATCGTTCGGACCGGTGCTATCCAAAGATCCGGCAGACGAGCTAACAATCCGATAAATTGTTCAAGGATATCTGCATCCAGGTACAGGTCGTGAGTTCCTGTACCAATACCATGAAATACCAGGACCGACCAGGCGCAGCTGCGGCGGGTTCGTTCTACCATTTGGGTCAATTCATCCAGTGAACACCCATCAGCACTGATACACGCGATGTTGAAGGGGATGAAATCATACCCCGGCTGGGCAGCCTGGTTGGTTATCTTCCCGCGCGCTGCGACAAACATGGCTGCGAGCAATGGTTCTATTGATTCTTCTGTCCGGCCGTGGCCGACCGTCATATCACCGCAAGTGCTGCCGTAACTGCGGTCAGTCTGCCCGTCCAGCAAGTGCAGCACCAAATTAGCCACTTCGAGTTCGCTGCGCAGGTGCTCCAGTGTATATGTGCCGAGGTCATAGTGGTTGTCTAACCAAGGATAAGGGTCGGGGTGTCTCTGTCGGCAGGGATGAAAGACAGTATGGTTGCCAAGTTCATGACCAGCCCCTGCAAGGCACCTCCAATTCTCAGGATGTTGACCCAGGTCACCATGAATCGGAGGATAGAAAGTGGCTAAGAGGCCGTGCTGACGCAGGAGCGGGGCAACCAATGTATAGTGAATGGGAAGCCCATCATCGTAGGTCAGCGAAATGGCCCCCCGAATCTGATTTGGCCATAAAAATTCAGCCTCCACCATTTTCTCACTCAATCTTGCTCAGCTTGCTAAAGGTAGATCGCAGTGCTGGATATAGCTCTCGATATAGTGGATAAGCTTTTCGATATACATCCACCTGGGAAGGTTCAGGGCGTGTTGTTTGGGTGACCTTGATACAAGACTTACAGGCAGAAGGGACATCCGCCCAAATACCCGCACCGATTCCTGCGAGCAAGGCCGCGCCATAGGCCGCACCTTCGGTCGTATTAACTGTGACCAGTTCCGCTTCAAGCACGGAGGCTAAAATCTGCCTCCAGAGTGCTCCCTTCGTTCCACCGCCTGAAGCCCGGACCTGGGTAATCTCGCCTAACCCTGCAGATTGGATTAACCTGAAACTATCCTTTAATCCGAAGGATACGCCTTCAAGAAGAGCACGTGTTAGATGGCCGCGGCTGTGGCGAAGGGTCAATCCAATAAACGCCCCGCGCGCCAGGGGATCTGGATACGGGGTGCGTTCTCCACTCAAATAGGGCAGAAACAGCAACCCATCACTGCCTGCGGAAACTGCTTCAGCCTCTACCAGCAAATCATCGAAGCTTATATCCGGCGCCAGCGAATCGCGATACCATTGTAAACTTCCCGCCGCAGAGAGCATCACACCCATGAAGTGCCACAGGCCCGGCACTGCATGGCAAAACGCGTGCAGGCGTCCTTCAGGTTCGATCAATGCGGAGGGTGTGGTAGCAAAAACGACGCCACTTGTGCCAACTGTCAGTCCCACAATCCCAGGTTCTACTGCGCCGACACCAACCGCCTGCGCCGCCTGATCGCCGCCACCCGCTACGACGGGGATACCGGCTTTCAATCCTGTGACAGAAGCGGCTTTTTCACTGATATATCCGGTGCATTCAGGGCCTTCAAACGTCTTTGGCATCCACTCGCGGGGGATTTCCAGAGCAGATAAGACCTCATCCGACCAGTCGCGTGATTTTAAATCGAACAACACCGTACCAGAGCCATCAGCCTTGTCCATCGCATATTCGCCTGTTAACCGATAGCGAATGTAATCTTTTGGTAAGAGCACATGCCTGGCCTGGACAAACACATCCGGCTCATTTTCTCTTACCCACAAAATCTTCGGCGCGGTGAATCCCGTCAGGGCAACATTGCCCGTGATTTGGATAAACTTTTTTTTCCCGATACGCTGATGGATTTCATCACATTGTCTTTGGGTGCGCTGGTCGTTCCAGAGGATAGCCGGGCGCAAAACATTTCCAGCTTCATCCAGCAAAACGAGTCCATGCATTTGACCAGTTAAACCTACTGCGCTTATTCTTTCCCCGCTGATGTTAGCCCTTTCCAATACCGACTTGATACTCATTGATACCGCCTGCCACCATTCTATCGGATCCTGTTCCGACCACAATGGTTTTGGCGTTTGCAGGGTATGCGGCGAGGAGGCGACTCCGAGTACTTTACCATCTTGATCAATGATCAATGCCTTGCTGCTAGTTGTTGAGGTATCTATGCCAAGAAAGTAGGCCATAGTTTTTTACTCCTATCCTAATCGTTCTGTAATGAACTGCCCTTCAATCTCATTTTACGGAGGATCAATATCATTGGATAAATCCCATATTTCAGTATATGATCCTATCCCACCGATTGGGTGATGAGCAGGCTGAGAGTTTTGTTCTCAAAGGGACCTAATTCAAAATCAAGGAATTTGACAAGATCCCAAAAAAGTCTTTATCCAGTTGAATGAGCCGAAGGGGAAAAATCGGTCATAATCACAATGTCGTCATGCTCTCCTCTTCAGGGGGAAGGAGCTAGTGAACGTCTACAGGACAGACAAACACACGTTTTTTAACAGGCATTTTCCCTTGACCAACAATCATAAAATCGTCTTTCAGCCGAATATCGTTGCTGGAACTGCCAATCATAATAAAAATCCGCCCGGGCTCAAGGATAAGATTCAACGCAGTATCATAAAATGCCAATTGGTCCAGCGGTAGATGGAATGTGATTCGTTTCTTTTGACCGGAGCTTAAGTTCACACGTTGATATCCCTTCAGTTCTTTCACTGGGCGGGGGATAGAGGCAAATTCATCATGAATATACAGTTGGACAACTTCCTCACCTGCGACATCTCCAACATTTTCAATCATGAGGGCAATATCCACGCTTTCCCCGCTTGTAACCTGCTTCTGTCCAATTGAGAGATTGCTATACTTAAACTTTGTATAGCTCAATCCATGCCCAAATGGAAATAATGGAGTGACTTTCTCGGTAACGTAGTCTACGTACCAATGCGACTTGGTACCCGCCAGCGTAGCATTATAGAAAATCGGGATTTGGCCCACTGATCTTGGGAAAGTGATCGGCAGCTTTCCCCCGGGGTTTACATCACCAAATAAAATATCCGCAATAGCATTTCCGCCTTCTTCACCCGGCAGCCAGGCCTCAAGGATAGCGTTAGCACTCTCTACCAGCTCAGATAGCGCATAAGGACGCCCTGTTATCAATACAACTGCGACTGGCTTCCCGGTGGCAATAAGTGCTTGGGCTAATTTTTCTTGTATACCTGGTAATTTCAAGGCAGCACTATCGCGGGTTTCGCCGGTCGTACAGTCAGGAGTTAAGCCTGATTTGTCCCCGAGTACTAGTATTATGACATCTGCTTGCTTCCCAATGTTTACCGCATTGTCAAAGTCTGACATATCGTTACTATTGATATCACAACCTTTCGTATACAGTATATTTGCTTGATGAGAAACGACCGATTGGATGCCTTCCAGTACTGTTGAAATTTTGACAAGATCAGGCAAGAGTTCATCTAGATTTAAATCAACAAAGTCTGAGTTCTCTAGCTCCTTCAACTGCATCAGTTGGCTCATAGCCGCGTAGGAATAATCGCCAAGTTGATTTCGCCCATCATGGGCGTTAGGACCAATGACTGCGATAGTTTTGATAGATTTCTGTAATGGCAGCAGCCCATCGTTTTTCAACAATACCATGCTCTTGCGTGCTATCTCGCGAGCTAGCCTACGCTGTTCAGGCGTTTCGAAAACTTCCCCAACTTTGTCTTCATCCACATATGGATTGTCAAACAAGCCAAGCTCAAACTTCTTCTCTAGATGCCTTTTAACGGCCAGGTCTATCAGTTCGATTTGAATATCTCCATTTTCCAGCGCGGTTTTGAGAGGTTCTCCATAACACGCAGTAGATGGTAGCTCTACATCAATTCCCGCATTCAATGCCATGGCAGCTGCAGACGCGAGGTCAGAGGCAATCTTGTGAAAATTATGGAGCATTATTACCGATTCATAATCTGATACAACAAGGCCATCGAACCCTAGTTCACCACGGAGTATATCTGTCATGATACGGCGTGAAGCAGCCACCACTTCCCCATCCAAATCAGGATATGAATTCATGACAGAAGCCAGTTTCGCATCTCGAATAGCTGCTTGGAATGGGGCAAGATAAACATCATAGGTTTCACGCATCCCAATGTGGACAGGGGCACAATTCAGGCCACCTTGCGAGAGACTGTGACCAATAAAATGCTTACCGGTTGCCATAACCCCTTCAGCCAAATTCTCAGTTTGCAAACCTTTAATATATGCCATGCCAAAATGGCTGACCAGGATAGGGTCCTCGCCGAAAGTTTCCTCAACACGCCCCCAGCGTGAGTCGCGTGCGATATCCAATACGGGGGCAAGCGCCTGCCGTGCGCCTACAGCAAGCAGTTGTTTACGAATTTCAGTTGTCATCGCTTCGGCAAGCTCTGGTTGGAAAGTACTGGCAAGCCCCAACATTTGCGGATACACTGTGCCTCCTAAAACCATCGCACCTGAGCAACACTCCTCATGAAGAATGGCTGGGATTCCAAGCCGCGTTCGTTCGATAAGGAATTTTTGAAGGCGATTGGCCGTCTGTGCTGCCAGCAAAGGGCGGAGTGTAGAACCACCTGCTACGCGAGTGATCTGTCCGATGCCGTTTTTAAGTCTGCCTGCTGCTTTGTCCCAATTTAAGGCACCATTGGTCTCCAAATCAGATATCCAATAGGAACCAATTTGGGCAAGCTTTTCGTCCAGGGTCATTTTAGAGAGAAGTTTGTCTATACGTTGTTCGATGTTTTCCATATAAATTCTTTTTTCCTTGTTACCTTCTGTTATATTTAAGTGAATCATCCTGCATGCTAATAAGTTCTCAGCTGGCAAAATAGGTCATGCCACTAGCGTACGCCAAGTAATACCTCGATTGTCAACTGGTCAAGAAGTTCGTACTTGAGTCCGCGGGCACTCAATTTAGAACGATCAAAGGTCTCCGCTTTCAGTCCGTTCGCTTTTTCAGAAGTGTATTTACCGAAGTATTTATTCATAGAACCATCATCGGTGTTAATTTCAGCAATTAGCTCCTGAATCTCATTATCAGAGTTCCATTGCTTGGCTTTTTCTTTCAGGATTAAGTATGTCCTCATACAGCCGCGCGCAAAATCCTTGACTCCATCGTAATCCTCGGTGCGGTAGGCATGTGCATCGAAGTGCCGGCTACCCTGGTAGCCATTGTCTTCCAGCAGTTTCACAAGGAAGAAAGCACTCTTCAAATTCACAGCCCCAAAGCGGAAATCCTGGTCATAGCGACCAAAAGCTTGA
Source organism: uncultured Anaerolineales bacterium (assembly GCA_964621895.1). GTDB lineage: Bacteria > Chloroflexota > Anaerolineae > Anaerolineales > UBA11858 > B10-G9. Next base: position 719 of record CAZUMG010000098.1, on the reverse strand, counting down.
TCATTCAAGTCGATATGGAATAACTTGCCTGCATCCAATGCCTGCGCCACACCATGAACGAAATTGAGACCTGCCATATGCTCATGCGCCACTTCGGGATTCACACCAACCATATCAGGATGATCCAGCGTTCCGATAAATGCCAACATGTGGCCTGTGGTCGCATTGTAGATATCACCACGGGGTTCGTTGGGTTTGGCTTCGAGAGCAAATTTCAAGTTGTATTTCTGATCCATGACATAATCACATAAAAAATTCATCGCCTCACGCGAACGTTTAATCGCTGTGAGGGGATCTTTCGCCGCGTCGGTTTCTACCCCTTCACGCCCTCCCCAGAAGACATAAACTTTTGCACCAAGTTCAACACCCAAATCAATGGCTTTCATCGTCTTTTGCAAGGCATAGGCGCGGACTTTGGGGTCATTGGATGTAAATGCGCCGTCCTTAAATACAGGGTCGCTGAAAAGGTTGGTAGTAGCCATCGGGACGACCAGGCCAGTTTCAGAGAGTGCAGCTTTGAATTCCCGAACAATGCGGTCTCTTTCCATAAGAGTGGCGTCAATGGGAACAAGGTCGTTGTCATGGAAGTTTACGCCCCAGGCTCCAACCTCCGCAAGTAAATGAACGAGCTCCACAGGTGATTTTGAGTCCCGTACCGGATCTCCAAATGGGTCACGACCGATACTGCCAACCGTCCACAACCCAAATGTGAATTTGTG
>CAZUMG010000097.1:3864-6208 GCA_964621895.1 uncultured Anaerolineales bacterium | reverse complement strand
TGTACCCTCCTTTCTGTTCAGACTAAAAACAAAAATCTCCCCTGTAGAGACCGGGGAGATTTAGTTACATCTTGGCAGTGTTGAATTATTGCGCGAGAACCGCCTCCGGTCAGGGAAGAATGTCAGCAGGCATCATCTGAGGGTTCATCTGGTTCTTAAGCATAGGGCTAATCCTAACATTATCAATAAACCCTGTCAATAATATTTTCCGGCAGGCAGGGAAGTTCTAATCAGGAAAATTTTTCTTTAAGAAAGGCAACAACCTTGTGATCGATCACCTGCTTGTCACCGTTCCAGCGCTCTTCAAGGTTCTCTTCTCCGACCAGGTTTCTCAGTGATTCAATCGTGGTTTCATCAATAATGCCGTTTACTGCATTCTGATAATGTCCGGTTTTTTTCATGATTTGCTGCAATTCCAGGATGACCGAATCAAGCGGCACTAGATCCTGAGGATCAACTGCACCAAAATATAAATGATGATTCTCTACCAATTGCTTCAATTTTAAGATGGGATAGGGATGATCATCCACGCGCAAATCCAGGTAGCGGTCATTATCTCCGCCGTATCCTCCCTGCTCCCTGACTACCAATACTCCGGAAGCCTGGCGTCCCCGTTTATCACCTCCAGCTTCCTGCCCAGCTTCAAGCGCTAACACCAACCAATCTGCCAGCTCCCCCTCTCCCAAACGAGCTTCTTCGAAGCGAGCAGACATCGCTTCAATCGTCCCTGGAACCAGAATATTTCCCTGACAGGTATACCCCTCTCCGACATGGTGCCCGGCCCAGGCATAACACTTTTCTCCGGTAAAAGCGGCCGCCGTTCCGGAACGATCAACCAGACCAACCTGCCTTAAATCCTTTTCAGGGTCATTTTCAATTAACTGTTGGATGGCGTCCCCGGCACTTACTCCCCCCTGCATCAGGTCCAATCCCTTGAATCCATAGCTTACCCGGGCAAACGATTGAGTAGCTACTGCACCAGCGTTCGCCCGCGCCCAGGAAACCACCGCAGCCGCTGCCAAAAATTTTGATTGGACAGCTACACCCCACTCTTTCTTTTTCGGGTTATAGGCAACGATTGAAAAGGTATTAACCGTTTTTTGACCGGTTTTTTTATTTTCCATACCAGCTGCTATCCCATATGAACGTTAAAGTAAGCCTTACAGGTCTGCCCCTCTTTTTCAATACCAGCAGTGGTCAACTCAAGGATGTCTTGTTGAGCAATCCTGTTAATTAAACTTTCCAACAAACTGGGGATTGGACACAAAGTTCCCTTTACAGCCGCCCCGCCAACGCCCTTGGGACAAATCCGGCAGGTATTGCCTGCTATTAATAAAACTACTCTCTCGTTATCAACCTGCTGAAGGTCATATTCACCTACCAGACTGAGAATTTTATTTACATACATCACTAAGTTCTTGATCACCGCCGCAGGTGTATCTCCGGGAACCGCCTTCATGTCCGGAAGAATTTGCTTGGCATCCAGATAGGAATATAAATACTCTGCCGCTCTCCTGGAAACAATATTAATTGAGCCCTGGTTAATCATTCCCAATTCCCCCAATCCAGCGAAAAAGGAGGCAAAAAACGAGTGGTAGGGATTAAGGTCTCGCTCAAGGACAACTTTCTTAATATCGGTCATACAATGCTCCTAAACATTATTTCTCGCCTTGAATTAAAGAATTTGATTTAACTTTGCAATACATTTTTTACACTCATAAAATAACATGCCCAGGCGGACATCTTTATCCACCAGGGCAATCAGGATAGCGTCCACGCCAATGCTGTGAAGTAATATATACCCATTTTCCCCTTCTATTAACACTCGTTCCATTTCTCCCCGATCCAATTCTTGCCCGCTGCGGGAACTGATCAAGAGGATTGCCGCGCCCATAGCGCCGATCCGGTCCTCTTCAACCGAGTGGGGAAGTCTGGAAGCAATTACAAGACCGTCAGTACTGACAATGGCGGTGGCTTGCACATGGGGTACATTACGTTCAAACTCCCCCATTACGGCGTTCAGTTGATCTGATATTGTTGGTGCCATTGATCTCCTCCTGGACAACCAGGAATAATTGATGATCTGTTTGATTGTATAAGATGTTCAGTATATTAAATGGATTATATCCCCATCTTTCAGAAGTTCCAGAACTTATCCTGGCTAGAAGTACCGTCACAGGCTGGGTCCATTGCCGGAGGTGGTAATAGCCAACGCTCATTGAGGATGGTTTTCCGTTTTGGTGCTGTTTTGAGGATCAAAAATAATCAATGGTGATTGTAATCCTGCTGAATGTTAAGAATCTATAACTTCGTCCACCTCATCCAGCTTTAAGCTTAACACCTG
>CAZUMG010000097.1:0-3764 GCA_964621895.1 uncultured Anaerolineales bacterium | reverse complement strand
AATGTTAAGAATCTATAACTTCGTCCACCTCATCCAGCTTTAAGCTTAACACCTGGCTGGAAGAATCGGAAGACATGATAATCCCGTAAATCACATCCGCAACCTGGACAGTATTCCTGTTATGGGTGATGACAATAAACTGGGTCTCAGAACTTAATTCCCGGAGGAGTTTTCGGTAGCGGGCAACATTGGATTCATCCAGCATGGCATCCACTTCATCCAGGATACAGAACGGCGTGGGAGAAATCTTTAACAAAGAAAATATTAAAGCTGCGGCTATCAAACTCCTTTCCCCCCCAGATAACAGGGATAGCCCTTGAGTACGCCTTCCAGGAAGCCTGACCTGAATATCTACGCCGGATCCAGTCAGGTCATCCGGTTCAGATAAGACTAGCTGACCTTTTCCACCTCCAAATAATTGGGTAAAGATATCCCTGAACTCTCCCGCAACAGCGTTGAAAGTTTTTCTAAACTCTCTTTCCATCAATACGTCCAGCTCGGCGATTACCTCTTTGAGATCTGCTTCTGCTTTCCTTAAATCGGACAGCTGTTCTGTTAAGAAATCATGCCGCTGGTTAACCTCCCGGTATTCACCCTGGGCTTCTGGATTGATAGCCCCCAGGCGTCTCAATTGAGCACGCTGTTCCCTGATGGTACTGCCCAAATCCTTGGATATTACCTTAACAAGGGGTAATTTCTGCACATACCCCTCTAAAGGCAGGGGAGTTGGACCTGAAATATCCTTTTCGTAGTCCAATTCAACCAGGCCAATATCCTCTTTGATCCGTTCCTGGATTGATTCAAGTTTTTCACGATTTCGGGTCAAATTGATATCAGCCTGGGCGTAAGTTCGCTCAGCTTGGTTTAAGATCCGCCTTGCTTCTGCCTCTTTTCTCTGCAGTTCGCTTTGTTCCTGCTCATCCTTGGCTAAATCCCGATCAGTGTCATCAATTAACTTTCTGAGCTCATCGATTTCCCCCTGAATGGTTTTTTCTCCGTCATTTAAAAATCTTGTTTCCTCACCGAGGCTTTTAACCTGGTCTTGAAACTGGGTTATCAGCTCACTATTTTGTTGCAGCTGGGATGCGGCTTCCTGCCGGGCATTTTCCCGTTCATCTACGCGCTGCTTGATATCAGTCAAAGCGCGTTGGGCCACAGCTGTTTGGGTTTCCCAGTGTGCCAGTTGTTCCCGCTCTTCTTCAAGGGAGATGGTTCGCAGCTGGGAGCTTGATTTTGATACCAGCTCCTGTGCCTGGACAATCTCAACCTGGATTTTTTCAAGATCGATATGGATCTGGGCAATCACTTCTTGATCTTCTGAAGTGTCATCTATCAGGGTTTGGTACTGGGCTGTCTCCCATTCAACCTGCCGTTCTGCACTGTTTTGATCCAGAGATATTTGTTTAATTTTTTCATTTATGAGGTCTTCTGCCTCTTTTGCCTTGGTTAACTCCCCTTTTTGATCTGTGTCTGTTTGGATGACCTCTCCTAACCGTTCATCCACTTTCCGGAGTTTTTCTTCTAAGGCAGATATTTGTTGAGCAGAACTGGTGATTTGCGCTTCCCAGGTTTTTCTCTGCCTGGATCGGCTTAGTATTCCTGGCTGCCCTTCATTACCGGCAACAATCTCACCAGTGACATGAAATACTTCTCCTCGGAGGGTGACCGCTTTTGCTCCCGGTGGCTGGTTCCGGAGTACCCGGTTTAGATCCTTTTTATCTTTGAGGATAAATACTCGACCTAAAAGCAAGTCTACGACCGGACGGTACTTTGGCGGTGTTTTTACCAGATCAGCAGCTATGCCCAGCAAGCCGGGAATATTTTCGTCGAGTGTAGGACGATCAAGGGTTACCAGACGATTCAATGGCAGCAGTACTCCCTTGGTAGTTTCCTTAAGCAACAGTTCAAGAGCCTGATCTGAATCCTGGTCTTTTTCTAAAATCACAGCATCTAGATAATCACCCAGGGCTGCCGCGATGGGTTTTTCATATTCCTCTGGCACCTCGAGGTAATTACTTAATGTTCCCAACGTACCGGATAGTTTTCCTGACCGGGATTGGGTTAGCAGTAATTTTGCTCCATCAGCATAGCCGGCTAACTTTTGCTCTGCTTGTTGAAGAACTGTCAGTTCAGCTGTCAGGCGGCTTTTCTCTGTCTTTGTTTGGGATAATGCATTAAGCAGGTCCTGGCGGGTTTTTTCTCCAGCAGTCTTGTCCTGCTGGATTTTCTCTAATTGTCCTTCAATCTTCTCCCGGGCTGCTGAGGCTTTCTTAAGCTGATCAGCGATGGCGGCAAAATTACTGTGAATATCCTGATATAGTTTCTTGGCAGTCTTTATCCTCTCATCAACCGACTGAAGCCTGGATTTCTTGCGTTCGAGTTGTTCATTCCTGTCAGCCAGCTGAGATCTCAGTCTGATTTGCTGCTCACTTAACCGATTTAGATTATCTCGGGCCGCAGATGCTTCCGCTTCAATCGCATTGATCTGGCTTTGCTTGGCTTCCAGGGTTTCCCGGGCTTGATCGGCATTTTTCTGGGACTCTTCAAACCGATTTTGATCGGCAGCCGCATTTCCCTGGGATTGCTGAACACGTTCCTGGGCAAGGGTCACTTGCTCTTCAAGTCGGACTCTTTCTGTCTCGAGATCCTGGATCTGCTTTTCAAGGGATCGGATTCTCTCCTCAGCTACAGCTTTTTCCCGGCTGATATTTTCTTTTTGATTATGGTGTTCTGCCAATTCTCTGTGCCAGGTATTCAATCTTGAGCGCTGGCTTTGCACGCGAGCCTGGTTTTCAGATAAATCCCGGTCAAAATCAGCCTGGGTTTTCCGGGCTTGATCCAGGATTACCCGCTGGTTTGCTTCTAAATCTTTTGCTTGATTTAAATCTGCCTGAACTCGAGCCCAATGATATCCATACCATTCTTGAAGCAACACCCGCAGATCGGCTTTAACCTGGTCAAATTGTTCAGCCCGGATGGCCTGGCGCTCCAGGCTTTTTAATCTGGGTCTCAGCTCCGAGAGAATATCATCTACCCGATCAAGATTGCGGTGGGTTTTTTCCAAGCGTTTCTCAGCTTCCGCTTTTCTGGATCGGTACAACCCGATCCCGGCGGCTTCTTCAAATAGGATGCGCCTTTCTTCCGCCTTAAGCGATAAGGCTGCATCAACCAGACCCTGACCAATAATGGTGTAGGTTCTTTCAGCCAATCCGGATTGACCCAGAAGCTCGTAGACATCCCGTAAAAGCACCTGCTGTCCATTGATCAAGTATTCATTTTTTCCATCGCGGAAAGCCCGTCGGGTAATAGAAACTTCCGAAAAATCAATCGGCAGCCAGCCATCGCTGTTGTCAAACACAATTGTCGCAGCAGCCATACCTGCCCGGGGGCGCTGCTCCGATCCAGAAAAAATCATGTCCATGGTCTTTTTCCCCCGGAGCATTTTATAAGATTGCTCACCCAAAACCCAGCGGACAGCATCGGCAATATTGCTTTTTCCCGAGCCATTGGGACCAACAATAACTGTGATTTCATCAGCGAATTCAAAATTCGTTTTGGTCGCAAATGTTTTAAACCCATTTAACTCAATCGATTTTAAGCGCATGAAACCTCAGGGAATATCCTTGTGATGATTTTGAGACAATTTTTCCAGGACCTGTTTGGCAGCCATTTTAGACGCTTCGCGTTTGCTATTTCCTTTTCCCGTACCAGTCAGGTTTCCATCAATACTCACTTTCACTTCAAATATCTTCTCATGATCGGGA
>CAZUMG010000096.1:0-6379 GCA_964621895.1 uncultured Anaerolineales bacterium | reverse complement strand
CCCACCAGTTGAGTTGCCCGGTAGCCCTCGTTTTTTATCCAGCCTGCCAGGGCAGCCCCATAGGCGCTTGCTTCAGTTTCAGCAGCCCGGGGATCTGTTGAGCGGATTTCCAATCTGACCAATTTCACGAAAGGCGGATACCCAAGCTCCCGGCGGTAACCTAATTCCTGTTCGTAGAACCCCCTATAATCATGCCGAGAAGCAGTCTGGATTACGTAATGATCCGGATCAAAGGTTTGAAAGATCACCTTGCCGCCCAGGGGACTGCGCCCTGCCCGTCCCGCTACCTGGGTCAATACCTGGAATGTCCGCTCTGCAGCCCGGTAATCCGGGAGATACAAGCCGGTATCCGCCAGGATAACACCCACCAGGGTAACCAGGGGGAGATCCAGCCCTTTTGCCAGCATCTGGGTACCGATTAATACATCTGCTTGATGGCTGGAAAAACCCTCCATGATTTTCCAATGGGCGCCCTTTGTTCGGGTCGTGTCTCGATCCCATCGCAGGGTGCGGACCCCGGGAATCAGCTCCTGGAGAGCAGTTTCCACTTGTTCTGTCCCGGTGCCCAGCTGCCGGATCCGTTTACTTCCGCAGGAAGGACATATCCGGGGTGGTTTTCTTTGGTACCCGCAGTGATGGCAGCGCAGAGTGCCCTCAGATTGGTGGGCGGTCAGCGCGATGTCACAGCGGGGGCAGCGGAGAGCCTGGCCGCAGTCCCGGCAGAAGATGTAGGTGGCGCTGCCGCGGCGATTCAAAAACAGGATGGCTTGCTGTTTTTTTTCCAGGGTGGAGAATAATGATTCCTGGAGATCCCGGCTGAAAATTGAACGATTGCCGTTTTTTAATTCTGCCCGCATATCTACTAGATTCACGGAAGGTAGGTTTGCCATCTCAAGCTGATCATTGATGGGGTGATACTGGGTCTGCTCCTGGTTGTACCCGATTTGATCCATTTGACGCCGGATGGCATCCTTATGGGCCAGAATCCGCTCCGGGAGGGCCAGGTAGTGCCAATTCCCTCTGGTGCTCTGATACATCGTGGTGATATCCGGCGTTGCTGAACCCAGGATACAGACTGCACCGGTGATAGCAGCATAGGCGACGGCAGATTCTACAGCATGGTAGCGGGGAGCAATCTCTCCCTGATAGTAGGAATCATCATGGCATTCGTCAATGACGATCAAGCCCGGGTTTTGAAAAGGGGTAAATAACGCGCTGCGAGGACCAACCACAACATCCAATTTTCCCGCCCGGGCCAGGCGCCAGGTATCATAGCGTTCCCCTGGCGATAGTTCAGAGTGCAGCACGCCAACCTGTCCGGGAAAGCGGCTGATGAACCGGGAAACCGTTTGGGGAGTCAAGGCAATTTCAGGGACCAGTATGATGGCCTGCTTTCCGAGCTGCAGGGCAGCGTCCACGGCTCGCAGATAAAGCTCCGTCTTTCCTGATCCTGTGACGCCGTGTAAAAGGAAAGGCTTGGGATGGTTCTCTTGAAAAGCTGCTTCGATTTGATCCCAGGCTTCTTGTTGATCCCTGGTTAACCGGGGAGTTATTTGCGGCGCTGCTGAGACCTGCTCCAGTGGATCCCTGATAACCTGGATTTCGATCAATTCTACCAGCCCTTTTTGAGCTAATTGTTTTAAATCGTTCAGGGTTGCATCAGTAAGTCGGTTTATTTCAGAAACTGTAAGGTCTGTTTCGCTTTCTATTAACAACCGGAGAACCCTTTGCCTGCGGGCCAGCGCCTCTGGATAACCTTTTTTTGCGAGGGTATCCATACTGCTGGCAGCAGCAAACTGATTCCCGGAAAACCGGACCCTTCGTTCCAGTTTGGGCTGCATGGTAGGCTCTCCCAGGATTGATTGGCGGGTGATAATTCCCCGCCGCTCCAGCGTTCCGGCAGTTTTCTGCCAATTTCTTTTTGGAAACGCCCGCTCAAGCTGACGGCCGCGCAGGGGTCCCCGTTCAATCAGCAGGGCCAGAAAGCGGGATTGGGCAGAAGTTAGTTCAGGGAGCAGGGGTTCTCCCTGCTCCAGGAGAGCCAGGCTGCGTTCGGAGAGCTGATATTCAGAATCTGCTTTAATACTCAACCCAGACGGGATCATCGCATGCAGGGTTACTCCCTGGGGGGAGAGAGTTTGGGACGCGATCCTGTGAGCCAGCTCGATCTGAAATGGGCTGACTACCGGGACCTTGTCCAGGATTTTCTGGACGGCTTTGGTTTGGGGAACTGCCGGCGTGTCGGGAAAACCAATCATGATTCCCTGAACATGCTGATTGCCAAAAGGCACTGTTACCAACTGGCCCAGGGAATAATCCGGGTGATCCAGGACCGACAGATGATAATCAAATACACCCTGCACCTGTGGGACATTTACCGCAACCCTGGCGTAAATAGTTTTTTGATGATCCCTTGCTGGCATGGAGGTTACACCCCCTGGATCTGAATCCTGGAGATTCTTAACCCATCCATGGCATCCACCTGCAGCTGGATGCCGCCTGGGAGAATAATGATTTCTCCCAGGACGGGGATGTGATCCAGGTGGCCGAGTAAATACCCGGCAATCGTATCGTAATTGGGATCGTGGAAATCGGTTCCCAGTTCCTCGTTGACATCTTCAATTGCCGTGAGCCCATCGACCAGGACAGTGGTTGCATTGATCCGCTGGATTTCTGGAACTTCTTCATCAAACGGATCGCTGAACTCCCCCACAATCTCTTCCAGGACGTCTTCAAGTGTGACTATGCCTGCGGTTCCGCCGTATTCATCGAGAACAATGGCAATGTGCACACTGTGAATTTGAAATTGGCTCATTAATGCCCGAACTGAGCTGCTCTCTGGAATAAAAAGAGGCTCCCTGCCTAACTTTCCTGCAGTGACCCCTTCCTGATGATCTTCCTGAAGACCGCGTAATAGGTCCCGGGCATGGACAATCCCGGTAATATTATCTAGGTCTCCCTCGTAGACCGGGAATTTTGCAAACCGGGTTTGGACTGCAAAACGGATGCTTTCTTGCAGGGGTGTATCCGCGGGCAGCGCTTCAACCTCAGTTCTTGGAATCATCACCTGGCGGACTAAGAGCTGGTTTAAATCAAATACGGCATGGAGCATTTCCCGTTGGGGCAACTCGATGGTGCCAACCTGCTCGGATTCCGCCAGGATCTCTTTTAATTCATCTACCGTATAGATCACTGAATGGCTTCCCCCGGAGCTTTTTACTCCTAAAAGGCGCAAGACTGATTGGGTTGCCCAATCCAGGATATTCACAAACCAGGTAAAAATCGTGCTGAACCATTTCATCGGGGTTGCGATGAAAAGAGCGACCTGTTCGGGGGATTCAAGCGAAGCCACCTTGGGCACCTGTTCACCCATGACCACGTGCAAGCTTGTGACGATGATCAGGGAAATCACCAATGGCAAGCCAGTTAGGATGGGTTCAATGCGGCTCCACTCGACCGGAATCTCCAGGTTGTGGAAAACAGGCTCCAGCAGAACCTGAAAGGTGTTTTCACCCACCGCGCCCAGCGCCAGGCTGACAATCGTAATGCCCAATTGGGCGGCAGCGATCAACCTGTCCCTGGATTGGGGGTGCTCAAGCCAGTTTAATACCAGCTTGGCGGCAGGATTGCCGCGGTCAGCCTCGAGCTTAATACGAGATTTCCGCGAAGTGATCACTGCGAATTCAGTGGAGACAAAAAAACCATTTAATGCTACCAATATCAGAATGAGAAGGAAGTTCCAAATGATCATAATATGTCGGGATTTTAACGAGTGAAGATGATGGATGAATAACCAACCACGCTGGAGGTGTCTCCGGTGATATCCCCGGAATGGGCGTAATGCAGTTGGTGGGCAGTAATTGGACCGGCCTGTTTAACAGCCCAGATCACTGCTGCCACAGCCCCAATACCGCAGGCCGAGCCTCTGCCCTGTTCCTCAGCCTGGTATAAACCTGTGGGATCCAGGGAAATGACTTTATTGATTATCACTTGGTCCATTTCCCGAGCTTGTCCGGCTGGATAAAAATGAGATAGATCGGTGCTGGCTGTTAATAACAGATTCTTTTTTGCCATTAGATTCGCCAGGATCATTCCTAGGGTTTTCATTAACTCCGGGTCCTGTTGGCGAATCATTAAGGGCAGCAGCTCAAATTTACCTTCAAGAACCCGCTGGAAAAAAGGCAGCAGGATTTCTACAGCGTGTTCGCCATCGTTTCTGATCCGCTGGATTTGAATCCCGGCAGCTTTTTGTAAGGCCAAATCGACAAAATCAAGGCTTTCAGAATCGATCGGAACAAGGCCGAGGGGTGTTTGATAAGCCTGGTGAGCAGTGCTGAGAATGGCTCCCGGGTGAAATTGGTGGAAGGGGGATAGAATGACCACCAGGTCCGGATGAAGACCTTGCAGGGCAGCAAAACTGTACCCCGCAACCGGTCCAGAATACATGTGACCGGCATGGGGAGAAATTATACCCAGAATTTCACCCTCGATGGGAAGGGATTTTGCCGCCTGAATGTAGCCATCCACGGAATCAGCCAATTTTTTTGGATCAGCTGGGTACCAGCGGCCAGCCAGGGGAGAGGGCCGAATATCAGTAAATGTATTCATGTTTCCAATTCGATTGTAGCATATCAGCTCTTGATCTTCGAATTCAGATTCACCAGTGAAACTATCCGGCAGTAGGAATCAGATCGCCTCAATCAAGTTCTGCTGCCCATTCATTCTTAATTAATGAACCTTAACGAGCAGCTATTCTGGTGAGCTTTGCGATGAAGAGGCTATCATATCTGTAACTTACCTGGATTGCTATTTCCAATCCAAGCTATATACTAACTAGGTAGGGCAGATGCCCTTTTTTATTTGGTGGGTAAACCGGGTGATGGAATCGTTCTTAATCCACCCGGGAAAGACTAGGAGCAGTATATATGCCAGGAAAGACCGCTTTGCAGATCCTGTCTTTAGACGCAGATCAGGATCATCAACGTAAATTGATTAAGCTGATTAAACGTGAGGACCTGCCGTATGAAATCTCCCCGGTGGAAAATCTGCCGGATGCCAGAGAGCTGCTTAAATCATCGAGATTTGATTTATTACTGGTAGATTTTTCTCCAGGCGAGGAGACTGCCTTTTATCTGCTTGATGATGTGGAAGATATTCCCTGGATTTTACTTTCCAGCCAGGAATCTCTTGAGATGGTTGTAAGGGCATTTAAATCAGGTGCTGTTGATTTTGTTCTTAAAGATTCTGAGAAAGAATACATTTCCCGAATGCCAGCAATCCTTAAGCGGGCTTTTCAGCACTGGAATAAGGGATTGGGAAACAAACGTTATGAGCAGCAGCTGGAGAAAGTTGTTGCAGACCGAACCCAAAATTTACTAGAAACCAATCAGCGTTTGACTGAAGAAATTTCCCAGCGGACCCAGGCGCTGCAGGACCTTAAGGAAAGCAGGGAAATATATCGCCTGTTTTTCCAAACTTCCCGGGATGCCATCTTTATTTCCTCGCTGGATGGGCGCTGGATTGAGATGAATGAGGCTGCCCTGGATTTGTTTGGCTACCAAGATCGAGAACAAATCTGGTCTGACAGCATCCTGGATTGTTATTGGGATCCAGGGGATAGAAAAATATTTACCCGGGCAATCGAGAAAGAAGGTTCTGTCAGGGATTATCCCCTCAAGCTTAAGAAAAAAGATGGCAGCAGCATTGATGCCTTGGTTTCAGCGGTTCCTTATGAAATAGGAGGTCGGGCAATTGGTGTTCAAGGGTTTATCCGGGACATTACGGATGAAATCAGGGCAAAAGATGAAAAGAATCAATCTTTGAAAAACCAGACAGTCATAGATGATCTATCCATAGAGATGGGAACCGTTCGTATACTTGAAGACATGTATCAAAGCATTAACACCCATCTTCAGAGGCTCTTTCAACTGGATCATTTTAACCTCTTGAAATATGACCAGGAACAGGATCGGCTGCAGGTAGATTTCGAATGGAATGCAGATTCCAGGAAGAGACGGGATCCACTAGATAATTTGAGATTTGATAAACTTGATCAAAGCCTCATTGGGCAAGTTATCGGTGAAAGGAAATCTCTGATGGTCATCTGCCAGGGAAGCAGCCCTGCAGGTATTGACCTAAAATATACCCTGGCGTTAAATTCAAATCTAGATCCAGGCAGGGAAATCGGCACCGACCCTGGGGATTGTTCTATGCTGCTGGCACCAATCGTGATTGAAGACCAGGTGATTGGTGTTTTACAGATCTTTAACCTGGGACCAAACAGCTTCTCTTTTCAGGACCTGGCTTTTCTCACCAGGGTATCCAATGTGGTGGCGATTGGTTTGCAGAAAGCCTATCTTTACCAGGAATCCCTGCTTCA
>CAZUMG010000095.1:0-6430 GCA_964621895.1 uncultured Anaerolineales bacterium | reverse complement strand
GCAAAGGTCCATTTTATCTGTGCCACCCGGGGGGAAGGTGGAGAACGGGGAGATCCTCCGATCTGCGCCTGGGATGAATTGGGGCGAGTTCGGGAGCAGGAGCTGGTTTGTGCGGTAAAAGTGCTGGGAGGCGCCAGCCTCCGGTTTGCAGGATACCAGGATCCAGAAGTTGGACCGGATGGCGAATTATACCCTTTTACCGATAATCTCGAGAAAATTGCCAGCGAACTCCAGGAACAGATCAATCGTCTGAATCCCCAGGTGATCATCACCCACGGGCCCGGAGGAGAATATGGACATCCAGCTCATATTCAAGCCCATCAAGCGATGATGCTGGCGCTGGATACCCTTGACTCTTTTCGCCCAGCGGTTTATGCACCTTCCTGGCTTTCCAGGGAGACAGGAGTCTTTACACCAACCCCGGCATTTCTGGTTGATATAACGCCCTGGAAAGAACAAAAAACTAAAGCGGTGCTTTGCCATAAATCTCAGCACGGTTTGTTTCTGCGGCATGGGGCAGCCCGGGCAGGCAGGCCGGTTACTGTACCAGAAATCATCCGCTGCCAGGAAGCTTTATGCCAAATTCATCCAGCTGAAGGGAATAATCAACAGGATCATTTCGAAGAGCTGTTGGCGGATATTCTATCCCCTGATTCTTAACCAGGGTCAATCAAATCAATTGGCAGGTTAGTTGCACCCCTGGACGAACAAATCAAGGTTGGAATTGACTTCAGCTCTTCTTATAAGACCAGGGGTGAGCTGGAATTGATCCTATTTGGTAAAATAATATCCATGAAAAGCAACCCTATGCTTTCCAAAACACTGCTAAAAATTGCCGCTGCCCTGGCCGGGGGAATCCTGCTGTTTGGGCTGGTGATCAGCCTGGGCACGCTGGGATTTCGGGCAATATATGATGGGCGCATATTCCCGGGAGTCTACCTGGGTCAGGTGAACCTCAGCGGGCAAACCCCCACTGACGCGGCTGATCTGCTTCGGGAGGATTTTGTCTACCCGGATCAAGGAAAACTTACCCTGCAATATGATCAGCTCAGCTGGGAGTTCACTCCTGTTGAGTTGGGCTTGTTCTTCAGCCCGAACTTCAATGCCGAATTAGCATTTAATACCGGGCGGAGTGGGGGATTCGCCAAGCGAATAGCTGCCCAGATTCAAGTGCTGCGCCACGGGATTGTTCTGGCACCGCAATTTGTGCTGGATGGAAAAACGGCAACGAAAATCCTGGAAGATATAGCGGCCGAGCTAGACCAGCCAGCAGTGGAAGCCTCCTTGAAATTAGAGAGTTTGGAAGTGCTGGTACAACCCGGACAGATTGGACGGGAAATGAATATTCCAGCATCGCTGGAGGTGATTGCCCTGCAGCTGCAAACCCTTCAGGATGGCAGCCTTCCGCTGATTGTCGCAGAAACATATCCCGATATTCTGGATGTCAGCGCCCAGGCTGAATTTGCCAGGCAAATATTAAGCCAGCCCCTGGTTTTAACCATTCCTGATGCATCTGAATCTGATCCCGGCCCCTGGTCCATTTCTCCGGAAAATTTGGTGGAGATGATGGTCATTGAGCGAATCACCACCCCGGATGGGGATGATTACCGGATCGCGCTTGATTCCGAGCAATTGCGGGAATACCTGGAAGCCAAAGCCAAAAGAATCAACCAGGATCCCCAAAACGCCCGGATGTATTTTGATGATGAGGCCCGGAAATTGGTAGTCATAGCACCGGAAAAAAACGGCCTGGCAATGGATATTAATCAATCGATAATCCAAATCCAGGAGCAGCTGCTGGAAGGGAAGCATGAGATTAATCTGGCAGTTGAGAAAACCAAACCGGAGATTACCTCTGAAAGCACTGCCGAGGAGCTGGGCATCACCGAACTGGTGAGCGACCGGACGACTTATTTTTATGGTTCGGATGGCGGCCGAATCAACAACATCGCCACGGCAGCAGCAAAATTCCACGGGATATTTGTCGCCCCAGGAGAAACCTTTTCAATGGCGGCGGTATTGGGGGATGTCAGCCTGGATAACGGCTACGCGGAAGCCTGGATTATCTTTGGTGATCGGACCATTAAAGGGGTGGGCGGTGGGGTGTGCCAGGTCAGCACAACCCTTTTCCGGACAGTATTTTTCGGTGGATTTCCGGTTGTGGAAAGGTGGCCCCACGCTTACCGGGTGCTGTACTACGAACAGAATCCTAACGGCAGCAACAACCCGAAACTTGCCGGCCTGGACGCAACTGTTTACGTCCCCGTGGTAGATTTTAAGTTCAAGAATGACACCGATCACTGGCTGCTGATGGAAACCTATGTTTACGAGGGTTCCCGGCAGCTGACCTGGAAATTTTACGGCACTTCTGACGGCAGGACAGTGGATTGGAGCACAACCGGGTTGAAGAAGAAAACAGACCCCCCGGATCCAGTTTATGAAGAAAACCCAGATCTGGCCAAGGGCGAAGTTAAGCAGGTTGATTGGGCTGTTGAAGGGGCCACAGTGACCGTTACCAGGGACGTCTACCGGGATGGGAAAAAACTCTGGCAGGATATTTTTACAACCAAGTATCAACCCTGGGCAGCTGTCTGCCAGTACGGCCCGGGCACCAGTAAAATGCCTCCGAAAAATCCTGATCCGGATAACCCCTGTAAAAAGAAGTAGGTTATAATGGACGATGGAATTTACTCCAGCAGAGGAGGAGAGTATGGTCAGCAAGGAGCTACTTGAGATTTTAAGATGTCCGGCCTGCGTCCAAACCCGGGAAGGCACCCTGGATTATTATCAAGAGGCCTGGCTGGTCTGTAAAGAATGCGGCCGAAAATATCCCATCCGTCAGGATATCCCGGTGATGTTGATTGATGAAGGGGATAAGTGGGTGGAGACAGCTGTAGAAAACCTGCCGGTACCACCGCCTGAGAAATAAAACAGAGTTTATGTCACGATTCATGAGGGACCAGGTCCATAATAAAAGACCCGGTCCCTTGTTTATTTAACCAACGACAGTTTTGATCCAGCATTCCGCCAGCAGCTTGTGCCCAAATTCTGTGGGATGAACACCGTCTTCCAGCAGTTGAAATGGGGGTACCTGCCTGGCGGCTTCCTCCAGGGAGGACTGGAATGGCACCAGAACAGCCTGGTATTCCCCGGCAAGGTCCCTGACTGCGGCCTGCCGCTTGCTGATATCTTCCAACCATTCTGCGGTTACTTCACCGGTGAGCAGAATAAATGGCTCACAGAGGATCACCTGAGTATCTGGCAGTCTCTCCCGGGTATCCTGAATCATTTTTTGTAGGATCTTTTTGTATTCTTCTGGGCTTGAACCAATACCAGTAAAAATATAATTCCAGGTGTCATTAACGCCGATCAGGATACTGATCAGGTCTGGACGCAGTCCCAGGGAATCCTTTTCCCAGCGCCTGGCCAAATCAAAAATTCGATCCCCGCTGATCCCCCGGTTATAGATCTGCAAGTGATGATCGGGATATTTATCTAGAAGGGCGCCTGCGACCAAGCGAGGGTATCCAAACCCCAGCCCATCGGGTGAATTTGGACCAATAGCTGAGCGACTCCGGCCGGTGTCCGTGATCGAGTCTCCCTGGAAAAGAATTACGCTGTGGGGTTTGATTGTAGGCCGTGACATGGCGGTTTATACAGTCTCGAGCAGCATTACTAGTGCTCCGTAGGAGAGCAGCTCGTTGATTTCTTCCACGAATCGGACCCGTTCTGTGCTGGCATCCGCCAGTGATCCCCGCATGATCAGGGGATGGTAATCAAGATCGGTAGCACCCCGGTAGGTGGATAATACACATTGGGAAGCGGCAAAACCGGTCAAGATCAAGGTGTCCACATCCCGGGCCTGGAGATGCTGATGCAGATCGGTTTTGTTAAAAGCATTTCCGTAGGTTTTATGAATCCTGGGATCAGAGGGAAGCAGGTCAATTTTTGAAAAGGTTTCAAAGCCTGGAGATCCGGGTACCCTGCCGTCCTTTTCTTCCATGTCCTCAATCACAAATATAGGCAGATTTTTCTGGCGGAAAAGGCTGATAGCAGCATTGATATATTCCACGGCTGCCAGCATGGAGCAGGTTATTTCGGGGCTTTCATCAATAAAGACTTCCTGCATGTCAATTACCAGTAAAGCAGCTTTCATGACAACTCTCCTTAGAAAAACAAAAAATATCTTGGGACAGATTTTTTATAGTCCAGATAGGATTGTCCATATTGTATCTCAAGGGCGTGTTCTTCTCCCAAAATCCGAAAGTGGTTCATGATGACCCGGACCGACAACAAAATCAGGACCGTCCAACTGCCCACCATCAGGCTGAAGCCGATCATGATAATCGCGAAAGCCACCCATTGAGGATTGCGGGAGATTTTATAAAGCCCGACAGTGACTGGTTCACCCAGGGGAGTGATATTGAAGCTGTGCAGGGAGTAAACAAAACCAGCTTGTCCCACCAGGGCCAGGACCAGGCCAATCCAGAACACAGGCAAATCGATTTTCAGCGGGATGAAAATGATCAGGATCAGGGCGGCCAGGGCAAAGGGCAGGCCGATTTTTGCCGGGCGAGCCTGCCCTTCTGTCCAGCCGGTATTATCATACAGCCGCGCCACGGTTTCTTTTGGAAAGATACCTAACAAAATGAAGTATGAGGCATAAAAGATCACTAGAGGGAGCCAGCCATTAAGCCAGCCCGGGTTGAGGGGAGGAAAGAGGGTCATATGCTGTTCCTTGGATGATTGAGCAATTAATTAATTCTATCTGCACAAACAGGTTCATTCAGAAATCTTATTTAGAATCCGGGCGATGTCCTTTAGATGAGAGCCAAGGTGATCAATCTGCGTTAGGACGGCATCCTCAATGGTTGTCGGGAAGACTTTGCCATCGGCCCAGACAATCCGAAGGGAATAAGCCTTGGGATTACCAACGACTCTCAGCAGGGAGGATAAATTCTCCTGGATTGCTTTATAAGCATCCAGAGAAGATTGGATCTCCCTGTCAGCATATCCCCAGAGTTCAGCCCACTCATCCTGGGGAATATCCCAGTACCACTGTAATTTGAATTCACCTCCGGGGTTTCCCAGAGTCTGACGGATGAACATACTCCAGATCATGAGCCCATCAGCAAGGTGATGGACATTCTGCCTGATGGACCAACTCTCAGGACCCACTTTAAAATCCAGTTCTTCCCCCGAAAGACCTTCAACAACCTGGACCAGGCGCCCAGGTCCCTGCTGGAATTTCTGGAGCGTCTCCTGCCAGGGAGGATATTTTTCCATAAGAAAGCTCCTATGATATTTCCTATGATTGGATTCAGCCAGCAGTTTTTTTAGCCAGAAAGATCAACTCGCCGGGATATAAGGACCCAAAGGGGCTTTTATCGTAATCTGAATAAAGCTCAATGACATCATATCCGCAGCGAGCTAAAAGGTGTTCTGCTTCATAACGGAACAGATAACGCATCTGGAATGCATGCACCTGGCGTTCTTTCCGCCCGTCTGGATGTACCAGATAGTAAATTAATTCCACATCGAGTACCTGACTGAAATGATCCCGGGCGATAGATTTGTTAAAGCGCTGCACTTTAATACCTTCCGGGGTGATGAACTCCGGTTCTGCGCCGACTTCTTCTCCCAGGTTGTCTGCCGTGATTCCCTGTAAGGAAGGATTAAAGATATCCAGGATCAGGATACCACCCGGTACCAGGTGGCGGCGAATGCAGTCCAGGCAGCTAAGCTGGTCTTGAACAGTCAGCAAATGCTGGAAAGGGCGGAAGGGGGTGGTCACCAGGGAGAAGGATGGATCAAGACTAAAATCTCGCATATCCCCCTGCACCAGGGTAACCAGGTCCTGAACCTGGCGGGGTTCCCGGGTCAGTTTCTCTCGGCACGCCTCCAGCATGAACTCGGAAAGATCCAAACCGGTTATCTTTAGGCCAGCCCGGGCTGTGGGGATCAGCACTCTTCCCGTACCGCAGCCAAGCTCCAGCACCGGCCCGCCGGTTTTAAGGGCAGCCCTAACAAAAAAATTCACATCAGGCCGATCCCGATATGGGATGACCTGATCATATAGACGGGCTACCAGGGGGCTGTCCTGATATCCACTGGTATTCTGAGTCATGGAGTTCTCCCTGCTATCTGCTTAAGTGTAGATGAAAGAGAGGTGGGTGTCAATTTTAATGGATACCTGAGAGGTACGCTATATTGGAATTCAGCGAACACCCCAGAGAGCCCAGATGGCAATCATCGCCAGACCGATCAGGAAACGGACTATAAATGATAGCCCCCAGCCGGTTAACAACCCCTTGGTAATGATCCAGGCTTCTGCGCTATCCCGCAAGCGAGCATATTCCAGCATGAACAGCAAAGTTGGCGCGGCGGCGATTCCGCCCAGGGGAGGAAAAGCAAAGGTTCCGATTAAACC
>CAZUMG010000094.1:0-6585 GCA_964621895.1 uncultured Anaerolineales bacterium | reverse complement strand
CAATAAACCTGGAATTTAATACTTTTAACTCCCGGTTGCAGCTGGATGCCGGGACCAAGTATTCGTTCATTATGAGCTCCCATTGGGCGGCGTGAAAACTTATTGTACAACAGCCCGATTAAACTGGGTAGGTGAGAACCATAAAGACCAGCCTGCACTTGCTATGCTGATTTATTGATAGGCTTTGGAAAGAAAGGGTTAACCACCTGAGAGGAAAAGAAATTCCCCTTAACTCACTGGCTTTTTGAGATGACAGAGCACCTTTCCAACGATCGAGTCAAGAGGAATTTTACCGAGCTGCGCAGTTGTAACACTCAAGGGATGGGTGCCTTTGACTTCAACAGTTTGGGTCTCTGGATGAATTGATTCAACTTCTTTGATCAGCTGTCCGTACCCTGGATGAATAAAAATAACAATATCACCCTTTTTAATTCTCCCAAAGAGTTTTACCATGGTACCAATAACGACATAATCACCAGGTAAAAAAAATGGTGACAGACTTTCGCCTGTCACCTTGAAAAATTTAATCATTAAAGATCTGGATAAACCATTTCAAGCCCTGGTGCATAAGGTGCTTTGGCTTTTTTGGTTTTTACTTCTTTGATGGCCCAGAAGATTTCTGCAAACTGGTTAATCGCATCCACAAATGCTAGTCCTTGATTACGATCAACTGTCTGTCGGCATTTAGATCCAAGTTGCATAATTTGATGGACAAGTTCAGTTAATTGGGGGTATTTCTCAACATGAGCTGTCTTGATGAAATCACCCCAGATAACCCGGATTTCATGCTTGGCTTTCTCAGCATGTTCTTCCTTAACACTGATATAACGGGTAATCGAATTATGATAATCTGCGTGGTCTTTAGGATCACCTTCAGTTATTTTGGTGATCAAGTCCATCATGCGAACGACGGTTAGAGCGTTTATTTGGGCAGTTATGGGATCATAGATTCCACAAGGTATATCGCAATGGGCTTTAGCCTCGGAAAATGGATGAAAGCGGTCAATGGCTTGAATGAGTTTGTATAACATCTGGGACTCCTTTATTACGGATAATTTGCACTGCCATTGTACCTTATCAATAAGACCATTTATATAATAGCTTTATTAATAAACAGGTTTAATGCAGGGACAAATATAGTTAGTGGATTTCTCCTTCAACCTGGCCTTCAACAAGATTTTCCCAGGGGTATTCTTCCGTTCCTCTGGCTGCTTCCCGTGTGGCTGGATCCTCAGCTAGGAATCCCCGAAAGCGATCTGGTAATTGGGCGGCAATTGCCTTCATTAATTGCAGGCCTATTTGATCCAGCTGCTCCCTGCGTTCCCTGCCGCGTCCAGAAACTGAAAATGGACCAACGAGTTTGCCAATCTTTACAACGGCAGTTGGTCTTTTACCGAGGTGTACTGGAAAGATATCATTTAACCCATAGATACCCAGGGGAAGTACCTGAGCGCCTGTTTGTGATGCAAGGTAAGCTGCCCCAGGACGGGCAGGGCGTAAAACTTCCGCCCAGCTGCCGCCCTCGGGCATGATTCCGAGCACGCCATTCTGATGCAAGATTTCTTCAGCCGCGCGTAACGCAAAACGCGAACCTGTGCCCCGAAAAACGGGATAGTAGCCCCACATCTGGGGAAGAAACTGGACTATTGTAGGGGCGTGAGGGAACTCAGCACCGCCTACAAATTCAATCGGATAAGGAAGTGTTCGGAGTACGGCAACTGGATCAATAAAACTGAAATGGTTGGCAATTACCAGCAGAGGACCAGATTTTGGGATATTTTCTTGGCCCTCTATCTGAAAGTCACACATAAGGCTAAAAGCCATCCTGGCAAGAAATTTCATGCTCTTACGGATGACCAACCTCCGAGGATAAATAATCTCTTGATTCATGACTTAAGGTACTTATTTGTTGGATCAACGATCCCCAAAAGAATAATTAATCCAACCAATAAGAAAACAATTATTGAGCCGATAGCCACACGTTGACCAGCCTGTTCTGCGACCAGAGCAGAAAATCCTCTTGTCTTCTCAAACCAGCGGGCTGCTTCGAATGCTAAGAAACCGTAAATCGTCGGGCCAATAAAGGAGGATGTCCTTCCGGTAACCGCGAAGAAACCGTAAAATTCTGCACTTCTGCCTTTAGGAGCAAAATATCCAACTAAAGTACGACTTACCGATTGGACACCTGTAAGGGCAAATCCTGCCAGGGCGCCAATGATAAAGAACTGGGTTAAATTCTGGGCGAATAACATCCCAATTACTACTAAAACCATCATAATGATTGAGTAAACCAAGGAATTTTTAAACCCTATTTTATCGCCAGCAATACCTGCCACATAAGCACCAATCACACTAGTTATCTGGACAATGATCATGAAGATAATCAATTGGGTTTGAGTCATGCCAAATAAGACAGCCCCGATAATAGCGGCAAAATCTAGAGCCATTAATATGCCATCGTTATAAACCAGGAAGGCGATGATAAAGCGTAGGAAATCTTTATAATCTCCTAGAGCTTTTGCGGTTTCAATAATCCTTCCGAAAGCTATTGAGAGGTAATTTTCTCCCTTGGGAAGTTTTTTAGCAACCGCTCTTTCCTTTATCCAAAGGAAAGAGGGAACTGCAGAAGCAGCAAAAAATAACGCGGTGAATACCAAGGACAAACGCACCACCAGGACATCATCAATAAGAACAATCAAGGGAAGAATAATCAATAGGCAAAGGATGCCTCCAAATGAGCCAATGGCCCAACCATATCCGGAAACCCGTCCCATTTCTTCGGGTGAAGCAATTTCTGGCAGTAAAGAATTGTAGAATACTTGTCCGGATCTGTACCCAATTTCAGCGATGATAAAAAATAACATCCCGATAAAAATATCACCCTTCTGTACAAAAAAGAGCAGTGCCGTAAAAACCCAGGTAAGGGCTGAAAAGATAAATAAAAAACGTTTTTTCAGTGCGGAAAAATCTGCAATAGAACCCAGGATGGGTGCAATAATCGCAACAACAAGCATCGCAATACCCACCGCAATACCCCAATACCGAGATCCTTCAGCACCGCCAACGACTGTCCCCTTAAAATAGGCTGAATATACCGCCAAGAGGATTACGGCAGCATAGGCGGAATTGCCGAAATCATATAGGTACCAGCCAAGATGTTCCCGATTTAAAATCTTGAGTTTGGACAATATAGTCATGGTTTCTCCTTGAGGTTTAATCTTCAATACATAATTAATACAGTGGTATATATGTAACTGGTTAAAAGCGACTTACTTGCGGTTTTGCCTCCGCAGGAGCAAAGACCTGATTCTGGCATGCTTTTCCCTGTTTAATGGGTAAAACCAGGAAATCACTATGGAGCTTAATAGTAACAATGCTCCAGATGGACCGGTTAAAATCCGGATAGCCTGAATCGTATTGCCACTTTGTTGGAAATATTTTACCCCTGCGGGTGGAGTTTGATACCCAAACCAGCCTAAGGCTTGGAGTGCAAGGAAAATAGCAACCGCACCGGTTAATTTTCTCAGAAAATTTTTAGTGCCATAATAAACACCTTCGTGGCGCCTGCGTGTTCGCAGCTCTTCCCATTCGATGACATCAGGAAAGATCGCTTCTGGAAGTACATGAGCTGTCGATATGCTGATGCCTGCTAAAACTGTGAGGATCAATATCAATATAGTTTGTCCGGGTTGTACAGTAATAATCAGGAGTTGGACAAACATCCAGAATCCCATACCAAACATATATGCGTTTCGTTTGCTGGTTTTTTTTGAGAACCAATTCCAAAAGGGAAGGGCGACAATTGCTGTAATAAACATTAATCCCAGGATAACTGAATCCTGAGAGATAGTAGAACCAAAAATGGTCATCTCAGCTGCTAGATTGCCCTGGGCAATCCAATAAGTCAGAAAATAAGGCAGCATCAACGCTACCAGGTCTACAGTCATCCAATTGAGCATATATAAACCGGTTGCGAATCGAAAAGGCACGTTTTGCCAGACCGTTTCAGCTATCTCCTTTAATGAAGGGGGCTCTTGGGCTGGCTGAAGGTGAGTTTCACGGATAAAGAAGACCATGATCAGAAAAGGCAGAGTTCCAATGCTACCGAACAGTCCAGCAATTAGCAGGTAACTTTGGCTCAGGGTCAACCCCGATTGGAGTGAAGCGTTTTTTATCATAGGTGCAGCTACTGCAACTACCAGGGAGGCGACCAGGTTGAAGAACATTCTATAGGTGGTTAACTCTGTTCTTTCGTCATAATCTTGTGTCATTTCCGGGGTTAGGGTGTAAAAAGGAACAGCAACCAAAGTTTGCATAGTATCGCTGATGATATAAGCAAGTGTCATGTGAATAGCTAAAACGATTTGATTGTTCCAGGGCGGTGCCCACCACATCAGTAAATAAGCAAAACCAAAAGGAATAGCAAAAATCAAGATAAAGGGCCGCCTGCGACCCCAGCGGGTATGAACTCGGTCACTGAGCATACCTACCAGCGGATCATTAATTGCATCCCAAATAACACCAATGAGGGCAACAAATGAAGCCAGGCGAGCTTCTAATCCAACTACGTCTGTTAGGAAAATGGCATAGAATATTTGTCTGAGTGTTCCCCAGCTAGCAAGTCCAAGATCCCCACTGCCGTAAATAAATTTTGTAAACCAGGGTAAAGGTTTGTAATCTATGTCGTTTTTTACCATCAAACAACCTTTGGAGTACACTGCTTAATAGGTTAACAAATATATTCCCGATAAGTTACAAATCAATCTCGTAAACCCGATGAGTTTTGACCCAATTCATCTCAAAATGGCTTGATTCCCCCAGGCTAGCAATATTATCTTCCCTGGTTTGAACAGTTTCCACAAAATCAAAATTAAATTCACGAAAAGTCTTCTCTAGCTCTGTGTAGATGACTGCTGTAGATCCCAGCCCCTGATATTCTGGAAGAATGCCAATACCATTTGTGTCCATATATTTGGTTGTTTTAAAATCTCGCATTATATGGAACCAGCCAAAAGGAAATAATCTGCCATTCGTTTTTTGGAGCCCTCGGCAAATATTTGGATAACTAAAAAGAAAACCGATAATTTTTTCATCTTTATAGACTAGCTTGATCAGCTTGGGATCAGCCAGGGAAAGCATTCTTTTTGCGATGACGATTATCTCTTCCTCTGTAATTGGACTGAAACCTTCAGAACCGCCAAAAGCAGCATTATACACCAGGCGGAGCTCAGGGGCGACTGCCAGAAGCTCTTGTTTTGTTTCAAATTTCCTTACCCAAAATCCACTCCGTTTCTTGACTTTTTCCGCTACTCTTTTGACCTTCTCAGATAAACCGATCGTTGTATCAAGGTAACCTGAAAAATAATCAAAAATTTTATGAAAGCCAGCTTGTTTGACTAATTTGTCATAATAGGGATAGTTGTATGCAATGCCTACAGCAGGTACATAATCAAAGCCACTAACTAGCAGACCAATTCCATCCCCTTGAAGCAATCCTTTTGGGCCATAAACGTGGTTAAGATCCCTATTTTTTGCCCAGCTAAAAACCTCAGAGAATAATGCATTTGACACATCGAAATCGTCAATGGATTCAAAAAAATAAAAGAAGGCTGAATTTTGATGATTTGACCTGTTATATCGGGAATTTGCAAGAGATGCTATACGTCCGGCTATTTTACCGTTTTTTTCAGCTATGAAAAAATCAGCTTCAGAATGCTGATAAAAAGGGTGTTCTGCTTTGTTCATTAGATTTCGGGTATCTGAACGCATTTGCGGGACCCAGTAAGGATTATTTTTGTAAAGATCAAAAGGAAATTGGATGAATTTTTTCACCTCAGATTTTTTTGTCAGGTCAAGTTGATAAACGTTCATACAGGTCCTCCCGGGTCAAATAAATAAATGACTACAATATTGCCAATCCAAGTCCATTACCTTGCCTGGCAGGTTATTCCGTGAAAAAACCTACTGCAACAGAACCCGGCCCGGCATGAGTTATGATCGCAGGGGGTAAGTTACTGATCAGTGGTGCAGGCAATTTTAATTTCTCAATAAAAAAAGCAGATAATTCCTCAGCTATTTTTTGATTATCGGCATGCATGATAGTTAAATAACCATCCGTTTTAATAGGATACTCATCAAGGACAAGTTCTTTTATCTGATTCAATGCTTTTGTAAAAGTCCGTTCTTTGGAAAATGGTTCAACCCGGCCGTCCGACAGGGTTAATATAGGCTTTATTTGGAGAACATTCCCAAGGAGAGCTGAAGCTCCACCAATTCTTCCTCCCCGGGCTAGATAGTCCAGGGTTGCTACTAAGAAATAAATCCTTCCGCGAGTTGATAGCTGGGTAATCTCTACGCAGAGTTGATCAACAGTCAAACCTTTTTGAGCCAGCAAAGCAGCCTGATGTACGACAACTCCTAATGGGCTGGCGACCAGGCGAGTATCAATGACCCTGATGTCTAACGCGGGGAAATCAAGTTTTGCAGTTTCAGCAGACCGGATAGTGCCGCTCAGCTCTGAAGAAGGATGAATGCAGATGATGGATTCTTCTGAGTTTTGATATTGTTCAAATATATTTCTAAACA
>CAZUMG010000093.1:0-6596 GCA_964621895.1 uncultured Anaerolineales bacterium | reverse complement strand
GGCGATGTCTTCGGCTCCTACCAGCGCGGTGAAGCCAGAACCTCCCTGGAAAAAATCCAGCTTCTCGCTCCGGTTATCCCCGGAAAAATCATTTGTGTGGCTCGTAATTATACTGCCCATGCCGCCGAGCATGGCGCTGAAGTTCCTGAGCTCCCCGCCCTGTTCTTTAAGCCACCTTCAGCGGTAATTGGACCAGATGAACCGATCATTCTCCCTCCCCAATCCAAGCGGGTGGAACACGAAGCCGAACTGGCTGTGGTCATCGGTAAAAAAGGACGCTGGATTGCCTCAGAAGACGCCCCCAAACATATTCTGGGCTATACCATCGCCAACGACGTCACCGAGCGGGTCTTTCAGCGCGAAGATTTGCTGTGGACCCGGGCTAAGGGTTTTGACTCTTTTGCGCCGCTCGGTCCCTGGATCGAAACAGATTTTAATTCAGCTGACGCCTTGATTTCCTGCCGGGTAAATGGTGACCTGCGCCAGATGGCCTCGACCCGGGAGATGGTTCATCTGGTCGAGGAACTGATTGCCTTTGCTTCCTCCTTCATGACCCTGATGCCGGGGGATGTGTTGCTGACTGGCACCCCGGAAGGAGTTTCCAAACTGGAACCGGGAGACCTGGTTGAAATTGAGATAGAAGGCATCGGCACGCTCAGCAACCCAGTTGTTCAAGCTGAGCAGGAATCTATCCATGTCAATTGATATCAAAGCCGGTATTATCGCTGCAACCCTGCTTACAGCGATCTTTTTCCTGATCAGCGTTGTAACCGGGATTCAAACAGTGGTTAGTGGGAAAAAGATCAAGTTTTTCCAACTGCGCAGGGATCAGATCATGCGCGGCTGGCGGCTGATTGCCCTGGGACTATTCTGGGTGATCATGGGGATCGCAGTTTATCTCTACGGTGAACCGGTCGCTTATCACTACATCACTCCGTCCCCCACCTTGCCGATGACCTTGACACCTTCGATGACACCTACCATTACTATTACCCCCACCATCACTGAAACGCCCACCATCACCCTTACCCCGCTAGAATCGTACACCCCCGAACCCAGCCAAACCCCCCACATCCCCATCGCTGTTGAAGCCCGCTTTGAAGGGGAACTTACTCCTCCCCCGGATGCAGCTTTCAGCCCTTTAATATTTTCCAATATCGGATTGGATGACGATTACAATCCCATTGGACCTGGAGTTCAATTTACCAATCCAGTTGGGCACCTGTATGCGGTATTCAGCTACGCCCGTATGGAAGACAATATTCAATGGAGCGCGTTGTGGTACCAGGGAGGAAATCTGGTGCATTATGAGAGTATGCCCTGGAACGGCGGCACCGGCGGGACAGGTTATACCGATTGGAATCCTACCTCTGAGCAGTGGCTGCCGGGAGAGTATGTCATTCAGATTTTCCTGGGAACGGATTTTATCATCAATGGATCGTTTAACGTGGTGGGTGATCCCCCTACACCAACGATTACCCCCACCCCGACCAAAACACCTTCTCCATCCCCCACCTATTCCCCTACGGCTTCCCCTTCAGGGACCCCAATAACTCCTACAGCAGGTTCCTAGGTCGCTGATCTAGCCAGGCACACTGCAACTTTGGCGGCTACCCGGGCATTGTTTAACAGCAAACCCAGGTTAGCCTGTAAACTGGCTTTGCCGGTAATTTCACTGACCCGCTTAAGCAAAAACGGGGTAACTTCCTGTCCGCTGATGCGATGTTTTTTGGCATCATGAAGAGCTTGATTCACAGCCGCTTCCATCTGCCTGTCAGGCAGGGCAGCTTTCAGAGGAGCTGGCACGGCCAGCAGGACCGCCGAATTGATCCCCATCGCCCAGTGCGCCTGCGCTAAAATCGCAGCTTCCTCGGGATCCTCCACCTGGACAGTGACTGGAAGGCCGCTGGAGCGGGCATAAAAAGCTGGAAATAAGGAAGTTTGATAACCTACCACCGGGACAGAGAGGGTTTCAAGCATTTCCAGGGTCGCTGGCAAATCCAAGATCGATTTTGCCCCCGCACACACCACCAGAATGGGTGTTTGTGCCAGGGCAGGTAGGTCAGCGGAAATATCAAAAGGAGAGTCCCGATGAACACCGCCAATTCCGCCGGTGGCAAATATCTGGATCCCGGCTTTATGCAGGGCAGTGATCGTACCAGCCACGGTGGTCCCTCCATTCAGTTTCTTAGCGGCTGCCCGGGAAAAGTCTCTCCGGCTGACCTTAATCACATCATGATCCTGGGCTAAAAGCAGGATATCATCTTTGTTCATCCCAACCTGGGTTTTGCCCCCTAACACTCCCACCGTGGCCGGGACAGCCCCTTCCTCCCGGATCACAGCTTCCATAGCCTGGGCCAGCTCGATATTGGTCGGATAGGGTAGTCCATGGGTAACCACCGCCGTTTCCAAACCAACCAGCGGTTGTTTATTCTCTAAAGCAACCCGAACTTCCTGGGAATAATGCAGTTCATCCATGCTCAACACCCCGCTTGTTCAATTTAGGAAAAAGGAATAAAATTCCCTCTCATTCTATCATTTTTTACTCCAGGAGCTAAGAAAACAGATAGAGCCAGACCTCCTTTTAGACTTGATTTGCTGATAAAATCAATCTAGTAAGGTAGTGAACGTTCAGGTGATAAACAGTTATAAGGATTCTTTATGAGTGATTTTCCTGGAAAAGGTCAGGTGGCCGTTTTAAAGACTTCTCCCGAGACCGTGCTGGAGGATTACGATCGTTTAATTAAGCTGGCAGGTTTGGAAAAATCCCTTTCCAAAGGGATCCAAACTGGTCTGAAGATTAACATCTCCT
This sequence comes from uncultured Anaerolineales bacterium, assembly GCA_964621895.1. Lineage (GTDB taxonomy): Bacteria > Chloroflexota > Anaerolineae > Anaerolineales > UBA11858 > B10-G9. The sequence continues at coordinate 3,784 of CAZUMG010000093.1, read as the reverse complement.
GGCAGACTTGGTATCCGGCTTGCTCCACGGCACCCTGGCAGTTGGAGGGAGTAATCCGATCCCTGCAAGGCCTGGGATACAAGGACCTGGTCGGGGTGCATAACGATACCGTAGTGGTGGATACCAGCGATGGGGAAGCCAATAACAAACACAAAGCCGTCACCGATCAATATGGCGTTCCCTGCCTGTACCTCTACAATCAGGATTTTGAATGGATTGAGTTTTACCCCAAGAACCACAAATATCTGGTTTTAGACAAAGTCTATCCAGATGGAGTATTCATCCCCAAAGCGCTTTTAGGGATGAATATCATCCAGCTGCCCACAGTGAAAACCCATGTTTTCACCACCATTACCGGCGCGATGAAAAATGCCTTTGGGGGATTACTCCACCGGGAACGGCACTGGACCCATGCGGTGATTCATGACACCCTGGTGGATTTGCTGGCCATCCAGCAGGAAATCCATCCCGGCCTGTTTGCAGTGATGGACGGCACTTTTGCCGGAGATGGACCCGGCCCCCGGGCCATGCGCTGGCACGAAAAGGACATCCTTTTAGCTTCCGCTGACCAGGTCGCGATTGACGCGGTCTCAGCCAAACTGCAGGGCTTTAATCCCATGGATCTGCGCTTTATCCGCCTGGCTCATGAACACGGTCTGGGGATTGGCGACCCCAGCCAGATAAAAGTCATCGGTTATGATATCAACCAGGAAAAACCCTGGAATTTCAAACGAGAAGATACCTTTGCCAGCACCGGTCAGCACATGATCTACCACGGCTGGTTAAAACCCTTTGAAAAAGTCCTGCTTCAGAGTCCCCTGGTACCCTGGGCTTATTTTGCCAGCAATTTTTACCACAATGTCTACTGGTATCCTTTTGTAGGACGGGCCAGGGTAGAAGCAGCCTTGAAAACCAAATGGGGGCAGCTGTTTAAGAAGTACGGTGACGGGGAAGTGGTTATGCCGGGCATGGAGCGAAAAACCGTCATCCAGGCTCTGGTAGCTATTATCCTCGCGACGGCTGTCTTGATTGCCCTTTTAGCAGCCCTGCTCTAAACCCTATGCCCCAAAATACCCTGACCCTCCTCCGGCGGCTTATTCCCGGATTGATTTTTGGTTTCCTGATCTTCCTGGTTTTAATCCTGGTGGGTGATATCCGCCAGGTTGGAGACCAGGTCCTGGGTTTTCACTGGATCTATTTTCCCCTGGTGTTGCTTTTTACACTTTTTAATTATCTTTTACGCTTCGTAAAGTGGCATTATTATCTGGGATTAGTTGGAGTGAGGGGTTTTTCTCTATTGGAGAGCGCCCGTTTATTCCTGGCAGGATTCCCCCTGGCAGTTACTCCTGGGAAAGTTGGTGAAGCCCTGAAAGGTGTTTGGCTGCAGCAAGAAACCGGCCTGCCGCTCTCCCGGGGAATCTCAGTGGTTCTGGCGGAACGGATCAGCGACGGCCTGGGGGTTTTAGCCCTCAGCACCCTGGGCGTGATTGCCTACCCGCGCTACTGGCCGGCTTTTGCTGTTGTCCTGACCGGGCTGGTTGTCCTGATTGTGCTGATCCAGATCCGTCCTGCTGCTCTCTGGCTGCTAGAACTGGGGACAAAGCTGCCCCTGGTTAAACGTTTCTCAGCGCATCTGCGGGAATTTTACGAAGGCAGTTATGCCCTCTTTCGCCCCAGGGCGATCCTGACAGCCGTCAGTTTGGGTACGGTGTCCTGGTTGGGAGAAGGCGTCGGGATGTACCTGGTACTGGTGGGATTGGGTGTCGCCCCGGGGTGGGATACCTTATCCATTGCGGTATTTGTACTGGCTTTTTCAACGGTGATCGGGGCAGTATCCGCCCTGCCTGGCGGATTGGGAGTGGCAGAAGCATCTATCGCCGGGATGCTTACCCTGCTGCTGGGATTAAACCTGGATACTGCCGCAGCCGCCACCCTGCTGATTCGCTTTGCAACTCTGTGGTTTGCGGTTGGAATCGGCCTGGCAGTGTGGTCTTTTTCCAGAAAACAGCTGTTTTCAGCCGGTCCTTTATAGACAATTCTGTCTCATTAACACTTACTGATCCCTCCCAGCAGCCAGCAGAGCCAATCACTGGAGTCCATTTTTCAATTACAATATAGGTGAATTTTCCAACAGTATAGCGGGGATTTCTATTCTTCCTGATCCCCGGGTAAGGAGAACTGCCATGTCCAAATTTTCCAAGTACCTGTTGATCAGTCTGGTTCTGTTATTTACTGGCTGCAACCGACCCCAGGGTAAACCAGTGCTGACATCGACAGAACCAGCGATCCCTCCCCTGGAGATCAGCACAGAGACCAGCACAGCAGAGCCTGCAGAGGACCTTCTAGTTACGGACACTCCCCAGCCCGGAGGCGAAGATGCCGTTCCATCCCCTGAAATACCCACGGTCGATATGACCCAGGCCCTGTCCGGGGATCTCATCCCTGTATTCCCTGCTGGGACGAAGATTACCATCCATGAAATTCAGATAATGGATGACTTGGGGGGCTGGGCGGTCGCCGTTTCGGACCCTGAAACCGACCATGTCCTGAGGACATCTGATGGCGGTCTGACCTGGCAGGATGTGACTCCACCCCAACCGCAAGTAACCGGTGATCCAGGCCTCACCACAGCAAATCTGGGAATCTGGAATGCCGATACAGCCTGGGTGAACTACTCGGGATCGGACCTAATCTGGGTAACCCGGAACAAGGGACTCGACTGGAACCCAACTCCGGTTATTTATGACACATTATCTGGGGCAATGTTCTTTACTCTTGATGAAAACCATGTCTGGGTTTTCCAATTTCTGGATGCTGGCATGCAGAAGGTCTACACAGCTGTAGATCGGACCACAGATGGGGGAGTCACTTGGGAATTGCTCTTAGATCCGTACACGGATATCTCCATTCAGAGCTTCGATAAAACCGGCCTGGTTTTTATCAACCCTCAGTACGGCTGGTTAACCAGGGATTTCCGGGGTGTATCACCCTTTGTTCACCTGGATGTTACCCGGGATGGAGGAACGACCTGGGATGCGGTTGAAATCCCCCCTCCGGCCTCCCTTCCGGATGTATTCCAAAATGGCGCCTGCGGTCTATATGATCCGAGCTTAATCTCCACCCAGGTGGGATCCTTCAGATTATCCTGTCTGTTCTTCGATAATGACCAAAGAGGGCAAAAGGATTTTCTGTACAAAACCCGTGATGGCGGAATCACCTGGAATGTGCTGGATACACCCGGTGGAAAGATCAGCTATATCAGTGATCAAATCATCTTTGCTATCAGCAGGGATATTTACCGCTCGGCAGATGGCGGGTTAAGCTGGCAGAAAGTTCGCTCAGTAAATTGGGACGGCCAGTTCAGCTTCATATCCGAGGATACCGCTTGGGTCGTTGCCCATAACCCTGATACCGGTATGTACGCGCTGGTTAGAACCAGCGATGGCGGAAACTCGTTTGCGGAAATAAAACCAGGATTGACAGCAAGTCCCCTGAGCCGTTGATTGGGTAGCGAATGTTCCGGTCTCAACCCGAGGCGGAGGGCTGAGTTTGATAAATAAGGAGACTCAATGACTGATCCCCGCTTGAAAAAACTTGCCGATGTTTTGGTTAGCTATTCCGTTGACGTGAAACCGGATGAGTGGGTGGTGGTTTATTACCATCCTTTAGCCGAATCCCTGGCAAGTGAAGTATTTAGGGCGGTATTACAGGTTGGAGGCCATCCCACCTCCCTGGTTGATTCAGAGCTTCTTGCTGAAACCAGGTATAGGTTCGGTTCAGATCA
>CAZUMG010000092.1:1776-6648 GCA_964621895.1 uncultured Anaerolineales bacterium | reverse complement strand
CCCGGCGTCACTCTGCAAATCTCACTGGGAGTAGATCCTAAAGAGGTCTTTTATACAGGATTAAAACCGGAACTGGGCTTGGGCTACGCCGATTTTTCAGCCGAGCCGGGACTTACCTATCAATTGGAAATACCAGAAAGCGGCTTGATAGTAACTGACATTGAAGTGCCTGCCTGTCAGACTGAATCAGGGGATTCTTACTGGGGCAGCTGGGAAATCTATATTACCCACCCTAACTAAGCGTTTCTTCAGTTGTTCTGATGCCAATCCAAAAATGATCAGGAAGAATTTTTTCATTGATCAACACCAGGACCTGGCCAATCTTCAATTGATCCTGGAGATCAACCCTGGCTGACGCGCTAACCTTCCCTTGCTGATTGACAACTGTTTTAGGATGAACATAACAGACATCGGGGTTTTTGCCGTATTTCTTTTGATAGTAATCGGCAGCCCTGGCAACTTTGCTGGGTATACTAGTCTTCTGATCATTGTCAAACCACAGCATACCAATATCCATTGAAATCTCCCTGTAAGGTACTTCCCACCAGGTGGGATTTTTTAATTCTGAAGGTTATTTTTAAATAGAACGTTTGTTCTATTTCTATTATAGCTAATATTTTTCAAAATGCAAGGGGTTTTTTTCCAAACCCCGTTTCCTTAAACATCACCGGGCACCTTAACGGTTTATAATGGGTGCATGGTAAAAACTCATACTCAATATGTTTGTCAGGACTGCGGTTACACCAATCCCCGCTACCTGGGCCGGTGTCCCACCTGTGGAAGCTGGGATACCCTGGTGGAGGAACAAGTCGAAAAAAGTTCCTCAACCACCCCCCTGTCCTTCTCCCGTTTTAATGCAACATCCGTGCCGCGGCCGATCCAAGATATCGGTTCAGATGAAGATCAAAGAGTTCAACTGAAGCACCAGGAATTTTCCCGGGTTTTAGGGGGTGGAATTGTCCCCGGGTCGATCAGCCTGATTGGTGGAGATCCCGGTATTGGCAAATCAACCTTGCTCCTGCAAATTGCCCTGGAGCTTGCCGAAACGATCAAGGTGTTATATGTCTCTGGAGAAGAATCAGAACGCCAGATTAAAATGCGGGCTGACCGCCTGCAGCGCGGCACCGCTGGAATCAAGCTTGATTTACCAGAAAAACTGCTCTTGGTTACTGAAACCAACCTGGAAGTTATCCTGGATCACACCGCTATGCTTAAGCCCGCCCTGCTGATCGTGGACTCGATTCAAACCAGCTATCTACCCCAATTGGAATCCTCCGCTGGTTCGATTTCCCAGGTTCGCGAATGCGCCTCCCTGCTCAGGGAGTATGCCAAGAAAACCGGTACCAGCATTTTCTTGATCGGCCATGTCACCAAAGAAGGGACCATCGCGGGTCCCCGCGTATTAGAGCATATTGTTGATACTGTACTCTATTTGGAAGGGGACCGCTATCAAGCCTACCGCCTGCTGCGATCTGTAAAGAATCGTTTTGGAGCAACCGCTGAAGTTGGTGTATTTGAAATGCAGGAAGGCGGCCTGATCGAAATTTCCAATCCGTCAGAAGCTTTTCTGGCTGAACGCATGGTTAATGCGCCGGGATCTGCCATTGCAGTCACCATGGAAGGAACCCGTCCTATCCTGGTAGAAATTCAGGGATTAACCAATCCAACCACCTTTGGCAATCCCCGCCGGACCCCGAACGGCATAGAGTTTAACCGCCTTTTGTTAATCTCGGCAGTGCTTACCCGACGAGCAGGGATCCCGTTAATGGATCAGGATATCTTTGTAAATGTAGTAGGCGGTCTTAAAATCAGCGAGCCTGCCGCTGATTTGGCAGTTGCCACAGCGATTGCCAGTTCCGTCCGGGATATCCCGGTCAAGGCAGATACTATCCTGATTGGTGAAATCGGGCTTTCGGGGGAATTGCGCATGGCCAGCCGGATGAGCGAGCGCCTGGGTGAAGCCGCCAAGCTGGGATTTAAATCCGCAATTATTCCCAAGCGCTTACGCAGCGGGGGATTTTCCTGGCCGGAAAATCTTCAGGTTATAGAGGTCCGTTCTTTAAGTCTGGCCCTAAAAGAAGCCCTGGTAAAAAAATAATATGGCAGGTAATTCCCCGGGAATCCAATTAAAAAATATCTGGATTACCGGCGACCTGGTTTTGGCGCCGATGGACGGATATTCCAGCTGGCCTTTCCGATCGATCTGCCGGGAACTTGGTTCGGCCATCAGCTATACCGAGTTTGTCAAAGACGAGGATGTGCTTTTACGCCCGCACTATATCAAGGAAAAGATTTTTTTCACCGAAGCAGAACGCCCGGTTTTTTTTCAGCTGTACGGGCAAAACCCCGAGAGGTTATTACAAGCAGCCCTGAATTTGCAGGAATTCAGTCCTGATGCCATCGACATCAACCTGGGATGTCCTAACAGGTCAATTACCAGCCGGGGTGCTGGGGCCGGGCTGATGCGCACACCCCAAAAAACCGCCCGGATATTTAAGACCCTAACCTCCGGTTTACGGGTTCCAGTCACAGCAAAGATCCGGCTCGGTTGGCAGGATTGCCAGAATCAGCTGCTGATTGCCAGGATTGTCGAAGCTTACGGTGGGGCTCTCCTGGCAGTACATGCCCGTCCAAAAGAGCAGGGCCACCAGGGGAAACCGGATCTTATCGGTTTAGCTGAAATTAAACAGGCGGTTAAAATTCCAGTTCTAGGCAATGGAGGCGTGGAGGCGGTCGCTGATATTAATACGATGAAAAACAGCACCAACTGCGACGGGGTGATGATCGGCAGAGCTGCCATTAATAATCCCTGGATCTTTTCCTATCAGGACCGGGGAGAGATCAAAGTTCATCAGGTTAAAGAACTCATGCTGGAACACCTGGAGCGTTCTCTGTCATTTTTTGGGAAACCTGACGGATTGGTGGTCTTTCGTAAATTCGCAGCGGGGTATTTAAACCCCTATAATCTGGATCGTGAGAAACGGAAAGAATTGCTGACAGAGATGGATCCTTCCAAGTTTGTTCAAAAGCTTAACGATTTATTTCTTTCGCTTGATCAATAAACCAATCAGAATAAATACTCTCCCAGGAAAAAGGATCATTATATAGATCCTTCCCCTTCGACTTGCCTGTCCCGAGTGCAGCGAAGTGGAAGCGAGGGGTCCAGGGTCAGGATAACAAACCTCTTCTCTGATAAAAAATTATTTCCTGAACTGCAGCCAGGCTGACGGTCGGGCAGATTCTTCCCCATCCTGGCGTTTAACCAAAGTCAGCTCCCGCCCTAGAATGTCCAGATCAGTCTCTGTGGCACCATGCCCTGGACCCAAATCTAGAGTTAAATGCGCATAGAGCAGCAAGCTGCCTCCGGGAGATAAGTGCCCGGCGACATTGCTGGCATACTGCCCAATTTCATTTCCCGAAAAACTGTGGAAACAACCTATATCCAGGATTAAATTGTAGAACCCCCGGAAAATGTCAGCTGAGAGAACATCCCCTACCTGAAAGGTCACCCGGTCACTCATCCCATGACGGCGGGCTTTCCCCAGGGCAATCCGGATCGCCTGGGGCACAAAATCAACCCCGACAGCTTCCCAGCCGTACTCAGCCATGGTTAAAACATTGGTCCCCGTCCCGCATCCTAAATCCAGGGCTTTCCCGGGAGGATTTTCTTCCAGGAAGGCGATCACCTCGGGGGGAGTTATTCCTGTATCCCAGGGTGGATTCTTCAGCCAATACTGCAGGGTGAAAAAGAATTTATTAACCATCTCTGCACACTTTTTTTCCGCGATATTATCCGTTCAGGAATTCTAGAGCTCATTATCAAGAAATTCTGCCAGCTCGTGCAAGGCTTGTTCCTGGTCTCGAAAATGCACCGCATTGAGCCCAGTTTGCTGAGCGGCCAGGACATTCTCAATGAAATCGTCCACAAATACAAGTTTGGCTGGATCTTGATTTAGTTCTTCAATAACATGGTGGTAGATTCTGGGATCAGGTTTCGCCAGGCCCAATTCTGCCGAGATAAATATATGATCAAAGATTCCCTCAATTTTCCAGAGATTGACTAAAAGTGGCCTCAAGTCATCCCAGGCGTTGCTTAATAGCGCGGTGGTGTAATCTCCCTGCAATCCCTTGATGAAGGTCGTCAGCTCGCTATCCAGGCGGTCACCCCCCCAGAACTGATTCCCAAATTCCGAGAACGAATCCGCGGGGAGATTCAGGGTCTCCAGAACCGCTTTCTTGTGTTCCGCCGCAGTAATCTTTCCGGTGGTTGCTAAACCTGCCGTGTTTGATCCGTATACCAGGTTATTGAGCTGATCATAAGTCAAACCTAATTTTTGAGCTAACTGCTGGCGCGGTCTCGGGTCTACTGTCCGAACTAACACCCCGCCAAGGTCAAAAATAACCGTTTTAATCATGAATTCCCTTTTTATTAAGTTATCTTCTTATGGCTTTTCCAGGCTGGTGACACTGATCTCTCTACCCGGTCTTAATTCCTTCTCATACATATCATACTGCCTTAAAACAAACATGCCTGCCTTCAGGTACAGTTCTGTGGCGCCGGTGAGGGATTCAGCATCAACACCCAGATCCACTTTGTAGATACCGCGTCGATAATACTCCCCAAAGGCATGCTGGAGAAGCGCCAGGGCAATCCCCTGGCGCCTCCAGGGACGTTTTACACCTAAACTGGATATAAAACCGGCGTCTCGTTCCTCAGGTCCGTATCCTCGGCAGAGGCAGATCCCAACAATTTCATCCCCTGCCGCAGCCAGGAACCATAAAGAGGGATCGTAGGAATCATCGGCGCTAAAATGATGCATAAATTTCTGAAAGCCCTCTTCTGGCGGCTCCTTGACAAAACCAAAATGATCC
>CAZUMG010000092.1:0-1676 GCA_964621895.1 uncultured Anaerolineales bacterium | reverse complement strand
TCCTTGCTGGCCATTCGAGCAGAAAAGGTCTCAGGTAACTCTTTGTTCATGATCATCTGGTTCTCATTTTATCCTGTTTCGCCTTCTGCTGCCGGGAGAGGAAGCAAGCGACCTGGCTCCTGGCTGCTCTTGAGCCATAAAAACCCGATCACAGAAATCACCCCCAGGATGGCACTGCCGTACCAGACCCAGTTGGGATCTCCATTATCCATAATCAGACCAGCCAGTAAAGGACCGATCATCCAGGGAATCATCCAGGAAAAGCCCATTACACCAGAATATCGGCCGCGCATGTCTTCCGGGGCAGCTTCACCCACATAGGCCTGGGCAACCGGAATAACAACCATCTCTCCGATGGTGATGATGACCATCGCCACCATAAATAGAAAATAGACTGACACGAAGCCGTACATGCCAAAACCAATCGTGTAGAGCAGAGATCCCAGCGCCAGGATTAACATGGGCGGGAATTTAGAAATCTTCCGGGTAATCCCAAATTGAAACAGGACCACCATGCCCGCATTCAGGGTCATCAACCAGCCGTAACCGGATTCCGGGATACTGTGTACATCCCTCAAGAATACTGAAAGTGTGCTGTACATCTGGGAATATACAATGGTAGCAATGGTTGAAATGATCACAAACAGCATAAACTGCCGATCCTTTAACACCATCCCGTAGCCCACAAAGGTCTCTTTGAAACTTTTCTTTTCGGTCACATCTTTCTCTTCAGGTTTGCTTTCTTCAACGACCCGGTAGACAATCACTGCCGTGATTAAACTGGAGACTGTATCGGCAATGAACAGGATCAGGTAAGAATAATAAGCGATAAAACCGCCCAGGGCAGGACCAATGACCATAGAGAGGTTCATAGCCACCCGCATGACGCCAAAACCTTCCGCCCGCTGCTTCTCCGGAAGGATATCCGTTAACATGGCCTGGTGGGCCGGACCAGCCGCTGACGCGAACAAGCCGGAAAAGGCGCCCATCACATAAAACCATTCCAGATGCTGAACCAATCCCATGGCCAGGCTGGACAGGGCGCTGACAATCAGCCCCATGATGATCATGCCTTTCCTGCCGAGAAAATCAGTTAAAGCTCCTCCGATCATGGTCCCACACATATCAGAAAGGGAAAACAAAGCGAACAGCAAGCCAACTTCGGTCATCCCTACCTGGAATTTCTGAGTGATGTAGAGCGCGAAAAAAGGATAGATCAACGCTCCGCCGATCCGGTCAATAAAATTGGAACCCACAATGACCCAGAACTGCTTGGGATATTCCTTGTAGATCGAATTGATTTTAATTATTGATTTGGTGAACAACATTGTTAATCCTCATGATTGGTTGATTATTGCTGCCCTCAAGAAAAACAGGCCGCGGGATATAACCCGAGACCTGTTTCGATTAAGAAAAAAAGCCCCGGGTTGTGGGTTCCCGGAGCTTTAGATATGTCAATGATTAAACATGCTCAAGCAGAGGGAAACCTCCCAGATAAATCTGCGTATACGCAGGAAAAACCTTGATCAGCTTTGAACATGTTCATATATCCTCAATTAACCTTGTTGAACGGTCGTTAGTGTAACATTACCCCAAAATCTGGTCAAGGGGAGGAATTTTAATGTCAAGGCAAAGTTAAAAAGTCCTATTCCATAGCAAAATAGAAATGTCCTAAT
>CAZUMG010000091.1:0-6780 GCA_964621895.1 uncultured Anaerolineales bacterium | reverse complement strand
ATCGGGGGAGGATCGTCAAACCGGCTGTCCAACCTGGAGCTGTTTGAAAAAATGCTAGGCGCTACCGGTATACGCGATATTCAGAAAGTGCTCGAACCCAGCTGGTTTGCCCTGCAGAATTTTCACGGGCAGTGGTACACCGATTCGGATCAACTTGAAAATATAGTGCCTTACCGGATCCAGACTTTTGATCAGTATCTTGAGGAGCAAATTCCCCAGGTCCCCTGGTATATCCGTTTAGGCAGCGCCATCCCCAGGCTGGTCCGCCAAAAGTTTGAGAGTGTTGCTCGCGGGCCCCGGGGCACTCTGTCCTGGCTCGCCCTGGGAGATCTCCCCCATATCAAGGCACATTTTGGTTCTCTCCGCAAGTGGAAAACTATTCGCGGATGGGAAAGCATCAGGGCTGACCGCCCTTCGGATACAGTCATCCGGCTCGATCATGGGTATGACGAAAATAGACCAGACCAGGAAATATCCCTCACTAATGTCCAGGAAGCTGCCCGTTTTCGGGGTGGTGAGTGCCTTTCCACGAATCTGATTCGGGGGGACTGGTCCTCCCTTTTACACTGGCGCTGCCATGCCGGACATGAGTTTCCCGCCAGCCTGACCTTGATCCTCAAAGGAGGTCACTGGTGCCCGGTTTGCATGAGCGATCCTTCCTCCTATAACAACCTCGCGGAGCACAGCAGCTTCTTCCAGCAAGTCTGGCAGCCGGAGCTTCAGTACGGATAATCAGCTGAAGGTCCAATCTTTTCATATCCAGGGAACCAGTTAATTAGCTCTTGGTTTATTCATACAAACAGGTTAGATGGTAAATCGTTTTAGGGTAAGCAGGTGTTTACCTGGTTTATTCCCCCTGGTTAATACAATATTCTAAGAGATAAAGTAAGAAATATTATGTACAATGTATCTAAGAAGGGTTAACCATAACCCTAAAAGGAGATAATATCATGAAGTTTAACAAGAACATGGGAACCACCGATCGAGTCATCCGGGTCATTGCCGCACTAATTTTCGGGTATTTATATTTTAGCGGGACAGTTGCAGGAGTTCTAGGAATCATCTTGCTGGTTTTGGCTATCATCTTCCTGGTCACCAGCCTGATCTCCTTTTGCCCGCTTTATCTGCCCTTTAAAATTAGCACCTTGAAAAAATAATCCCGGGTAAGTAGATAACTTTTCCGGGTTTATGGTCTTGGGCAAGTCCCTGACTACCGGAAACATCGACCTGATCCAAAAAAACCGCCAACTGGCGGTTTTTTATATTAATAACTAAACTATTCAACAAAACCTTCCCTGTAAGATTTTCCTTATTCTACAACTTCGATATTTACCAGCACCTTGCTGCGGGGGGTAAAATAAGCCCGGTAGCTTTTACCATCCTCAAAAGACAGATAGGCTCGCCGGTTTACTTTAAATTTCCGGCCAGCGATGCGATAATACATCCTTTGCTCGATGGATCCGCTCCCGTCTGCCGAGGTGCGCCTCTGCCGATGCCCCACCCCTTCCATCTGCTGCACTGTTCTGGTGAGGTAATCCAGCAGGGCAAGCAGGAACCGAAACAATCCGACCAATACCGCTGCCGCCATGATCCCCCCTAAAACCAAAAAACTGGTGGGCAGCCCGGTAATCCCTTCGTAGGTTAATGGGAAGTTAAAAGTTAATGCTGAAAGGATTCCCTGCCGCGTTAACAGGAACCCCAGAATAGCTATGGAAACCATTAAAGGTATTAGGGATGACACCAAACGAGGGTAAAGCAGGGGAGCTTGTTCTGAGGTCAGTTCTCCTCGTTGGTTGGCTCCCAAAGAACTCAATTTAAACCCATTTACTTCCGCCAAGGTTTCGGTCAACCCGGTTATGGCTTCCGCGGTTGGCATGCCGCTGAGGGCTTCTGCAGAAAGGATTATGCCTGATTCTGGCAAGAAATAAAAACGATAGGAAATACCGGGTTCCAGATTCTCTTTTCCGATAAACGGCAGAGTTAATATCTTGGAGGAAACAACTGCTTGATAGGCGTTTCTCCCAAATTTAATTTCTCCGATTTCATCCCGAATCACTCCCCTGGTTAGCTCTTCCTTAACCAGCGTCTTCCAATGGTGGAACCTTGCCCATTTTGTTCCTGAAATAATCAGAGTCAGGATTACTCCTGACCCAAAGACAGCAGCAGTTATCAAAGGTTTAATACCCAATCCCAGCATTGCAGTCGTGCTGAATAAACATAGCGATGACAGCACAAACAAGCCGGTAATTCCGGATCCGGACCGGAATAATCCAAATACAGTGGCAACCGTTCCCCCCAGGAACTCAACCTGTTCAGGTTTGATTTCCCCTCTTCGATTTGCCTCGACATACTCTGGATTTTGAATGGGATAAATACCGGAAAGCTGGGAGAACATGAGATTCCTTTGCTCCTTTTTCTGGAGAAAACGCAAAGATAAGTTTAATTAATTAGAAGATATTGACACCTGGTTAGTCAAAATCCTGCCCAGTTAATTTTACGATAAAATACCCCTAAAAACCTGCTTGATTTATACATCAGGGGATAAATAAAAAAATCGCCAAATGGCGATTTTTTGTGCGCTGGGCGGGAATCGAACCCGCACGCCCTAGGGGCATATGGCCCTCAACCATACCTGTCTGCCAATTCCAGCACCAGCGCTGGTTTGCCTTAACACCAGGAGGTCCTTCTCTCCTCTGGGTGGCAGTGGTATTATAATCTTCCAGAGAACCTTGTCAAGACACGAGAAAAAAGCAAAGGAGAGCAGCCATGCCAATCGTCCTGGATGCCATGGGCAGCGATGATTTTCCAACTCCGGAAGTTGAGGCAGCTTTTACTGCTGCCGCACTATTAGATACAAAGATAATATTAGTCGGCCAGCAGGAAAGAGTTCAACCTTTACTGGATAAAAAATCTCCAGATCCGCGGGTTGAGTTTATCCATGCCCCGGAAATCCTGGAAATGTCCGATAAACCAGCCCGAAATGCCCGCAGGAAAGCGGATAATTCCATGGCAGTTGGTATGGATCTGATAAAAGAAGGAAAAGCGGATGCCTTCGTAACTGCAGGGAATACCGGCGGTGCAATGGCCAATGGTTTATTCCGTTTGGGTCGAATCCAGGGTGTCAAACGACCTGCCCTCACCACCATACTGCCGACCAGAAAAGGCTATGCTATTGCCGTTGATATCGGTGCCAACGCGGATTGCAAACCCCTTTACCTGCTCCAATTTGGGATCATGGGATCGATCTACGCAGAAAAAGTACTCGGCATTAACCAGCCAAAAGTCGCCCTGCTTTCAAATGGTGAAGAAGAAGGCAAAGGCAACCAGCTGGTGAAAGACTCATATCCCCTATTTAAAAATAGTGCCCTGAATTTTGTTGGCAACGCCGAACCCAAAGAGTTTTTCGGTGGAGAAATCGACGTGATTGTCTGTGATGGATTTTCTGGCAACGTCCTGATTAAAACCAGTGAGGCTGTCTCAAAGCTGCTGCTTGAAATCATGAAGGAACAGTTATCAGGCAGCCTGCGAACAAAAATTGGGGCTGCCCTGGCAATGCCGGCATTCAGGAGTTTAAGGAAAGTTATGGATCCCCGCCAAATCGGCGCAGCCCCTCTTTTAGGAATTGACGGCCTGGTTTTTGTAGGTCACGGCCGATCAGATGCCCTGGCTCTGGTAAACTCACTGAAACGAGCCAAACAAGCCGTAGATGCCCAATTATTGCCCAGCCTGAAGGCAGCTATCCTGGCCCAGCTTGTCCAACCGGGTATGGAAGGAGATGAGAATTAAATGGTTATCGTCCGTAATGAAAGACTGGTAAAACGCAACAATCGGATCGGGAAGTACAGCGGTATTCTATCCATTTTGATCCTGGCTGCCGGCATGTACTTCAGCTTCCGCTACCAGGACCAGATCAGCTATTCAGTCATTGCCCTGGTGGTAGGATTCACCCTTTCCCAGGTTGGTATTTTTTACGCCAACCGGTTTGGACGGTCTCCTCGACCAGACGAGGAACTGGACGCCGCCTTAAAAGGATTGGATGATCAGTATGCCCTCTACCACTATCAAAGCCCGGTCTCCCATCTCCTGGTAGGCCCTGCTGGAATCTGGATATTATTCCCTTTCCCCCAAAAAGGGAAAATCGTTTACGACTCTAAAAGAGGACGTTGGAAAAAAATTGGTGGCAATTTTTATATGAATTTTTTTGCCCAGGACAGCCTGGGCAGCCCGGAGAGCGAGATCGCAGCCAGCTTGAAACGGCTGAAAAAATCACTGGAGAAAATTCCTGAGTTTAGCATGCCGAAGATCCAAACCGCCCTGGTTTTCTCTAACGAAAAAGCCGTGGTGGAAGCAGATAATGCTCCCGTCCCCACCCTACATGCCCGGCAGTTGAAAAAATTAATCCGCAAGGAATCCAAAGGAGAGTCTGCTCTCTCGACCCAAGCCCTGAAAACTGTCCAGGATTATTACGGTCTGAAATCGATCGTTTAAGAACAATATGAGTAAAATAAACAGCCTGGTAAAAGTGAATACCAGGCTGTTTATTGTTAAGCGTTTATTTTTAGCCGTTCAAAAAAGCCATCAGGGCATCTTTGCTGATCCGATAGGCCTTGCCGAGTTTTTTGCCTTTAAGCTCACCGGCTTCCAGGGCGGCCAGCACATCTTCTTCGGAAACCTTCAGGAATTGGGCGGCTTCCGCTGGGCTCATCACATCGGGCATTGCCACTCCGGCCCCGGTTCCACCACCGCCGCCGGTCATATCCTTTAGGGATTGGTTGATAATATTTCCCACCCCCATGCCAGCCCCAATGCCTGCCGTTAAACCGGCTCCACCGCTGGGATTCTGGGCAGCTTCTAAAAGGGCATCTGCTGCCTGCAGGCGTGTGTAGGTTTCCATGTCCAGAACACCCATTTTGCGAAGTTCCTGGATGGATTCTTCTGACGGGCGCAGGTTGGCAATCAGGAAGGTTTTTAATTCCAGGCCAAGGGCGGAAAACTGGTCGCTTGCTTTTGCCCTAACGCTTGCGCTGATCTCGTTGAGCATACCTACCAGGTTGGTGACATCGTTTTTCAGGGCAGTTTCACCCAGCAAGTCAGTCATCGTGGTCAGCAGGATATTTCGTAAACGGTTTTCAATATCCTGGGTCCTGAACATGCCCTGGGCGCCAACCAGCTGGGTCACAAATTGCTGGGGTTCAGAGATCTGGTAACCATAAGTCCCGAACCCTTTCAGCAGGGCAATCCCCAGACCCATGCCGGGGTTGCGGACAATAATTGGTTGGGGTGTACCCCATTTCTCATCAGGATATTCCCGACGGGAGACAAAATATACTTCTGCCGTGAAGGGCGTTTTGTCGGAGAAGGCTTTTTTAATCACGTCAATCAATAAGGGGATATTTGCCGTGGTGATGGTATGGCGTCCGGGTCCAAAAGTGTCCAGAGCCTTCCCATCTCTGAAAAATACCGCCGTTTGCGCTTCCCGAACGATAACCTGTGAGCCTATTCTGAAATCTCCCGATTCCCCTTCCGGAAAACGGTGAATCAACTCATCCTTCATCTCGTTTGGATATTCAATTACATCAAAAATCCTGGCCATTGAGTTCTCTCCTCTTTAGTAGATTAGTCCTTATTCACTGGGACTCAGGTCAGCCCCTGGAATCTGATCGTCCCGGGTTATTTCTTCTTTTCGCTGGTCGCCTTTAGTAACCATTTCCTGGGCCTGGTTTTTTAGTGAAGCGATCAAGGTCTTGATCTTATCGGTATCCACTTCCGCGGCCAGGCTGTCCAAGCTGCTTGCAAAATTCTCAATGCCATCCAGCAAAGCCTGGTCATAAGCATACAGCCGATCCAATTTCTCAGCGTCAATCTTGATGGCAGAGAAGAAACTGGAATATCCATAGGCAGCATGCCTGATCCGATCAATAAATGTACGAATTTTTACCACAACAGTTTCAAGATCACCCACATAAGCCAGGTCACCTCGATCGACAAACTCGGTTTGAATCCCGGTTAATTTATCAAGCTGTTCCTGGTAGCGATCAGCCACGATTTCCCGGAGCAGCTTATCAGCTGTCCGGCGGTCTTCCATCTCGATATAACCCTTAAACCCGGGAACCTTGAGGAGCAGTTCTTTCAACTTGCCCCGCTGGGATTCAATTTGCCCTTGAAAATCAGCCATTTTTCCTCCTCTATGGAAAAAATAAACTTGCCAATTTATTATACCTGATATTCAGACCCACTCACCTGATAGGAAATTCGTTTTTATAGAATTCTGATACCAGCCGGTAAATAAAATCCCGAAGATCCACCCATTCCCTTGCAGCTGGGTGAGGAAGGTTTATAATGTACCCGTATGATTATCTAAGGATTACGAGGAGAAACGATGTATCTTGAAAAACAAGTAGAACTGCTGAAGCTATTGGATGGCTCTGTGATTCTGGAAAATGATCACATCACCATTATCGATGGGGAAAAACTGCAAGCTACCATAGAAAATCTTGTTAAAGCCGCTGTGCTGGATCCAGATGCCGACCAGCGCTATATCGCCTGCTACCTGGTGCGAAAAGTTGCCGCTTTGTATGGAGTATACCCCCAGTCAATTCATGACCTGTATATGGCCCGCGGCCGGGGGGAACTGCCGAATAATTTCACCGTTCCCGCGATTAACCTGCGCGGTTTGACCTTTTATGCTGCCCGGATTATTTTCCGAATTGCCAGGGAAATCAATGCCGGGGCATTAATCTTTGAAATCGCCAGATCAGAGTCTGGCTATACCGACCAGCG
>CAZUMG010000090.1:3599-6794 GCA_964621895.1 uncultured Anaerolineales bacterium | reverse complement strand
GTGGATTAATGAGACCTGTCTTTGCAATCTCCGGAGGAGTATCCAAATTTGCTAAAGCCCGTCCAGATAAAACCTTTCCAGCAGTGGTCAAAGAAGCCTATGAGTACGCCATCAACGACCTGGAAATTAATTTTCCAGCCTTCACTGAAATAGTCGATGGATCGGTAGCGTCATACTTTTCTGACCATTTCAGCCGTCAGCTCATGGCAGCAATTATGGCCCATGATTACCTGGGTTTGTGCCCCAAACCTAGCCACCGGGTAGAAGGTGGTGGAGCGACCGGTGGGATATGCTTTCAGGAAGCCTGGAAATCCATCGCCAGCGGGCACATGGATGTAGTAGTTGCTTATGGTTTTGAAACCATGAGCCATGTGGAGACCTGGAAAGGCAATGAATTTATTGCCTTGGCATCTGATGTGTCCTTTGATTACCCGGTAGGTGGTTTTTATTCTGGCTATTATGCCATGATGGTTACCCGCCATATGAAGGAATTCGGAACAACTGTGGAACAAATGGCCCATGTCAGTGTAAAAAACCACATTAATGCCTTCCACAATGCTTATGCCCAAAAAAGGCAGCGTTACTCAATCCAGGATGTCCGCAATGCCCCCATGGTCGCCTGGCCGCTTACCAGGTTGGATATCTGCGTTATGTCTGATGGCGCCGCTGCTACTATTCTAGCGTCGGAAGAGGGGATAAAAAAGCTGGAGCAGGCGGGGGCTAATATACCCCGGCCGCTGGTGAAAATCACCGGTATTGGCAGGGGAACTGATGCGATGCGCATGTCTGATCGCCCCCATTTTGATTTTGATACCTTTATTAAAAAGTACGCCACTGAGCAGGAAAAGAATTCCAGGGAAACCATGAAATACTATCAGGATCTCTGGTCGAACGGTACCCGCTACCCAGGCGTGCATTCTTTCCGTGCTGGACGAACTGCCGGCAATATGGCCTATAAACATGCTGGCATTGAGGACCCTCTGGATGAACTGGATTTTGTTGAGCTCCATGACGCTTATACCTCCAGTGAAATTCAAACTTATGAGGATCTGGGACTCTGCCGTTACGGAGAAGGTGGTCCCTTTGCTGCCTCCGGTAAAGCCTTCCTGCCCGGGATAGATTATGGATTGAATCTTTCGGATCAACCGAGTTGTCCGGTTAATCCATCGGGGGGATTAATTGCCTGCGGCCACCCAGTTGGAGCAACTGGGCTGATGCAGGCAGTTTTTGCGATTTGGCAGCTGCAGGCGTCGATAGAAAAGCATTTTAAGGACAGCGCCTTGCAAGTTAAGAATGCCCGGAAAGGCGCTATCCATTCTCATGCCGGGACTGGAACATATGTAACCGTTAGTATCCTGGAAAAGGACTAGGGAGGATCCATGGCAAAATTACCCGATAAACAACCTGAAACTCTTGGTGGTACCATCGTCCACGGTCTGCCCTTTCCTCTTGATACCACGCCGGAAGCTTTGGCCTGGTTGAAAGAAATGGCGCCTATTCAAATAGAGCAACAGTACAGTATAGTTTACCTGCACTCCTATGCTCAAGATAGCCCCTGGTTTGCAGGTTTGGCTAATAAAAAAATTCTCGCTAATCAGGATCTGGAAACGGGATATACCTATGCCACTCCCCGTGGGCATGACATGTTTACTGGAGAGGAAACCAAGTGGATTGACATCACTGAGAATGAAGCTTCCATCCACGCATTTACAGTCTGCCATTTTGGCTCCGAAGAATTCCTGGATCAGACCCCGTATGTGCTTGTATTGGTCGAATTTAAGGATGTCAACACCTTGCTGCTCAGCAGATTAATGGGTGTTGATCCTCAGGAAGCAAGCCTAGATTGGATTGGGATGAAACTCCAACCTCAATTTATCAGAAACAGCAAACTTAAACCCACCGACGTTTATTTTATACCAGCCTGAGACTTAGCCAGGAACCGGCACCCGGAGGGAATGCTGGTTCCTGGTTGTTGTGCAAACTAACCTATTCTAGAATATAATCTAGGCAATCTATTCCATCGAGGCTACTTTTTGGTTAGTTTGTATGAAACGATCTCAACTTGGTACCCCCATCACCCGTTATCACCTTCAGGAGTTGCGCTGGCGGGATCTGCTTCGAGTTTTTTTACCACTCATAGTGATAGTTTTTATACCGATTGTCTTTGGTTTTTGGCGTACCTTGTATGGATATTCTAACTATGGTCCGGCTGCGGCTGCCTCCTGGGGCAGGACCTGGTTTATTATTGGTGGGATTCTAGTTATTATCCTGCTTTTATATTCCCTCAGACGGCTAAAGAAATCCCACACCTGGATAGATGTCTATCGATGGGGATTGCACTTTCATTCACCTTCTGGAAGAAACCGGATGCTCAATTGGGAAGATATTCAAGGCATCACCAGTTATTCAATCAACAAATCCTATTTTGGTGTGATCAAGCGCATAAAACATTATTTGATCCTTTTTTCCAGGAGGTACTCACCCCTGCTCTGCCATCCAGATCTTATTGACCGGGAAGGTTTAAAAAAAACTATTAAAAAACAGGTGTATGGTCGTTTGAAACCACAACTAATCCAGGCTTTTAAAAACGGAGAGATCCTTCCTTTCGGGGAAGTCTCCATTTCAAAACAATCCCTTTTCCTACCTAAACAGGAGATTCCCTGGGAGTATTTAGAAGGAATCTCAGTTCATAAGGGAGCATTCATTATCAAGCTTACAGGGCAGAAAAAAATTGAGCTACCTATCCGAAAATTACAGAACATTGAAATCCTCATCCATCTCATTAAGACGGAGATCTGATATGTCAGTTCCCAGAAAATACCGGATTATCCCCAGCCTGATAGTTCTTGGATCTCTGCTACTCAGCAGCTGCAGCGGCATATCGCTTAAAAGCATATTTCCCAGTTTATCAGCAGATGAATCCGCCCCTCTAATGGTTGAAGTCACCTTTTATGTCCAGGTTCCGCTGAATACCCCGGAAGGGGAAATTATCTATCTGAGCACCCTGGATGAGGTAACCGGACTAGGCGTAAACGCTGAGGCTCATCCGATGGAACCTGCTATGGGAGAAGCTGATCTTGACCAGGGGTTGATTTATAAAACTACTTTGATTGTGCCCCAGCATACCATTCTAAAATACCGCTATACCCGCCAGAATCAATACGCCGTCATTGAGCACACCCAGGATGATGAACA
>CAZUMG010000090.1:0-3499 GCA_964621895.1 uncultured Anaerolineales bacterium | reverse complement strand
CATGCGAATACGGATGCCAATTTATCCATTTCTCCCCGCGATTATGTTGATGTGACCTTTCTGGTAAATGTACCCATCGGAACCCCGGAAAAAAGCGTGCGCCTGGCCGGAAACCTTTACCAGCTGGGAAACACGTTTGGGAATCTTCCCGGGGGAATAAACACTATTCCTGACAGAATGCCCTTACTGACATTTACTGGTGACACTCGGTATGGAATCATCCTATCCCTTCCCGTTGGCGCTGAAATCCGCTATAAGTACACTCTCGGTGATGGGTTTTGGAATGCAGAACATAACCCTGATGGTAAATTTAACGTGCGGCGATTTATTGTTCCGGATCATCCCATCCAGCTTTCTGATGAAGTAATTACCTGGAAAGCTGGAACCAAAGCATCGATTACCTTTGATCTCTGGACACCGGATTCTACTCCTGCCGACGAACAAATCTACATCCAATTCAACCCTTACGGGTGGACACCACCCCTCCCTATGACGGAATTAGCTCCAAACCATTGGGTTTTTATCCTTTTTTCGCCTTTTGATATCCTGTCAGATTTGACCTACCGCTACTGCAGGGAAGGAGAATGTGGGATTGCAGATGATGCGGCAACAGCAGGTGAATCTCCCCAGGGTCGGGCAGCTGAACCAAGTGCGGAACCCCAATATATTGCTGATACTGTGGACCAGTGGACCTGGCTGCAAGACGGGTCGCTTTCCGAATCCATTCCCCTCCCAATGATCACGCCAAGGGGGAAGGACTTCATCACAGGGATCGAATTCATGCCTGGATCCAAGCCCGCGGATTCTGTTCGGATTTCATCCGCAATTTCCATGATTACCCGCGGCAATGCCGGTTGGATCGTGTTAACCCCCACCTGGACACTCACCCATCAAGACCCACCTGTGATCGAACCTGATCCCAATCAAGATCCTCTCTGGTTTGACCTTTCCAGCATGTCAGGAACTGCCAGATCCAATGATCTAAAAGTTGCTTTAAATCCCCAACCCCATTTTCCTGGGTCCCCTGATGACTGGTGGCAATCTGCACCCAGAGATTTCAGCTGGTGGAACAGCTGGTTTGATCAGTACCACTCATTTGCAGTTCATTTTGCTGAGGCTGCTGAAATCCAGGGAAATGAGATGTTAATCCTGGGTGGAGATTGGCTGATTCCAGCCCTGCCAGGAGGGAAATTGGCAAATGGCGATCCTTCTGGCGTTCCGGCTGATTCAGAACTGCGCTGGGCAGAGATTGTCAGTGATGTCAGGTCTCACTTCTCTGGAACAATCGCTTGGACGATGTCTCTCCCAACCAGCGATCATCTACCTTTATACTTAGAACAGGTTGATCAGGTTCATCTCAATTGGAACCCTGCCCTGCAGGTTTCCCAATCATCGGCCTTAGAAGACTTAACCAACAATGCCAATTTATCCCTGGATGACGAAGTTAATATTTTTTGGTCTGATTGGTTAAAACCAGATAATAAATTATTAGTGCTGCGAATAGCGTATCCATCAGTTGCCGGTTGGAATTCCGATTGCTTGCCAGATGCTGACTTGCCTTGCAATCAATTTTCTGATTTTACTACTCCTGCGCCTGAGATCCCAAATTTAGGAATTGATTTCGGAGAGCAGGCTCGCGTGTACACAGCTTTATTATCTGCGGCTACAAAAAAGAGCTGGGTCTCCGGGATTATTTCCGAGGGGTACTATGCTCCTGCAATATTACAAGATAAGTCCATATCCATTCACGGCAAACCTGCCGAGGAAATCCTCAGTCAGTGGTTCGCAGCATTAAAATGATTTTTAACGAGGAGCAAGGGTTGGAATGCGGTGCTTAAAGTTGTTAATTTAAGCGTTAGATTTTCAAGTTATCTCATTGAGAGATTATTAATCTATTATTTGAATTAAAAATTGTCCTTATTAAAGTTCAACACTATGCTATAATGAGGCTCCAATCAAAAGCAAAACCCATCCATTGACCACCGTGGATGGGTTTTAAATGTCTTTAAGACTATAAACTTAAAAGTTGCTGTGAGTATGAGTAAAGTTACCCTAAAGAATCCAATTCTTGAACAAGAAAACCCCCTTGCCCGTCTGCTACAGATGGGGCGTGATAAGGGGTATGTCACCCTGGACGATATTGCCATTATCTATCCGAAAGCAGAAAATAACGTAGATCAGCTTGAAGAGGCTTTTTCTGCCTTGTTAACTGCCGATATTCCTTACGTTGAGAACGAAGCAGAAGCGGAAGAATTTATTGAGGATGAGGAACCGGGAGAAGACAAGGCCGATGGTCATGATGATTCGGATGAATTAGTTGATCATGATGATGACCTTTTTGATGACGAAGATCCACTGGAAAATATCAGCACAAATGATACCGTAGGATTATACATCAAACAAGCCGGCAAGGTACCCTTGCTGACACGCGATGAAGAGCAGACTTTAACCAGCCTGATTGATAAGGGTCGCAGGGCACAAGTTAAGCTAGCTGAAGAGGAACTGACTTTGGAAGAGAGGGAAAACCTGAGTGAAATAGTCGACAAGGGCTGGGAAGCTTTTGAACACCTCATCCAGGCCAACTCCCGGTTGGTTATCAGCATCGCAAAAAAATATGTTGGCAGAGGGGTAGCATTTCTCGACTTGATTCAGGAAGGCAACATTGGGATGATGCGCGCTGCCCTGAAATTTGAACGAGATAGGGGCTATAAGTTCAGCACCTATGCGACCTGGTGGATCCGCCAGGCAATCACCAGGGCAATTGCTGATCAGGGACGAACAATTCGTGTCCCGGTTCATATGGGCGATAAAATTAACAAGATGATCCGTATGCAGCACCAGCTCAAACAGG
Source organism: uncultured Anaerolineales bacterium (assembly GCA_964621895.1). Taxonomy (GTDB): domain Bacteria; phylum Chloroflexota; class Anaerolineae; order Anaerolineales; family UBA11858; genus B10-G9. The sequence goes on along the minus strand of CAZUMG010000090.1, from coordinate 648 downwards.
ATCTTAATCGAGAGCCGAACACGGATGAACTAGCAGAGGCATTAGATGTCACACCAGATGATATCCAGGATATGATGAAACATGCCCGGCGACCGCTGTCTTTAGAGATGCCTACCGGCAAAGAAGATGACGCCCAACTGGGTGACTTTATTGCGGATACTGATGTAATCCCACCAGATGAAGAAGCCACCGGGATTTTATTAAGGGAGCACCTCCAGGAAGCTTTAGCAGAACTTCCTCCTCGAGAGACCAGGATCCTTGAGATGAGATACGGTTTAATCGATGGGAGAACCCTGACATTAAATGAAGTAGGGAAAAAGATGGGTGTGACCCGGGAGCGAATCCGCCAAATCGAAGCCCAGGCTCTGCGTAGATTAAGGAACCCACGCATCCAGGAAAAACTACAAGCATATCTTGATTAAATTTACCTGCCTGATATAAAAAGAGCGGAACAGGAACCTGTTCCGCTCTTTTGTTTCAACAACGGTTAACCTATTTTAAGTAAAGGTCTCCCCAGGTGGTAGGATCCGCATAATATCGTGTTGCCACATTGCTAACAACAGTCTGCTGTTTAAGAGTTCCGGCTTTGTCATTATCATTAATGGAGATAGCAAATCCATAATGATCACCCGAGGATGGGTTTGCAAC
>CAZUMG010000089.1:1904-6804 GCA_964621895.1 uncultured Anaerolineales bacterium | reverse complement strand
TTCCTTTTAAGCAGGTTTTCCCGGCCAACTTCATTAACCAGTTCAACTTCTGCTCCCGCCAGGTCCGGGGAAGCCGGCAGGATAGATAAATTTAATTTTGGGTTGTGCAGGATATATTCCTGGATGTCCCGCTCTTCCAGCAGCGCCTGGTAAGTCCCCCCTTTAACCGTGTTTTTATCGATGCCCAGGGAGGAAGTGGCGTTGGACTGAGGATCAATATCCACTAAAAGCACGTTTTTCCCATAATAGGCCAGGAAGGCTCCCAGGTTTACGGTTGTGGTGGTTTTTCCGACCCCGCCTTTTTGATTGGCAATGGTATATATCAATCCCATAGGTTTTAGTCCATCTTTAAAATCTCTTGAATTTCATTTTCTGTAGGTACGCCTTCAATGCCTGGTCTGGTGACCGAAATGGCTGCCAGGGCTGAGGCGAACCGGGCTGAGTCAAGGATTGATTTTCCTTTCAATGCCCAGCTTATTATAAATGCTGCTGCAAAAATATCTCCAGCACCGGTGGGATCTAATTCCTCGATCAGCTCGGTTGAGATGGAGGTCAGCTTTCCCCGCTGGAACAGCTCGGCGCCCTGGCTTCCCCTGGTGAGAAAAAACAACGGAAAGGTTTCCTGGAGATAATCCAGCTGGGAGCGCTCAAAACCCAGGTCTTCAATGCTTAAAAAAGCCGCTGACTTTTTTGGAGCCAGGATGACTAGGTCAGGCAAGGGTACTGGCCGCACCCGGCCATCCTGAGCCCAGTCTCTCAGCCAGCCCTGCAGGGAATAGGCCAGGGCGGCATGGGAAAATTGATTCCCGATCTCCAGACTGATTTCGCGGGCTACGGGTGCCAGGTGAATGATTTTTGCTTTTAACCAGCTTTCTGGCAGCTGGTTGAGATCCAGATCAGCCGCTTTGTCTACCAGGACCTGTTGCCTGCCTGAGGCGGTGTAGATGTTCTTAAAGGTCGTGGTACCTGCTGCAGCCTGGTTGTGAATCTCTATACCGGTCAGCTCTTCCGGGATGATTTCCTGGTTATGGGAAGTACCCAGGGCAACTCGTAATCCCATCCGTTTGGCAAGCAAGCCAGAGTAAGCTGCCGTCCCTCCCAGTCGGTATCCGCCCTCAACTAGATCCCGGGTGATATGGCCTAAAATCAAATAATCAGGTACAGGGTTCCCCGGCTGGCGGTTCATGGCTGAATTATACCTGATTGAGAATAGCCCGTAAAAAAAACTGGCAGGGAAATCTCTTCACTGCCAGTTCACTGATCGAATGAGAGGGAATTAATCCCGGGGATAAATGATCACTTTGCGGTAGGGTTCCTCGCCAATACTCTCAGTATACACCGAGGTTTCATCCTGCAGCTCGAGATGGGCAAGCCTCCGCTCATTAGGCGGCATTGGTTCCAGGGCTTGTTCATGTTTGGTATCAGCAACCTGTTCGGCGACCCGGCGAGCCAGCTGGCGGATTTGTAATTCCCGCCGCTCCCGATATCCTTCGACATCAATACTCAGCGGAACGCCGTGCTCCAGTTCTTTCCCCAGGATTAACCGGGTGATGTATTGGAGAGCATTGAGGGTTTTTGCCCGGCGGCCGATCAAAATGCTGAGATCATTGCCTGAAATGTCAACCAGGATTGGGCGGAAGGGAAGCTTATCGCTTTCTTCTCCATACTTGGCATTCACAGTGGCTGTCAGGTTCATCTTTTCCAGTAATTCCCTGACAATTTCCTCGGTCAGATTTAAAGCCGCATCCTTGTCTTCATCAGAGACTGCATCCGGGGAGTCCCCAGATTGTTCTTCACCTGGTGCTAGGATAGATATGCGGACCCTGGCCTGCCGGGAACCAATCCCTAAGATGCCCTGGCCGCCTTCATCCAGTACGGTAATCTCTACTGCGTCTCGTGGTAATCCCAGATCAGCTAACCCCTTTTCAATAGCTTCCTCGACGGTTTGTGCAATAACCTCAAGGGTTGCGCGGTTGTTGTTCATATGTCCTCTCAGATAACCTCACGCTTTGATAAATTCAGTCTTATTTCCTGGACGGCAGTGAGGGAAGCATGTTCTTAAAGTTTGCCTGCCCGGTAATCATATACTGGGCAATGGTGGCTATATTAGTGGCAATAAAATACAGCGCTAGGCCGGAGGCAAATGTTAATGCCAGATAACCCATAAAGAAAGGCATATACAGGGTCATCGCCTGGGTCATTTGAGCGCCCTGTCCTCCATCTGCGGGTCCACCAGCCGGCGTGACCATCTTGGTCTGGATATAAGAGGTGATCACAACCAGTATAGCCAGGACAGGAATAGCAACTCCAAGGATTGGCAGTCGCTCAGGTTCGCTGAGTTCCATCCACCAGAAATGGCTTTTGATTGGAATCAAGTTAGCCCCATCGCTGATATGCTTGGATAGATTTACCAGCTGGATCGGGGTTACCGCCAGAGTCCGGATGATCGCCTGGTAGAGCCCAATAATGACCGGAAATTGGATTAACAGCGGCAGGCAGGATCCAAACGGGCTGATGCCCATCTCTTTATAAATCTCCATTTGTTTCTGGGCCAGGGTTTCTTTATCATCTTTGTATTTCTTTTGGATATCAGCCCATTTTTTGGAGCTTTGCAAATCCTGCATGGCTTTGCTGCTTTTCATCTGGCGGGCAGTCAGAGGATAGGTCACAACCCTGACCAGCACGGTAAAAATGATGATGGCCCAACCAAAATTCTGGCCTATCAAATTATAGATGAAGAGCAGAACGTTAATCATTAAGGTGATAAATGCATCCCACATAATATTTTCCTGTTTGTAATTTGTTAAGGCCGGGTACCGGCTGGGTTCTTATTATTTAGGTGGGGGAAATCCCCAGATTTGTACACCGCTCAGATTGAGAGCGACCAGGAAAAATTCTGCTTCTGATGGAGCCAGAAGCAAGGTGTCTCCCGCCGCTGCCGGGCTGGCATATAATTTTCCTTCAATGGGCTGATTGCGCTGGACAACGCCGTCTTTGCTGACCACCACCAAACTGCTGGTATCCGTTGAAATATAGATTAAATCGTCCTTGACCAATGGCGCGGAGTAAATGCCGCCTCCGGGCTGCAGCTGCCAAAGCACGCTGCCGGTTTCCAAATCCAGGGTATAAAAAATACCTGCAATGTCACTGACATATACCTGGTTCCCGTCAATGACAGGACTGGCCCAGGCCCAATCCGATGTTTTAAAGCGCCAGACTACCCCATGGCTGGTTTCATCAAGGGCAATCACTTCATTGTCAAAGGTGCTTAGCAGGATCAAGCCGGTATCACTGACAGCTGGGGGGCTGACCATGGGTCCTCCCAGGTCAGCAGATTTCCAGAGCAGTTTTCCATTCTCCGGGTTGAGAGCATACAGGTAATGGTCCATGGAGGCCTGGTAAATACAACCGCAGCTCTCTGACCAAGCTGGTGAAGCCCAGAGGGGATCATTTGTGGTGAATTTCCACATTAAGCCACCATCAAAATTTACCGCGTACAGGGTGTTATCTGACGAGGGAGCAAAGATTCCCTGTTCAGTTGCCAGGGGTGAGGCGATATAACGGTTAGTGGCGTTATTAAATGCCCAGTTTTGAATGCCAGTTCCCGGATTTACGCTGTAGAGCGAGCTGTTATAGCTGGCGACGATTAATTGGGTTCCTTCATCGGCAAGCACCGGAGCAGCATAAAAATCAACCTTATTGTCTGCCTCTGCTGGATACTGCCAGCGTTGGGTTCCATTATTCAGATTAAGCGCGTAGGCATGAGGTCCATAAGAGAAATAAACACTATCCTCATTTACGTTGATCCCCGACCATCCTGTGGCAGCGATCCGCCGCCCGGAACAAGCTCCCAAGCCGAGAGTAAAGATGATCAGCAGCAGTATTAAGAAATATTTTTTATTTGTTTTCATAGTTTAGATCTCGTGGTGAGATTATTTGAGCGGGTCAAATCCTCCCTGAGAGAAGGGGTTACAGCGTAGAATGCGCCAGATACTCAGAATACCTCCCCGGAGGATGCCATATTTATAGATGGCCTGGTAGGAATAATGTGAGCAGCTGGGGTAATATCGGCAGGTATTCTCCGGCAGCGCTTTGGATAAGGTCTTTTGGTAAAGCAGGATCAAAGCCAGGACTGGATAGCGTAAAACGGTCCAGAGAGACAGTTCAAGATCCTTTAAGGAAGGATCCCGGGTCTCATAGCTGTGATGGTCATGATCCAAAATGAGTTGGTTTTCCATTTGTTTTTCTATCAAGCAGGCCAGCCTTTTTAAGCAGGGAATTCAAAGCTTTAACCGTCTCCCTGCTGGAGGAAGCTGCCAGCGGTTTGCGGGCAACTAAAACCCCATCGTACCCGGGTTTGAGATCCTCGATCAGCTCCCGGAGGGCAGCCCTGAGCAAACGTTTTGCCCGGTTCCGCTTGACCGCGTTGCCGACTGATCTGCCTGCTGTCACCGCAAACCGGGAGGTTGGTTTTCCCCCGGATTGTATAATCAAAATTAGAAGCGGGTGGGCATATGATTGTCCCAACCGCCGCACCCGCTTGATCTCAATTGAACTCGTTAGGCGAAATCTCCGTTCCACGGGAACTTTAACATTCCAGGCTTAACTGTTCCAATTAGGATTCTTGACATGATTATTCTTTGTATGGGCAAGCTGGTAGCGGCCCTTGAGACGGCGCCGCTTTAACACGTCTTGGCCGCCTTTACTTTTCATCCGCTGTCGGAACCCATGGACGCGGGCTCGCCGCCTAATTTTCGGTTGATACGTCCGTTTTGGCATCTTCTGGTTACTCCTTAAAAGTTCATACTCAACTACCGACGAAACATTATACCGTGAGGGTTGGGTTTGGTCAAACTCCTTTGGTACCCAGAGAGGGTCAGTTTTTGATTTGCTCCCGGCT
>CAZUMG010000089.1:0-1804 GCA_964621895.1 uncultured Anaerolineales bacterium | reverse complement strand
GATCTAAATCCTTCGGGGGCTGATCTGCCAGCCAGCGCTGCACCAGATCTCCTGCCGAAAGCTGACCTGGTTGCTATTACCGGGATGACCTTTATCAATCAAACCCTGCCAACGCTATTATCGCTCTGCCGGTCGGATGCTTATGTATTGCTGCTGGGACCTTCTACCCCTCTTAGCCCGATCCTGGCTGAATATGGTGTAAACCTGCTGGCTGGATCAATCGTGGAAGACATTCCGGCTGTCCTGGCAGCTCTGGGGCAGGGCGCTTCTTTCCGGCAAATCCATCGGGCGGGCGTGAGGTTGATCACCCAGATTTTGTCCTGATTGGGAGGATCGTAGCATGGAAAATGAAAACATCTTTTTTCGTCCGATTGGAGAGATCCACAGCCCTTTTAAGCAGCTGGCGGGGATGCCGATTCAACCCTCTGCCGCTGAAGGTATCCAAGGATACCTGACAGTTGACCCGGACCTGGCATCCGGTTTAATGGACCTGGAGGGCTTTTCTCACCTGATTTTGACCTATTATTTTCACCAGGCAAAAGAAGCTCAACTGCAGGTAAAACCTTTTCTGGACGACCAGCAGCATGGTGTTTTTGCCACCCGGGCTCCCCGGCGGCCGAATGCCATTGGGATCTCTGTGGTCAAACTTGTGCGGATTACCGGCAATACCCTCGAGATTGAAAATGTGGATATCCTAGATGGCACCCCGCTGTTAGATATCAAACCCTATGTGCCTGAATTTGATTCCCCGGGTCCCGTGAGGATCGGTTGGTTGGAAAAAAGCCGCGGTAATATCCCGGGAAAAAGATCTGACGATCGATTTATTAAATAGCTGGGAGATTTGCCCTTTGAAAAACCCGAAAATAAAATTGTTCAGCAGAACTTCCCGCATACTGCTTTCCGCTGTCCAGGCAGTGATGCCAGGTTTGTTTTCCTGATCTGCTTTATCTGGTAATAAAAAAAGCCTCCTTTCGGAGGCTTTGTGTTTAATTTGGGTAGCTAATAATGATTCTGGCCGGTTGGTGGATGAACCTCAGCGCCGCCTTCCCCGACCACCCGAGACGATCGAGATCCAGTAAAGCAGCTGCATGACAGCGGTAAACAGAGCGGCGATATAGGTCAGTGCAGCGGCATTCAGCACGCTGTTGACCCCCTGGGCTTCCTCCTGGGAGAGAATGATTCCGCTGGTTTGTAACAAGGCCTTGGCCCGTGACGAGGCATTCAGCTCAACCGGTAAGGTTGCCAGGGCAAACAGGGTGCCACCCGAGAAGGCGAAAACCCCCAGCCAGGCAATCCCGATGATGTTTAACACCAATCCTGCAACAATCAAGATCCACCCCAAGGTGGAGCCAATACTTACAGCAGGCACCAGCATAGACCGCAAACGCAGGGGAAAATACCCCTCGTGATCCTGGGATGCATGGCCAAGTTCGTGGGCTGCAATTGCCACGGCAGCGACAGAATTTCCCTGGTAAACCCCAGCTGATAAACTGAGGGTCTTATCGCGGGGATCATAATGATCGGTCAACTGCCCGGGAATTTGCTGGATTTCCACGTCACTGAGGCCTCCCCCGGAAATTAATTGCTGGGCTGCCTGTGCACCGGTTAATCCCGATCGGGTCGGAACCTTGCCCCATTTTCTGTAATTGGAATTAACGTACCATTGGGCTACCATCATCAGAATAATTGCTGGAGCCATGTAAAGCAGGTACTGGGGATTTAGGAAAAACATAACTATACTCCTTTATTCAGCCTTACGGAAGCGCTAAGAGAACTTCAATCGCTTTATCCAACTGGGGATCCA
>CAZUMG010000088.1:0-6827 GCA_964621895.1 uncultured Anaerolineales bacterium | reverse complement strand
AAACCTGCAGATCTGGAACCAGGGCTGCTTCCGCAGCATCCTCAGCCGGAACGCAAATGGTCCGGAAACCCGCTTCCCGGGCTAGAGCAGCCATGGGAAGCAACCCGGGGGTATGGCGGACCGTCCCGTCTATGGATAACTCGCCAACAATCACCATGTCGTCTACGGAGTCAGGAGGAAGGATGCCGATAGTGATCAGGATGCCAACAGCCATGGGCAGGTCGTAGGCTGGACCTTCCTTGCGCACGTTGGCTGGCGCCAGATTGAAGATAATTGGTTTACGGGGGAACTTGACGGGAATGTTTTTAATGGCTGCCCGGACCCGCTCACGGCTTTCTTTTACCGCGGTATCCGGGAGTCCGACCACAATGATGTTGGGCAGACCGCTGCCGAAATCCACTTCTACCTCAACTAAGACCCCCTCCAGCCCCAGCACGGCGCAGGAATAAACGCGGGCAGGCATGATTCCAGTGTAAAAAACCTAGCCTGAAATGTCAACAGGAACGCTAAAGTGCTAGCTGGATAATCAGTCTGCCACCGCAAGATAAATCCAGATCAACAAATGAGAAAAGCATCCCAGCTGCCGGTTTGTCCTGGGCATAAGAAGAATCCGATCTGCAGCAGGGATCAGTTCAGTGTTTTCTTGGCGGGTCCGACAGATCTATTTTAAATAAATGAGGATCTACCAGCTGTACCGTGGTGGACGCGATTTTCACCTGCCCGCTGCTCTGGTCGATCTGGTTCAAAATGTTTTCAAAAAGTTGATCTTTGGTCCTCCTCCGGCTTTTGTAATCCACTATATAGCGAAGGGTGAACTCAATCCAGTTATCATTAGCCATCAGGGTGACCAGGGGATCAACGCTTTCATGTTCGAGGCGGTATTTGTTGTAGATTTTTTTCCAATCGGATTTGGCCAGTTCGATGTATTTGCCAACCACCTGGTCAGCAGCCGTCTGCAGGATAGTCCTGGCTGCCGAGATACTGCTGCCGTACATTATTGGCAGCACGATTTCATCCCACAGGTAGGGAAAATCCGCCGAGTAATTGTAGACCGGTTCGGTGAACACAAAGCTATTGGCCAGGCGAACTACCCGGCCGCTGTATTGGTCTCCCTTGATCCAGGCGCCAATCTCCATCAGGGTAGTCGAAAAAACGCCGATATCAATCACATCCCCGACAGTATCACTAAGCTGAATCCGGTCTCCAATTTTATAAAAGCGCCCGAAAGAAATGGCCAGCCAGCCTGCAAAACTGACAATCACTTCCTGTAAAGCAAAGGCAATCCCTGCGCTGGCCACGCCTAAAGCAATCGTGACGCTGTGGAGCTGATTGCTGAATTCTCCAGCCAGAAACAGTACTGAAAAAAGATATCCCAGGAAGACGATTAGCTTGCGTATGCGGTAGCGGTGATCCGGGTTTTCGATCGATTTGGTCAATCTCAGTAATACCAGGCGGGTGATCCCAATAATCACGGCAACGCCGGTCAGCCCGATCAGAATTTTAACAAAAACGGGTTCATTCAATAAATCAATAATAAAAACTGTCACGGCAACCCCCGGGTCGGAATTATCAGTGCCCTGGATGATATTTGAAATTGGTCTAGATCACTGCCTATGAGCCAATTTGTGGTCACAAATTAATATTATCAGATCTGGTATTATGCCAACATATTTCCTGTACTTTTATCTGCATTGTTAAATGCCGGGAATATCTATTTTGCTTTTCAGGTAGCATACATCTGGGTAGGTGAAAATTCAACAGTTATTTTACTGCGGCAGGCGGTTCGTTCGAGAACCCTTTGACTGATTCCTTTAGCAAAATCCGTTGAGATGTCATTTGCGTGTCCCCGCAGAGTTATAAAAATATCTGCTTCGGAGTCGTTTTGTAAAGTGATGTCAACCACACTATTTAGATGAACCATTTCGGAAATTTCCCCCAGAGCTGATTCGGCAATTTTTCGGGTGCCCCGTTCCAGATCAAAATGCTGCTTCCTCATCCCTCGTAATAAAAAGATTAACATGCTTCCCAAAACATCCAACGCCAGGACATTAACAATCAATAAAGCAGCCGCGTTGCGGGAGATCGCGAAATTTCCAAAAGCCAGTCCGATCCCGACAACAGCTGCGGGTGGCATCAACGAGATGGCGATTTCGACACCAATCATGACATCCAGAAGCTGACCCCAGGGCTCATCAACCACATGAGGATCTGCAGTGAAAGCCAGGGAAGCGCCCGCCCCTGCGGCTACTGCGATGATCAAGGTGAGGATCACATCTTTTGTCGTGGGCATGGCCCGCAGCAAAATCTCGTCGGTAATCTCGATCCCAGGTGTGGAATCAAGCAAAATTAGTGTGATTAAGTAGGCTAATCCAGCCCCGACTAAAAATAATCCAACCAGTTGTTTGATCAAACCGCACCAGAAGGTTTTCCTGTCCAGGAATAAACCTCCGATACAGACAGCCCGGGACGGACCTAGGAAGGGAGCAATACACATGGCGCCGATGATCACGGCTGCGCTATTTGCGAGTAATCCACCAGTTGCAAGCAGACTTGCCGCAATAATCAACAAAAAATAACCGAGATTGAATTCTGCCCCTGCCCGAGCTTGTATTTCCAGTTTGTGATAAAAATTACGCACCCCCCAGATCCCAAACCAATGGGATTGCCTGGATTTATGGGCAGTACGGATTTCACCAGCGTTTTGCATCATTTACCTCCCGTTTCGTTTTTTAATATTATTGAAACGAGCTTCGGACCAGGATTCCGTCCACCTCATTTTGCACCGTCCCGCTGATAATCGGGTTGATTGTTTGATTGAAAAACACTCGAGGAGTTCAGTTTTACCCTCTCGGGTATAAAGACGCTGTCAACTGGCACATCCCGTATGCCCGATAAGAAAATCAAAATGCATTTCAGCCAATTAATCTTGCCAGACCAAACGCCGCCGCTGCCGCTAAACCACCCACCAGGATGGTCTGTCCACCGCTTATTAATGGATTGGCTCCCGTGAAGCGTCCTTTAATAAAACCAAATATGAATAGGGCTGCTAAAGTCACTATCACTGAAACCAACAGGGCAGTGTGAAGATCATGAATCAGAATATAGGGAGTAAGGGGGATCATTCCACCGGCGATATATGAAAGGGCAATCGTGAGAGCACTTTGCCGGGCACGTTTTGGTTTGGGCGTTTCCAGACCCAGCTCAAAACGCATCATAAAATCGACCCATTTATCACGATTGCTGCTGATTGATTCTACCAGCAGGGAAATCTGGGATTCTGGTAAATCATAACTGCGGAATATGTCTGCGACTTCAGTTTTTTCTGCGTCTGGAACGGACTCAGTCTCCTCCCATTCCCGCTCGCGTTCGGAAGTGAAATGTTCATTGTCGGTACGGGCAGCCAGGTAGCCGCCCAAACCCATCGCGATGGAACCAGCGGCAATCTCAGCCAAGCCGGCGGTGACTACCAATCCATTGGCAGTGACTGCGCCGGAAATTCCGGCAGCGAGAGCAAAAGGTACTGTTAAGCCGTCAGACATACCTATGACGATATCCCGAACCGTATCCGTAGCGGTAAAGTGTTGTTCGATGTGTTTAGTTAATGGCATATTTCCTCACTATGATTAATAATCGTGAAAATATAAAATTGATTGTAATCCAATCTAAACGAAGCCAAACTCGGGCAAACCTGGTCTGGAAAGCAGCTACACAGGAAGTAATTTCCGCCTTGCTGTTTTGATTAATCCTTGCTCATTATTTTTACTGGTTGATCAGCCGCAGGGTTCCAGGTGGCTTGCCCAGCAGGTGAACCCTGCCCCGCTCTGGATAAAATGGTTTCTGTGTTAACCCGCTTAGCAAATTCTAACTGGTAAGTTGTAACAAATCAGATGTGCGTAGGAAGAGAATCCCTTTCTCAAGGATTGCCTTTGATCCGGTTTTTTAATCGGAGCGAATTTCCTACCACCAGCAGGCTGCTGCAGGCCATGGTGATGGCTGCCAGCATTGGACTGATCAATCCAAGGCTGGCAAGGGGAACCGTGATTAAATTATACAAAAAAGCCCAGCCAAGGTTTTGGTGAATGATCCGGCGGGTCTGCCGGGACGCTTCGATAAACCAGGGCACCAGGAAGAGATCAGGCTGCATCAGCAGCACATCTGAGGTCTCCCCAGCGATGGCGGTGCCACCCATGACCGTGATGCTCAGATCGGCCTGGGCCAGGGCAGGAGCGTCGTTGATTCCGTCGCCGACCATCGCTACACGTGTTCCTGTATTCTGCCATTCCTGGATGCGTTTGGCCTTTGATTCGGGGGGACAATCTCCCTGGAAGTTTTGAATGCCGATTTCTCTGGCGATGATGGCTGAAGTGATTTCACCGTCACCGGACAGCATTACTGTCTCCAGGTGATCAGCCTCAAGCTGCTTGATAAGTTGATGTGCCATAGGTTTAGGTTGGTCTCGTAAGGCGATATATCCAGCCAGGGATTCGTCCCAGCCAACCCAAACAACGGTTTCGCCCCGGGTTGTATTTTCCAAAGTTTGTTTGACAAGCGGGTGATCATCCATGACCTGTAAAAAATTCCTAGATCCAACCAAAACACGCTGCTGAAAATCACTGCCAAGATAGGCACTGGCCCCCATGCCTCGCAAAATTTTAAATTCACTGGATGGCAGCAGGGACATCTGGTTTGCAGCCAGGATCGCTTTGGCAATGGGGTGTTCAGAAAATTGTTCCACTGCGGCTGCCAGGGAAATCAGTTCTTCAGGAGAAAGATCCATTTCGGGCGACGAATGTGCCGCGACAACACTCATTTTGCCCTCGGTCAGCGTGCCGGTTTTATCAAACACCACCCCTTTGATAGCTGCGGCAATCTCTAAGGCTGCTGGGTTGCGCACCAAGATGCCTTTCTTGGTGATATCTCCCAGAGCGACTGTAATCGCCAATGGGGTGGCTAATCCCAGGGCACATGGGCAGGCTACTACTAATACTGCTACCCCCGCAAGGATAGCGGTTGAGATTGGCTCGCCAAAACTCAAGCGGATTCCACAGGTTAATAGTGCGGCTGTCAGGATGAATATCGCAAAAAAAGAGGAAAGCCGATCTGCCAAACGTTGGATCGGAGGTTTGTTCGAGAGGGTTTGCTCAACGAATTGCAATATCTGGTCAAGCCTATTCTGGCCGGATTCCCGGGTGACCATGCAAATCAATGAGGCATCGGTTACCAGGGTTCCTGCGTAAACCTGGGATCCCTCAACTTTTGTGACCGAATGGGACTCTCCTGTCAGCATGGATTCATCCACGGCTGCTTGACCCTCCAGAATGACCGCGTCAAGGGGCACGGGTTCGCCCGGTTTAATTAGGATAATATCTTGGGCTTTAATTGTGTCCACCGGGGCTTGAACCCAGGAATCTTGCGTTTTTTGCCAGGCTTGATTGGGCTGCAATTCCAGCAGCTTGCGGACATCTTTCCGGGCCAGGATACCTCCCCGTAATTCCAGGTAACGCCCCAGCATAACAAAGGTTGTGATCATGGCAACGGAGTCGAAATATGCCTCATCGTTTCCCCAAAAAGTAATATAAACACTGTATCCATAGGCTGCCACCAAACCTAGGCTAACCAGGGTATCCATAGTGGCTGTTCGGGCGCGAAAAGCCCGCCAGGCACCCTTGAGGATAGAGGAGCCGCCGTAAAAAAGTACCGGAGTGGCCAGCAGCCAGACCAAATACTGCACCTGCCGAACTTCAGGAGAGTTAAATTGTCCAAGATGGTATTCAGAATATAGGAATACCAGATATAAGCCCATCACTTGCATGCCAAAAGCCAGAGCGGTAATTAATTGAAGCAGGGTGTTTTCCTGGCGCAGTTCCGCTTGCCGCTCATTCCGATCTGTTAGTAAATGGGGCTGGTAACCCATTTTATGTAGCGTTTCCAATGGACCGTCCAGGTTGGTCTGTTGGGGATCGAATTGAATGCGGCCGCGTTCAGCTGCGAAGCTGATATCCACCTCCTGGATGCCGGTTTGTTGTTTGAGAATATTCTCGGCTGCGACCGCACAGCCCGCGCACCACATACCCCCCAAACTGATGTAGGCTGTCTCCCCTGGTGTTGTAAAAGCTAGTTTGACTGGCGGGGTCTGCCAGGCAGGCTTGTAGACAACTTGGTCAAGCATATCGTTGTCCAGGGCAATCTGGTAAACCCGGGCGCATCCCTGGCAGCAAAATTGTTTCTCCTCACCATTAATCTCGCGAAGAATTGGGTGTGGTTGGACACTCAACCCACAGAGATCACAGGGTTCTGGAGAACTTACCAAAAGATCAAATCTCCTATTTGTAGATGGGGCAGAATGCCTAGGGCAGCCAGGCCGCGCAGGGTCAATTGCAGGCCAGTAACCATCATTAAAAATCCTGCCAGGCGGGTCAGGGTTTGCCTGAAGCGAATGCTTAATTCACCTGCGCCTAGTCCCACAACAAGCAAAGCAGGAAATGTGCCAATTCCAAAAGCAATCATTCCCAGCATTCCCCGGAAGGGACTACCTCCTGATGCCGACAGCAAGAGAGCGCTATAAACCAACCCGCAAGGAAGTATGCCATTGAGTGCTCCAAGCATAATCAACCCCGGAATTCCTCCCCGTTGAAGAGCTTGCCCAAATACTCTGCCGAACCATTCATCAGGAGAATCAAGTCCTGGAATGGGAAGCCAACCCAGGTAACCTAATCCAAAAAAGATTACTCCGATCCCCAGGATCAAACTGGCAATCCCTGCCAGGAAATTAATCTGGCTTCCTAAACCTAACAAAGATCCGATGCCTCCAATCACTGCTCCTAAAA
>CAZUMG010000087.1:5320-6903 GCA_964621895.1 uncultured Anaerolineales bacterium | reverse complement strand
CGTTGTAGATATCGGTAAAGGAATAAACTTCTCCCTTTCCGCTGAACTCAAATTCATTTTTGGCTTCATCTCCGCATTCCGGGCACACATCACGGGGAGGGAAGATCTTGGCATCACAATGAGGGCAAACTTCACCGGTTAAACCATAACGTTGTTTATTTAATCGCCAATGACGAGGAATGTCCATGTAGTTTTATTCTCCTGATAACTGCGCTTCTGCATCTGCAACTGGGACAGTATAACGGGTTGCAACTATCAAGAACTATCAACTTTAAGAAAATATGGGTGATAATATCGTTCCCGGGTTATTTTAAAGTGATGATTCCTCTCATTCTGGCATATTGGGCATAGTCGATCACTGTCCGGCGGTTTAGATAATCTTCCGTTGCCAATGCCCTGCCCTGCCGGGAGGTAATCCGGTCAGTAACCAGGAAAGAGATCGCATCAGATCCGGCACCTGATCCAAAGGATGCCAATAAAATCTGGTCACCGGGTTTTGCCTGATCGAGGACAGCGGTTAACCCGATCAAGGAGGAACCTGCATAGGCATTGCCAATCCGGGGTGATAATAAACCCCTTTCGAGTTGGGAACTTGAGAAACCTAGTTGTTTGGCAACCCGCTGGGGAAATTTTGTGTTGGGTTGATGGAAAATCACCTGGGCGTACTCTTCAGGAGATTTACCCAGGTCGTCCAATAACCTGGTAACAGCGCTGATGATATGTTTAAAATAGGCTGGCTCTCCAGTAAATCGGCCGCCGTGTTCCGGGTATTTCTGGTATTCCCGGCGCCAGAAATCGGGGGTGTCAGTGACGTAGGAGAGAGCTCCTTCAATCACAGCCAGCGATTGATCTGCCGGTCCGATCAGGAAAGCTCCTCCTCCAGCAGCGGCAGTATATTCCAGGGCATCTCCCGGTTTTCCCTGGGCAGTATCCATGCCTATCGCCAGGGCGTATTGACCCATTGCTGAGCCCACCAGGGCCATGGCAGCCACAATCGCTTCGGATCCAGCCTTACAGGCAAATTCCCAATCTGCTGCCTGGGTATAGGGGGTGATCCCCAGCGCTTCCGCAACAATCGTTGAGGTTGGTTTTACGGCATAGGGATGAGATTCTGATCCCACCCAAACGGCCCGGATCTCAGCGGGGTCCACCCCGGCTCTTGCCAGAGCGTTGCGGGCAGCTTCTACAGACATAGTAACAACGTCTTCGTCCATGCCCGGAACCGATTTCTCAAGAACCGGTTCAGCGTCCAATCCACCCCGCCAGATCCGGGAAATTTCAACGGCGGGTAAACGGTAGCGGGGAACATACGCCCCATACCCTATGATCCCAACAGGGCGGGATGGTTTCATTACTTTCGGTTCCACTGTAGGTTGTTCCATGATTTGATCTGCCTATTCTAGATTGCTTTTATTCATATCCTGGAGGATTATTTGGGCCCGATCGAAGCGGACTTGGCCCTCTTGGATTAACCGTTCAACCACACCATTGATTTGATCACCTTCGGCACCCACCGCTATGGCAACCTGCCGGGCGTGAAGACGCATATGTCCCTTTTGAATTCCGTCTGTTGCCAATGCCCG
>CAZUMG010000087.1:2276-5220 GCA_964621895.1 uncultured Anaerolineales bacterium | reverse complement strand
GCTCTCCAATCATTCCCGGTTGCCAGGAGCACCGCGTCAATACCGTTCATAATCCCTTTATTATGGGTCGCCGCCCGGTACGAATCTGCGTCAGCAAACGCCCAGGCCTCAATGATCCCGTCGCGGACTCGCTCTCCTGGATATTCCCCGAAAGCCAGGCTCTTCACCGGGATGGTGCATCGTGCCGTTACCAGCCGGTGGTCCGCCAAATTCGATAAAATCCTCAAGTGCACTCTCCCACCGGTAATCCGCTCCAGGGCAGGGGCCAGTTTTTCACAGGCAGTATTGACAGCATTTGCCCCCATGGCATCCCGGACATCAACCAATACATGGACAACCAGGAACGGACCAACCGCAGAATGGGGTATCAGGCGGACTTCCAGATCCCGGGGACCTCCCCCGAGGGAAGCTAAAACAGGATCCACATCCGCGATTTCCAGGAGCAGTTCCCCTTTATGATTAAGGATCTGGTCCTGGGCTTCAGAGAGATCGGTTAGATCCAGGATTTGCAGCTGTCCAATCATCACTGGATCAGAACTGACCGCAGAAAAACCACCTCCATCCCGGGCAAGTTTTGCCATAAATGAAGCCCCGGCAACAACCGAGGGCTCTTCAATCACCATAGGAACCAGTACGTCCTGCCCGTTTACCTGAAAATTAAGGGCAATTCCAATAGGCAGGCTGAAAATCCCAATGACATTTTCAATCATGTGATCTGCAGTCCCTGCCGAAAGCCCCCCGGATGGTTCAAAGTTTACCAGATCGCCTGCTGTCAAAAATCCTGCCTCTACCAAGATCTGGTGTCTTTTTTCTATCGGCAGGTTATAAAAACCCTCCAAACGGGAACTTTTACTGTTTTTATTCATAAAAACCCTAAGAATGTGCCTTTCAGGCTGAAATTTTCCTGTAGACACTAAAGATAAGGCATCAATACTAGCAAAAACTATCAAAATGAGCCTGGATAAGGTAAAATGTCACTGGTAAAAACTATGGTCCGAAAAACAAAAAAGGAATTAGAGGAACAAATTGGATCTCTCTACCAGGCCAGCAAGGACCTGGTGGGAGATTTTTCATTGAAGACGCTGTTAACCCGCATCGTCCGTTTAGCCCAGGCCCAAGTCCAAGCGGAATATGCAGCTCTGGCAATCCGGGATGATCAGGGAAAGGTAATCAGCTTTATTCATTCCGGCATGTCCGAGGAAGAACTGCACCTCATTCCGCACCCACCAAAAGGTCTGGGGCTCCTGGGAGAGCTGCAGCAAAAACATGAAGTAATCCGCATCCCCGAGATAGAAGCAGATTCCCGGTATCATGGATTCCCGCAGTACCACCCTGCGATGACATCCATGTTGGGAGTACCCATCATAACCGGTGAAAAAATTCTGGGACAGATTTATCTCACCAATAAAATCGGGGCCGCAGAATTCAGCATTGATGATGAACGCCTGATGAAAGCCCTGGCCGCCTATGCTTCGGTCGCCATCACCAACACCCAGCTTAATAACCATATCCTCGAAAGGGATAAAAAGCTTAACCAGCAGTTTGAGGACCTCACACTGATTCATGATCTTGCCCAAGGTATTGCCAATTCCTGGGATACCAAGGAAATCATGAGTCGAACCCTCAAGTATGTCCTGCAGTACCTTGAAATTGAAACTGGCGAGATTTTCCTGAAAGACCGCGGTGCTAAAGATTTAAGATTAGCCCTGCTGCGGGGGGATGATTTTGAGGCTTTTTATACCAAGAATGTCTTCCGGATAGGCGACGGTGTGGTAGGGAAGGCAGCCGGATTAAACAAAACCCTGGTGGTCAATAATCTGGCGTCTGACTCCCGCATTCTGCGTCCCGCGCTGGCCGAAGCTGGCTTTATTTGCCAGGCAGTTATTCCCCTCCAGGCCAACCGGGAAGTCGTCGGTGTGATGACTCTGTCAAGTAAAAAAGAACGCAGCTATACAGTCCGGGAATTGGACCTGTTAACAACCATTGGTATGTGGGCAGGTACGGCCATACAAAATGCTTTACTCCAGCAGCAAACCAAACACCTCGCCATCCTCGAAGAACGGGAGCGGATTGGGATGGACTTGCATGATGGTGTCATCCAATCGCTCTATTCCCTAGGTTTAACCCTGGATTATGTTAAAGCTATCCTGAAAGAGGATCCGTGTGAAAGCCTGGAAAAATTAAACTTCGCCACAGATGGGATCAACAGCACCATCAGCGATATCCGCACCTATATCTCAGACCTGCGCCCCCGCCAGATGAAAGAGAACATCTCATTCACGGAAAACCTTGAGCTTCTGCTGCAAGAATTTGAGAATAATTCCAAGATACCCGGCAGCATCCATGCGGAGGTTCAATCGCCCTTAAAAATCAGCTATCAGAATACGGTAGCATTATTCCGGATTGCCCAGGAATCTCTTTCCAATACTGCCAGGCATTCCCAGGCAAAAAAAGCGGACCTGCATCTCTGGGAAGAGGACGGCAGGGTTTACTTGGAAATTATTGACGACGGCAGCGGCTTTAACATCGACAAAACCAAAGCTAATCTGGGACACGGGCTGGCAAATATGCAGCGCCGATCCCGCAAGGCTGACGGTGGGATAGAAATTGAATCCTCCCCCGGGAACGGCACTACGGTCAGAGCCTGGGTTCCAAAAGAGGAATAAATTTAAATACCTTGCAGCCTGGTCTGGTTTACCGCCTGAGAACAATTTCAAACTATAAAAAAAGCCCGAACAATAAGTTCCGGGCTTTTTTGGATCGAGTTGGACTCAATTACTTAGGTCGCTTGAGTTTTTTCAACAGGTTTGCGCCCGCCCCCTGCCAGGAAAGAAAGCAGGATGGATAAAAAATACAGCAGCATAAGCGGGACCATCACCAGCATCATATTGATCGGATCGATCGTGGGGGTAATTACCGCAGCCAGAACTGCAGTGACCACCAC
>CAZUMG010000087.1:0-2176 GCA_964621895.1 uncultured Anaerolineales bacterium | reverse complement strand
CGGAGCGTCCCGCTACCACCTTATTCTTTATTCTTGTCCTTGTCCGCGTCCTTTTCATCATCCCCCTGCAGTCCATCTTTAAACGCCTTAATACCACTGCCTAATTCACCACCAATTTTGCCGATTCGACCTACCCCAAATATGATCACAATAATCACAAGGATAAGAATTAGCTCCGGCGCTCCAAGTCCAAACATAACAACCCTCCCACTAAATAAAAATCAGATATATTATTATACCCCTGGAAAGATATCTCCGAATAGTACCGATCAAAAACTCAGGGTTCCAGGAGCAGGCTTTCCAGCTGCGCTTTAACAGATCCTGGTTCAACCTGGGGATCGCTTAAATTAATAACCCGGGCACCAGTCCAGCGCTCTAACGCCTGTGGAATCAGGGAAGGCCGAATAACCACCAGGGCGGCCTGATACTGATAGCTGTCAATGGCGCAAAATCCGTTCAACCAGCCTTCGCCGTGAATAAATTCAACCGGACCCAGTTCATCCACGATCAGCAGCTCACAAGGCACCGCATTTTGTAAAACCTGATTTCCCCAGGCAACCACCTTGGGAAAAAACGACCATCGTTTGGTTTCCAAGTAGGTATGATGGTTCTTGCGAAGCACCGCCAGAAGCTGGCGCTCACCGCTGATCAGGTTCAGCACCTCAATAGCTGTCTTTTCTCCCCCCTCAAAAACTGCCGGCGATACCAAACCAGCCACCTTAAAACCAGCCTCTTTGTAATGCTGGGCAACCTCACGGCTCAGATTGGTTTTCCCGGTTTGAATTTCACCGCTCAGTAAAATGATCCTGGCAGTTTTCATATGGGATTTTCCATTACAACCATGGTATAGCCATTGGTTTGTTCTACCCGAATGGGTGTTCGATAAATCTTGGAAAGATTTTTTGCTGTGATCACTTGGTGGAGAGGACCCTGGGCAGCAATATTTCCCTGGTCCATCAACACGAAGTTATCTGCAGCATATATAGCAGCATTGGGATCATGGGTGGTAATCACGGTAGTTACGCCTTGAAGGGTCATTCGCTTTAGCAGGGTTAATATCCGGCTTTGATTCTCCAAATCGAGGTGGGCGGTGGGCTCATCCAGAAGCAGTATGCGGGTTTGTTGGGCTAAAACCCGGGAAATATGAACCAACTGGCGCTCACCCCCGCTGATTTCTGCAACTGGTTTATCTGCCAGCTTTAAAATCCCGGCCTCCTCGAGGGATTCTTCTGTAATCCGAATGTCATCCTTCCCAGGAAGCTGAAACGGTTTTAAGTACGGCGACCGGCCCAGAAGCACGTATTCAAATACTGAAAAATTAAATGGGGCACTCTCAAATTGAGGGACTAAACCAATCAGTTGGCTGAGTTCCTGCTTGGAATAGGCTCGATGGGGTTTCCCGGCCACAGTTACATAACCCTGAGAGGGTTTCAACAACCCCAGTAAGATATGCAGCAGGGTTGTTTTCCCGGTTCCATTGGGACCCAGGATCGCAGTCACCTGACCGCTGGGAATCTCCAGGGTTAGATCAGTAATGACATTGGGATCATCCGGAGAATATTGAAAACGAACCTGGTCCAGGGAAAGGATGTTATTCATCTCGCCTGACCTTGATGCCCATACTGATCATCAAATAAATAAACAGACTCGCGCCAATCGCTGAGGTTAAGATACCTAAAGGAATCTCTCCGGGAAGCAGGGTTCTGGCCAGATCATCTGCAATTACAGTAAATCCTCCTCCTAGAAGCATGGCTGCCGGGAGAGATTTTTCTGCGCTGGCACCAAAAATTCGCCGGGAGATATGGGGAACAATTAAACCCACCCAGCTGATGATGCCGCTGATGGCTGTGAGAGCTGCTACCGCAGCTACGGTGGTAATTAATAAGATCAAGCGCTCCCGGGTTAAGGACGCCCCTAAAGAAAAAGCGGTGTCGTCATTTAAGGAAAGTAAATTTACCCTCCAGCGCATGGTGTAAGCTACCAGGATTCCAATCAAACCGAAGGGCAGCACAAACAGGAAATCACGCCAGGTCACGCTGTACAATCCTCCCAACAGCCAGAAAGTCAGCTCGGGGAGCTCAGTAAGGGGATCGGCAATATACTTAAGAACACCAACTCCTGCAGAGAATAAAGCGGACACAGCTATCCCTGATAACACCAGACGTAAAACCCATCC
>CAZUMG010000086.1:0-6924 GCA_964621895.1 uncultured Anaerolineales bacterium | reverse complement strand
CGACCATTATGAGCTTCGATAATACTGCGGACTACAGCGAGTTCTTCCCCGGGTCGCTCTCCACCATCCGCAAGATCATCCAGAACTGAAAAGTCCGCCTGAAGTGGGTTCATATATTCCTGGAAAAAGCGATCCTGTGCTTCTGTATCTATCCCAATCCCAGTATCACAAACAATTATTTCCGCTCCTTCCCATTTAAGAAGATCGGATCGAGGGGGAATATGCCTGCCTGTGATGGTGATTTTCCCACCACTCGGTGTATGGGTCATGGCGTAGTTGATTAATATTTCAAATACCTTTTTTAATGCCTTGCTGTCCCCGTAAACGGCCGGAATCTCCCCCAAATTATCATGTGACAGGGTTATTTTTCGGGCTTGAACTTTCCCCTGAAGATCTCTGCAGACACCATCAACAAGACTATATAGAGATAACGGCTTGGTATCAATATTCAGATTCTTTGGTTGAATAGAGGCAGTAGAAATCATATTTTCGATAATATTTAACAATCGATCAGAGCCGGAAAGGATTCCTTTAATTATTTCAGCATAATATTCATCGGCCATCAAGCCAGGTTCATTAGCTAAAAGCCGGGTGTATCCACTGACAATGGTTAATGGCGATCTCAATTCATGAGCTTTGATGCTGATAATATCTGAAGCAGATTTTTTAATGCGCTCAATTTTATCCAGGGCGGTATTCTGGGAAGCTTTTGCGCGCCGGAGCTGGTTGTCAATTTTTGTCAGGCTTTCAACCAGCCTGGCATTCTGCAAGGCTACCGAGGTCTGGTCAGCCAGCGTGGACAGCATATCCAGTTCATCATCAGTAAATGATGCTCCAGATCTTTTTGGGGACAATGCGAACAAACCAATCCACTCGTCCTCGGTATGAATAGGTACTAACGCTTCGACGTCAAGCGCTCTAATCCACAGCAATACATTTTCCGGGATGGTTTGAAATTTTGGGATGAATTCCAATTCTGCCTGGGTAAGCGGGCGTTTTTCTTCAGCCAGGACCTTGGTGATTGGGCTGTTTGCTGGTAAAAAATCCAGGTCGGGTAAAGTCATCGTGGTTCCCTGGACAGCTCGTAAATGCCAGTTGGGGGGATCTTTATCCGGTTCAATTCGATCAACCAGGAACAAGGTCGCTCTACTTACATCAAGCGATCCACAGATCAGCTCCATGGTCACTTTTGACAGCAGTTCAATATCCAGGATGCTGCTCAGGGTTTTGCTGTAATTCCGAATCTTCTGGGTCCGGTTTAGCTCCTTGGAACGGAATTGCTGAAGGACTGCGGTGACCATCCGGTTGACAGGAAAGGAAAAAAGCAGCGCGATCAGGAAAAAGAATACTCCATTAAATACCGGTTTATACCAGGCCGATCCGATAAAAAACCTCTCCAGGATTAAGAAACCCAGGGCATACAGCAGGACAATTATGATGCCTGTAAGAGATATACTGGCAGCTTTATAGGCAAGAATTTTCAGATCGGGAAGTCGATAGGTTAAAACCAGGAAATTTACCTCAATGGTTGCAGCTAACAAAAGCAGGCTGCCCAGGATTTCATGATCGAGCATAAAAAGGGTTGAACTTCCCAGGTAGAGAATCAGCGCTGATGTCCAGTACATCGCGCGCTGTTGAACAACTGTTTTTTCGGTTTCCCGATATATTTTTAAAACCTGGATGCTGGAAAGGATAATAAATCCTCCCCAGCCAACTACTTGAATAATGATAGACAAAATCGAATGGGAATAATTCTCCTGCTGCCTTCCCCAGCTCAGATTACCGGGAAAAACTGCCCGCGAATCAGCAACAACAGCCGCGCTGATTATTATCAGGACTACAACCAACCAGGCCCATCCTGGATTTTCTTTTAAAAAGACAGCATACGTCAGAGAATATAACACCCCACTGAAAAACAGCATGCCATACCAGGGAAGGTGAAGCCGGATACCCGGATTTAAAAAACCCCACCAACCAAGCTCATCTCCGAACAATACCAGGATGATCAGAAAAAACAATCCCAGCAGCAATACTAGTAGATTATCAGCTATTTTATAAACCCGGAGTTTCGTGAGGGCATTTATCGTCAGGAAGAGACTGTATCCCGCAAGACAAAAATAAACTAAAGCTGTTAAAGTCAGGTTAAAATTCATGGACACATTCCTGCGTTATAACAAGTGTACAATAATCGATGCTCCCGCTTCCAATCCGGTTGCTGCCGGAGGAATTCTTATCAGCCCATCTGATTTGGCCAGAATAAAAATCAGGTTACTCCTTCCAAATACAGGCTCAGCCAGATACTCTCCCGGACCAGTTTTCGCCAGCCTGACCGGGACCCAGTCCTCCCTTCCTGCTTGAGAAGGTATATTCACTGCTAACTTTGCATTTAAGGCTGGTTTTAGCCTGCTTTGATTTACCCCTAAATATGTTTCAATTATCGGCCTGAGCAGAACGAATGCTATCACCAGTGCGCTGACCGGATTTCCTGGAAGACCAATCATTATCTGGTCCCCGGCGGCAGCCAGGATGGTTGGTTTTCCCGGTTTGATATTTACCCCATGAACGAGCACCCCCGGATCGCCAAGGCTGTTCATAATCTCGGCCGTTAGATCCCGGGAACTTGCAGATGATCCAGCAGTCACAATCAGGTGATCACATTCCCGCAGGCCCGTTTGGATAGTATTCGTCAGATCCTGGCGGTTATCAGCAATGATACCATAATGAATGATCTCTCCTCCCAGATCCTGGATCAGGGCAGCGAGGGTATACGAATTGATATCTCGGACTTCGCCAGGTTTGGTCTGTTCAGCGGGAGAAATTACTTCATCTCCGCTGGAAATAACTCCAAAAATAGGTGGTTTCACTGTCTCGATTGAGGTAATCCCCAGGGCCATTAAACCCCCAATTTCGGCCGGCCTTATCCTGGTCCCTTTAGGAATTACGAGATCTCCTGCAGCAATATCTTCTCCTATCTCGATTAGGTTCTCTCCAACTGCAACGGATCTGAATACTTCAATTTCATCTGAATCCAGAGTCTGGGTATCCTCAAGCATGATTACAGCATCTGCACCCTGTGGGACCATTCCTCCCGTATGAATCAAAGCGCATTGCTTTGCTTGAAGAGAAAAATCGGGTGTGGATCCCATGGGAACTTCAGCGGCCAATTGAAGGTATGCCGGAAGGGATTCACTAGCGCCGTGACTGTCTTTTGCTATGACAGCATAACCATCAACAGTGGAACGCCGGAAATCAGGTAGATCCTGACTGGAACGGATGTCTCCCGCAGTTACTTTACCCAGGGATTTTTCAGTAGGCGTAATTTCAGTCCGGAATACCGGATTAACAGCTCTGAACAATAGTTTTAAGGCTTCATCGGGCGTTACTAATGTTAAAAATTCTGGCATAAACTCACCGCTCCCAGCTGGATTAATTTATCCAGACAGAGAAAGTTAACAGGTAGGTTGGCAGAAAAAATACCACCAATGACAGCAAAGTGATTATCGGCCACCGGACAGGTGCTCCCTCTTTAAGGCGTGACAGAGTCCAAATCAGATAGACCGCCGCCGGGAGAGTGAGAAAAACCGGACCAATGATCTTAAAGGGCATTCCAAACAAAACAGAAACACCAAATAAAAGAAATCCGGCCATAATCAATAAATTATGAATAAAAACAGCTTGAATCCAGCCAATTCGCACCAATAACGTTTTTCGTTTTTTATACAAATCCATTCGATATCTTTTCAACCGCAGGGTAAAGATCATCCCCAGGTGTAAAGGGAAAAGAGGGAATACTCCCAAAGACAAGAACAGGTGCACTCGGTCAGATTGTAACAAAAAAGCTAAAGCAGGAGGTAAAACAACCAGAATGATGGAGCTGATAAATTCCCCCACTCCAGACAAATCCAGAGAAAATCCCGGGACAACGATTAATAAAAACAGTCCAAAGAACAAACCCATAACCACCCCGCTGGCAAGAGTCAGATTCCCCCCAACACCCAGAATCACCCCGAGAACAGCCGCAGCTGCCAGGAGGGATAAGGAACTAAAGAGCAATAGATCAGGGGATTGTCCGGGTTGTAAACCCGGTTCGTGGGTCTGGTCAGCCGGATGGGAAAATAAGCCTGAGTCAAATGGTGTCTGAAAATGATCCCCAAGAAAGTAAAAACCCAATTGAAGGCAAATCATCCAGACTATCCCTAACAGGAAGGTCGAGTAATTTATTTGCTCCCCCAGATAATGGGCTAATCCCGCGCCGAGTAAGTACATGACGATTGTAGTCATCAGGTGAACAGGCCGAATATTCCTCCCTAGATGGAATTTCTCTTGTGAAGTCATATATCCTTGATTATAACTAGCTTTCTAGCTTAGACTTGAGAATTTCTCTGCGTCTCCCCGCGACTACATCAAAGCCGTTATCCCCTGAAAAGATTGGTCAGGAAGAACCATAAATTTGCGGGTCTTTCCGCCAGGCGTCGAACAAAATAGGGATACCATTCTTTTCCATAAGGGACATATACCCGGACTGGGTAGCCTTTTTCAACCAACCGGGCTTGCAAGTCTTCCCGAATACCATAAAGTAATTGGAATTCAAGACCCTGATTTGAAAGTCCAATCCTATGGGCATAAGCCAGGGCATGATTTACTCGACTTTCATCATGGGTGGCGATGCCCGGGATGGGTGGAAATCTCCCGTCTGCACTGCACCGGGATTGCATTTCCAATGATTTATCTAAAAGGTGTTCAGTAATTTGATCAAAATTTTGGTTTACATCGCTCTTTTTTGGGAAAGCAATTGAATTAGGCTCCTTGTAGGCGCCTTTGCATAAACGAATCCTGCAGCCACCATCCAGGAGATCCCTGACATCAGCATCACTCCGGCGAAGGTACGCCTGGATTGCTATTCCGGTCTGGTTTTGATACCCTTTTGATCTAGCTCTGAAAAAGATATCCAGGGTTGGCTGGGTTAATTGGGAACCCTCCATATCTACCCGTACAAAAATCCCTTTTTCCTTAGCCCGCTGCAAGATCCGAAGCAAGTTTTCTTCACAGGCTGCCTGGTCCACAACCAATCCAATCTGGCTGAGTTTTACAGATACTCCGGAAGCGACATCCTCGATAACCAGCCTGTCAATAATTTGCAAAATTTCTTCCGCTGCCTGACGGGCTTCCTGGATTGAGGTGACATGCTCTCCCAGGTGATCTAGGGTAGCATGGATTCCCTTTTTATTTAGCTCCCTGACCGTGTCAATTGCCTGGTTGAGGGTTTCACCAGCCACAAACCGGGCAGCTGTTTTTTTTGCAAATCCCCATTTCTGGACTATCGCTCTCGCCCAGGCTGCTTGTGATAAATAGTTTAACAATAATCGCAACATTGTCATCGTCCTCAGCAGAAACTACGCCGGCTAGTATTATTTTCTCCTTATACTATAGTTGATTACTGGAATTTTTCTATTGTCATATTTACTTCAATTCAAAGTAAAATGTCAGCCCCTGACCCAAATAGTCCAAATTTGGCGGAGTATAAGAGATTTATCGATAATTTATATATTCAGCTGTTCGTTGAACAACAAATAATAACCTGTGATAGAATTAACCCCACATATGGACGAATGTCATATTTAAGGATAAAAATGCTTACAAAACAATACATAAAGAGCCGAAATATTTATAAAGTTACCTTTCGCCTCGCGACCCATGAACAACCTGAATATCCAATCAGTTCTGCCCACCTGGTAGCAGATTTTAATGATTGGAGCATCACCAGCACACCCATGGAGAAGTTGAAAAACGGGGATTTCAAAGTAACCGTTGAGCTCGAACCAGGTCATCACTATGAATTTCGGTACCTGCTTAATAATGAAAAATGGTACAACGAATGGGAAGCTGATGAGTATATCCTGGGAGATTTTGGCAAGGATAACTGTGTTATTGAACTCCCCCAAATGTAACCTACCTATTTAAACAGAATTCCCTGATAATTCTAATCGGCTGTATCTGGATTCCAGGGAACGGGCATCCCAATCCAACCCCAATAAAAAAAGAAGCCAAGCTCGCTCGATTCAATCCTATTTGGCAGCTTGATGTTCGTGTGATAAACTACCCCCTGCACATAACCATCCCATCCGTAACGGGAGCATAGAGTTGAGAAGACGACCTACCTTATCAGCCTTGAGTTGGCTGTCAGTTTTTTTCCTCATTGCAGCGGTGTTATTTTCAACCCTGCAATTTGTCAGTTTCAGCCGTTTGCGGACAACCTATCCCAGCAGCATGAAAATTGCCGATGTGCCTGTTGGGGGATTAAACCGCCAGGAAGCCGCCCAGCGTCTGCTGCAAGCCTATACCCTACCCGTTGAACTTCGTTATGATGATCAAATCATTTTGTTTGAACCCTCGATCTGCGGATTTGAGCTTGATCTTGAAAGCATGCTGGCAGCAGCAGACTTAGAACGTACCAAACAAAGCTTTTGGACTGGTTTCTGGGATTATCTTTGGGGCAGGCAGATCGCGAGTTTGTCAATCCCGCTGCGTGCAGATTATTCTGAATCCCGACTGCGAACCTATCTGGTAGATGAAATAACCTCCCGGTACGACAAACCCCCGTCTCCAGCAGTACCCCAACCCGGTACAGTTAACTTTTCAGCCGGATCATACGGCACAGTTCTCGATTTGGATACCGCGGTGCTGTTGATAGAAAACGCCATGCAGTCAGTCACCAACCGTTCTGTCAATTTACCAAGGAAGCAAACCAACCCACCCAGGCCTTCCCTCCAGAACTTAAAAACCCTGCTTGAACAAACTATCGACCTGAGCGGATTCGACGGGCTGACTGGTCTGTATATGATGAATATCAGTACTCTTGAAGAAGTCCATTTTGCCTATCAAAATGGATCTGAGATCTCTACCAACCCGGATATTGCCTTCACC
>CAZUMG010000085.1:1675-6991 GCA_964621895.1 uncultured Anaerolineales bacterium | reverse complement strand
TAAGGTCTTGGGGCTGCCGGCTCCAAGGATTGTTTCGACAGCCTTTACAATTGCTATTTCCAGCCCAGAAGAGATGGCCCAAATGGCGGCTGATCATCGGGATTATCCGGTGATAAAACTCAAACTGGGAAGTGAAGACGATCTCAGCCTGGTAGCCGCAGTCCGCCAGGCCCGACCGGATGTGCGCTTATATGTGGACGCCAATGCGGGGTGGGCTCCCGAGGAAGCCGTACGCCTGGTAAAAGCCCTAGCCCGCTTTCAAATTGAAATGATTGAACAACCGGTTCCAGCTGACGATATTGAAGGGCTGGGTTTTGTTCAGCAGTATACGGACATCCCCGTGGTGGCAGATGAATCCTTACGAACCCTTGAAGATGTAGAAGCGCTTGCCCGGGTGGGAGTTCAAGGAATCAACTTGAAGCTGATGAAGCTCGGAGGCCTGGCTCCTACTTTGGAAATACTAAAGCGGGGTAAAGAGTTGGGATTAAAAATTATGCTGGGATGTATGGCTGAAACCTCTCTCGGAGTTACCGCCATGGCTCACCTGACTGCCTGGGGAGATTGGTTCGACTTGGACGCCCCTTTGCTAATAAAGAATGACCCATTTGAAGGGATCTGCTACAATCAGGCTCAAATCCGGCTCCCCAATCGTTCTGGTATTGGAGTCCAAAGAAGAGCTTTAGCGGGTTGGTAAAAAATCAATTCCGATTGAAAGCTCTTTTTGTACCAGAAAACCATCAAAAACACAAAAGATTTCCATGCTGTATTGCTGCGGGAAACATGAATTAATTGACATTCTTTCAACCCCAGACTACAATGTAGGTTGATTGAGGCCGATGAAGCAAACCGGTTAGGAGGGATCATGAGTGCCTGGCACGAAAAATATGCCATCGGGTTAACGGGGAATATTGCCACCGGAAAGAGTGTTGTCCGGAAAATGCTCGAGCATCTGGGTGCCTATGGAATTGACGCTGATGTGCTTTCTCACCGCGCCATTATGAAATCTTCTCCCGGGTATCAACCGGTCATTGATACCTTTGGGAAGTGGGTTTTGGAACCGAATGGAGAAATTGACCGTTCCAAATTAGGTGAGTTGGTGTTTAACAACCCAGACGCGATGATGCAGCTGGAGACCATTATTCACCCTTTAGTCAGGCAAGCCCTGGATGTTCTGGTCAATAAATCCACCCACCGGATCATCGTTATTGAAGCGATAAAGCTGTTGGAATCCGAAATACACAGCCTGTGTGATCAAGTCTGGGTGACCATGTCCTCCACGGATCTTCAGCTTGAGCGTTTGATTGATAAACGCAACATGACCCGCCGGGAGGCGGAAGACCGAATTAATGCCCAGCTGCCGGCAACTGCAAAACTGACTAAGGCAGATGTGGTCATTGAAAATGATGGTTCTTTTGAAAAAACCTGGAAACAAGTTTATGATGCCTGGCAGGCTATTACCCAGGAAAAACCAGATTTTAAACAAGTTCCCAGCAAATCCTATGGAACACTGGATGTTCGCAGGGCAACTCCGGAATCGGCTGTCCAAATAGCTTCTTATATGACCCAGCACCGCAGATCCAAGCGGAAAATGACCAAGGATGACATTATGGCCGCCTTTGGTGAGAAAGCCTATATGCTGCTCCTTTCTGATGAGGAGATCATCGGGCTTTTAGGGTGGCAAGTAGAAAATCTAATAACCAGGGTCGATGACGTTATGCTGAATGAAGGGTTGGCGTTCCAGAAGGGATTGGAAGCCCTGATGAATTATGTGGAAGAATCCTCCAAAGAGCTTCAGAGTGAGGCAGCTCTGCTCTTCCTCCCGCCCTCATTGGCCCAGCATGAAAACTTATGGGGCCCTTTAGGGTACCAGGCACGAACCGTAAAAGATCTCCAGGTGAAAGCCTGGCAGAATGCAGTGATGGAATCGATGCCCCCCGGAACAGTTCTATTGTTCAAGCAGCTCAGAAAGGACCGGGTTTTGCGTCCGATGCAGTAGCACAATTCTTTGTCAGGTAAATCATTGTGATTAACATTCTTTGGAATTATTTGCTGTTTATATTTGAGCGCGCAAATTGGCTCAGCGTTGTTGACATCCTTCTTGTGGCAGCAGTTGTGTTCCTGGTACTCTACCTGCTCAGGGATACCAAGGCCCTGGTATTATTGCGGGGTGTTTTATTCCTGATCCTAGTGATCAGTTTACTATCCAGTTTGCGGGTCCTCCCTGCGTTTTCCTGGTTAATCTCCAACACTCTTCCTGTCTTGCTTTTAGCTATTCCGGTAATCTTCGCTCCGGAAATTCGCCGGGTCCTGGAACGCCTCGGCAGAACCGGCTCAATCTTTTCTCAGGAACATTTTTCAACCAAGATGGAACAAATCATCCAAAATGTCGTTCAAGCCTCCCGGAAGATCGCGGAAAGAAAATATGGTGGGTTGATAGTCTTCTCACGTTTGGATTCGCTTCAATCTTATATTGAAACTGGTGTGCAGATGAAGGCATCAGTCACCCCGGAAACGCTTATACAGATTTTTTATCCCAAAACACCCTTACATGACGGAGCGGTGATCATTTCAGAAGAAACTATCACTGCTGCTGGCTGTGTCCTGCCCCTCTCATCCAGCGGCGTACTGGAAGAATCTCCCGAAAGAACGATGGGATTAAGACATCGAGCGGCTCTGGGTATTGCAGAAGAGAGTGATGCAATCGCAGTTGTGATTTCAGAGGAAACCGGGATCGTATCTTTGGCCTATGACAGAAAAATTGATAAATATGTTCCGTTGGATGAACTTCAGGAAAAGTTGACGGACTTTTTCCAACTGGAACATGCTAAATTATCTCTCCTGTCGCGTCTATTAACACTCTTCCAAGGAATTTCTGAATGAAAATAATGCGCTGGTTGGGCAGTAATCTTGCATCGCTGTTCCTGTCGCTCTTATTGGCAATCGTGATCTGGATCTCCGCGGTTACGGCGAATAATCCGAATGTTGAAGCTGAGTTTACGGTTCCTCTTGAAGTGATCCAACAGGCAACTGATATTGCTATTGTTGATCCATTACCTGAATTTGTCTCCCTGAAGATCCTGGCTCCTGAGAGCATCATTACCCAGCTTGAAGAAGAAAATACCCTGACGGCCTACATTAACCTGTCAGAAATATCTGCGGGCACCTATCGTTTTCCTGTGGAAATTCGGATTCCCGATCAGGTGAGCCCGATTCGTATCCTGGAACAAAACCCGAAGCAGCTCCAGTTGAGAGTCAGTAATTTGATTTCTAAACAGCTTCTCATTTCAGTTCGTGTTGAAGGTGATCCGGCGATTGGGTACCAAACCAGCGGATTGTCCTGGGCAGAAAGTTCTGTTACGGTAACAGGCCAGGAGAGTAAAGTACAGGATGTATTCAGTGTGGTTGGTATCCTGGACATCTCGGATGCTACTGGAACCCTGGTCAAAGACATTCCCTTGCAGGCTTGGGATACTAATGGGGAACCAATTGAAGGAATCACTCTCAATCCCCAGAGTGTTAAAGCGACTCAAACCATAAGTTTGCAGGGCGGATATCGAAACCTGGCGGTTAATGTCATTACACAGGGTGTGGTCGCCCCTGGATACCGATTTACCAGTATCACCCCGGCTCCACCTACCGTGATGGTTTTTTCTCAAAACCGCCAGCTAATTGATCAGCTGCCAGGATATGTCAATACTAAACCTTTGGATCTCACCGGCGTGGATGAGTATCTGGAGACAATCTTAGAATTGGATCTCCCCGAAGGTATCACTGTGATTGGAGATCCAACTGTTCTGGTCCAGGTAAATGTCACTACACTGGAAACAGATCTGGTACTTACCCGGGGGATTGAAATGATTGGCTTGCTGCCCGGATTAACTGCGACGGTTTCGCCTGATCAGGTCAGTATCCAGGTCTCAGGCCCTGTTCCTGTCCTGGATAACCTTACCTTACGGGATATCAGGGTTGTTGCCGATTTAACCAATCTTGAGGTTGGCACACATACTGTCACGCTGGTAGTTGAAATCCTCCCTTCAGATGTTGTCTGGGAGGATATCTCTCCAACGACTGTAGAAATTGTAATCGGGAAAGAGTAACTGCCCTCGGCTGGATAAATAATTCTCCAAAAAGATAAATGATGCAGAAACCAGTTGTGGCCATTGTAGGCCGCCCTAATGTAGGAAAAAGTACTTTATTTAACCGCCTGGCCGAACGTCGGATGGCCATCGTTGACGATATCCCTGGCACAACCCGGGATAGGCTGGCCACAGAAGTAGAGTGGACCGGTAAAGTATTTGATATTATCGATACCGGCGGTTTAGATCCAACCCAGGTTGGTCCCGGAAAAGACCAGGAACCCCTATCTATTGGTTCCCACCAATTTATTGAACAGATTCGCAAGCAAGCAGAGATTGCGATACAAGAAGCAGACGCGATTTTATTTGTTGTGGATGGCCAAACTGGGGTTACTCCGGCGGATCGGGAAATCACTCAATCCCTGCGAAAAGCTCAGCGGATCAAGGACGGAGAACCCTATCCGCCGATTCTTCTGGTGGTCAACAAGTGTGAAAGTGATCAGGCTCGCCAAAACGCAGTTCAATTTTATGAATTAGGTTTTAAGACCCTGCATATCGTCTCTGCCATCCATGGTGCCCAGACCGGGGATATGCTCGATGCCCTGGTTGCTGTCCTGCCGGAGGGGGGAGAAGAAGTCCAGGACACCTCCATAAAGATTGCCATTGTTGGCAAACCCAATGTGGGAAAATCAAGCCTGCTGAACCAAATGATTGGAGAAGACCGGGTAATTGTAAGCAGCATCCCGGGAACGACCAGAGATTCGATTGATACCCATCTGGTATATAACGATATACCGATCACGATAATAGATACCGCGGGCATCCGGAAAAGGGGAAGCATAGAACCCGGTGTGGAAAAGTTCAGTGTGCTGAGAGCCATGAAAGCCATTGAACGAGCGGACGTGGCATTACTGGTTGTTGATGCCTTTGAAGGCATAAAATCCCAGGATACCCATGTAGCCGGGTATATCCTGGACGAGTGGAAAAGCGCGGTTGTGATTATTAATAAGTGGGATCTGATTGAAAAAGACACCCATACCATGGCGGAGTTTACCAAATTTATTCGTTATGAATTGAATTTCATGGATTACGTGCCTATTCTGTTCACTTCAGCCTTAACCGGAAAGCGAGTTGACCAGGTCCTCCCCCTGGCCTTAAAAGTACAGGAAGAACGTTTGGTCAGGCTGCCGACTTCACAACTGAACCGGATTGTTCAGCAAGCTCAGGATAAACACCCCTC
>CAZUMG010000085.1:0-1575 GCA_964621895.1 uncultured Anaerolineales bacterium | reverse complement strand
TGAGAGGATTTCTTCCCCTTGCCCTATCGGGTAAGGAATTATATAATCTCAGATACAATTAAAGGTGTTCCTAGACCAATGACAAATGAATTTGATTCCCTCCGGGTTGAAACTGAAGAAAGCCTCCCTGAAAAACCAAGCCTTTTGCGAGTGCTGGTGGATATTTTGGAGACGTTGCTGCTTTCAGTGGCCCTGTTTTTTTTGATTAATGCGGTATCTGCCCGGATAAAAATTGATGGTTCAAGCATGGAACCCAATCTGCATCATGGAGAATTTGTCATTGTCAGTAAAATCAATTACCACCTTGGAGAGCCCGAACGGGGTGATGTGGTGGTGTTTGATTTTCCTCGCAATATTACCAAGGAATATATTAAGCGAGTGATCGGATTGCCGGGAGAACAGGTTCGCATTCAAGCCGGAAAGGTTTATATCAACGGTATTGAGCTTTCAGAGCCGTATTTAAAGATGGAGCCTCAATACGAAGGACAGTGGGACGTTCCTGAGAATGCCCTGTTTGTGCTGGGAGATAATAGAAATAATTCCTCGGATTCCCACAGCTGGGGGATGGTCCCGATGAACAACCTCGTCGGGGAAGCCTTATTGGTGTACTGGCCTCCTGAATCCTGGGGCATGATTAACGGGGCTAATCCGGTATTGGCCTCTAATTAAGAGAAAGATTCTCTTTGAATTGATAAAGAGTTTAGCCTGATATCCACAACAAAAGCTTATTGGTGAATAAGGCAGAAACCCCCTCCATTTGGGAAGTTTCTGTTATCATAAATACTGACTGATTGACTTTGAAAGAACACCAGTTCCAGAGAGGTTGGTGTTAGTTTTGTGTTGATGATTGGAAACGTCATTGACTGGGAGTTTTCGGATGACAGAAAGGGCACTCACCAAACGAATCATACCAATCCATGTGTTGACAGCGAGCTATCGAATCGCTGGATCAGTGAAGGTTAGCAATTCAGGTCTAAGTGGCTTGTTATCTGATCAAACCAGTTCGTATATGACTATCATGGATGCTAGTTTGGGACGCATCCATGACCCGGATTTTCTGGTTCAGAAATTGAGTGATATTCGCCTGGTGAAGGACCAAATTCACAGTGCGAGCGTGAAACGCCGACAGGATATCGGGCCAAAAGGAATTACCCGACCTGGTTATGAACATGTAAACATTTTCAACATTGCGATCACGGATTCAGCCTACGAATATGAGGGCTGCTTGGAATGGCCGGGAAGGTTTGATTTTACTGCCTTGATGTCTGGCGGCACCTGGGAATACCTGCCGATCTTTGATGGTATTGTGAGATCGATTGTGTATCCTGAACTGGAAATCAAGAGCGAGGCGATGCTGGTCAACCGCAAACACATTGCCACCTTTACCCATGCCTTGAAGAAAGAAGCTGAAGAATAGTAGGGCGGCGCAAAATCCATTAGGGTTGACCCGATTAACCCGCAATGGTAAAATTTTTCCCGTTCAGTTAGGCAATGAATACCCGCCCCCATCGTCTAGGGGACCAGGACACGACCCTTTCAAGGTCAAAACCGGAGTTCGAATCTCCGTGGGGGCAC
>CAZUMG010000084.1:0-7275 GCA_964621895.1 uncultured Anaerolineales bacterium | reverse complement strand
GCGGTTGCCACGGCAGAAGCGATGAAGTCCCATCCCGATGTCGAAATCAAGGAATTGGAATCGGCTATCCAGGAAGCCTACAAAAGCGAGAGAGCCGCGTTGAGAACTCTCCTTCGCAATGGAAGTGTATCTGAAGAGAATTTTTCTGATCTTGTCCAGGAAATTGATGCAGCTATCACAGAAAATCAAACTGATCTTATTCATGCCTTGAGATCGCCTACCCGTAAAAATATCCAAGAATTAATGACCGTTGTCATCCAGGAAAAAGACCTGGAAAAGTATTCCTCCTTGCTCAATTCTCATGGTCTACCCCTGACGCACATTGCAAGTACTGGAGGATTTTTAGGCAGAAGAAACGCCACTTTACTTATTGGCGTTCCCGCCAGGAAAAGAAATGAAATTAAGAAGCTTATCATGACTGCTGGTGAAGATCATGATAAAAATTTCCCTGAAGGTTCCTCACGGCTATCAGCGCAAACTCACGGAGGACCTACTATTTTTATTCTTGATGTTGAAAGGTACGAGGAATTATGATCATGAAAATGATTCTGGTTGTTATGCCCACCCATCTTAGTGATCTGGTTTCAAAGGACCTATTGGATCATGGATATGGGGTAACAAAATTTGCCTCAACATCAGGCTTCTTAACCGGAGGAACCACAACTTTATTGGTAGTTGTTGATAGTGAAAAAATAGATCCCTGCCTCGCTTTGATCAAGGAAAAAATACCCACTTCCCTCGCGACAGATCCATCCCACGCCAGGGTAACCATCTACGTGCTAAAAGTAAAGGATTTTGAGAGTGTACAGCATGAATAAGAAAATGATACTGGCAATTCTTGAAGATTCCGAATCCAGTTCAGTCCTGAGGGCTTTACATGATGCTGGTCATCCCTTAACCCTGATAGACTCTACAGGAGGGCTATTACGAACCGGAAATAGCACTTTAATTGCCGGTGTTGATGAATCTGAAGTCGATGATGTAATCAACATAATTAATCAGGAGTGTAAGCCCAGTGTAAATCCATTTAAGAAACGAGCGACCATCATGGTATTCGAGGTTGACCTTTTTGAACAATATTCGTGAAGATTTTTTATTAGTGCTTACCGGATTGTGTTTTGGATTTGACATTAATTATTTTGGAAGTTTTTCTCCCCTGAACTTCTAGTATACTGGGTTATAATTATCATCACAAAGATGCTGCTTGTTGATAAAGAGGAAGATTTCTATGTGGTTGTTAACAATCCGTGTACCTGGAAAAGAACCTCAGAAATATACTCTCAAGCCTGGGGGAAATACAATTGGAAGACATCCAAATAATGACATTGTGATCGCAGAGCCGTCTGCTTCCAGGCAGCATGCCCGGATAGATTACAACCGAAGTACCGATACGGCTCTCCTACAAGACCTATCGAGTACGAACGGAACCTACATTAACCGAAGACGCTTGTCTTATACGTATCGTCTGCAGCATCTTGATATGATCCGCATTGGCAGCTCTACAATCAATGTGGTTATTCGTGGTACAGATGAGCCTCTTGATACAGTCAAGGGACCTCAAAAATTTACCAGGGAACGACTCCTTGAGGCGCTGGATCATCACACCGTTCTGATGTATCAAATCTCTGAGCGTTTAAACACCGTAATGAATCTTTCGGATTGCCTTGAAGAAGTAGGGTTTTTGATGAAACAAGCCATGGGGGCAGATAAATGTAAAGTAATTCTAAAAGAGCAATTTGAAAAAATGGAGGAATTTGGCTTTCCATCAACCCTTGCTCAATCAGCTATTTCAGAAAAATCCGCTGTGGTGATTCCAGATATGGCGCAGAGCGATGCGAAATCAGACAGTGAAAGTGCAACTCTCCTAAAAATCCGATCTGCTTTATGCGTTCCGATCATGGCGGAAAACGAAGTCATTGGTTTAATTTACATGTATAAATCCAGACCGGATTCCCGTCCTTTTACCAATACTGACCTCCAGGTGGCTATCGCCATCAGCCATCAAGCAGCCTTAACAATTCAGCGAGTTAATTTACTCAATAAAGTACAACAAGAACAAAGCCTCCGCCAGATGTTTCAGCGTTTTGTATCACCCCAAGAAGTTGATTATGTTCTTCGCGATTATGATTTGCATGGCACCCTGCCTGGATTAAAGGAGAGGAAAATCTCTGTCCTTTTTGCTGATATTACTGATTCAACAGGTCTCGCAGAAACCATGGGCGCTAAGGATTTTGGTAAATTGCTTAATAAATATTATCTTGAGATAACAAATATTATTTTCCAATACAAAGGTGTTGTCCGCTACCTCGGAGACGGGGTAATGTCCGTATTTGGCATGTCTGATGACGGCCAAAATCACAAACAAAAAGCCGTGGAATCAGGTGTTGCAATTTTAAAGCGCATGCGGGATTTGGAAAACGAATTTGATCAACCTCTCAATTTGAGGCTGAGCATCAAAGCTGGCCGGGCGGTAGTCGGCTATGTTGGAACAAGCGAGCGGGTTGAGTTTACTGTTCTGGGAGATTTGGTAAATGTGGCCAAAGGCATGAATCCATTTGCTGGCCCAAACAGAATCGTCGTTGGTGAAGAAGTTTACAAAGCGGTCTCTGACCAATATCCTATGAAAAAATTAGATTCAATTATTGTTAAAGGCCGGAAGGGTCATGTAAAAATATACGAAGTTACTGTGGATGACCTCTAAATGCCTCTATCACTAATCCAATTACACAAAGCACCCAACTGGGTGCTTTATGATTTTTTGGCCAAATAATCACCTACAATAATACATTTCATCTTCGATGCATCATGAATAACCAGACCCCAACAACAAAACCACCAAATCAGGTATTCACGATTGCCAGCGGCCATTTATTTCACGACCTTTATACTTCTTTTTTAGCGCCTCTGCTTCCTTCGATAATGGATGCCCTGTCCCTTTCGCTAACATCGGCTGGGGTTTTGACTACCTTTTTAAGAATTCCCTCGGTATTCAATCCCGTTATCGGTTATTTTGCTGACAAAACTGGTGCCAGGTATTTTATAATCATAACACCAGCAATTACTGCCACTTTAATGAGCTGTTTAGGAAACGCTAATTCCTTTTATTCTCTGGCAGTAATTCTTTTTTTTGCTGGCACAAGCTCCGCTATGTTTCATGCCTCTTCGCCCGGCATGGTCGCAAGCGCTTCTGCTTCCAAAAAAGGGTATGGACTTAGTTTGTTCATGGCCGGAGGTGGTTTAGGTCGTTCTTTGGGCCCTCTGCTGGCCGTCTGGGGTATTTCCCTATGGGGTTTGGAAGGAATATACCGGTTGATGGTCTTTGGATGGGCAGCAAGCTTATTCCTGTTTATTCAATATAGGAAAATCAGTTTTTCTTCCCCCAAAACTTATTCATTAAAAGCAAATCTGCCTGTTTTCAAGCAGTTTTTCCTACCGTT
Organism: uncultured Anaerolineales bacterium; assembly: GCA_964621895.1. GTDB lineage: Bacteria > Chloroflexota > Anaerolineae > Anaerolineales > UBA11858 > B10-G9. Next base: position 3,838 of record CAZUMG010000084.1, on the reverse strand, counting down.
ATCGCTGGTCCTTATATTAAGATCTTCGCTGGTTGCTTCCCTCAATACCTATTTACCGGTATACATGGTTCAATCAGGAGCTCCTATTTGGGTAGCGGGAGTTTCTCTTTCAGTGCTCGAATTATCAGGTGTAATCGGCGCTTTGTTAATTGGTCCATTCAGCGATTCTTTTGGCAGAAAAAAAAGCATCAATATCTCTATGCTTGCAGCCGCCATATTAGTACCTATCTTTTTACAAGCAAAAAATTGGCAAGTATTTCCGCTACTAATTCTGCTGGGTTTCTTCAGTCTCTCTACAGGAACACTTTTTCTTGCCCTGGTCCAAGATCATTTTCAAAAACACCGGGCTACCGGAAACGGTATATACATGCTGATTAGCCTGTTATCTAATGGTTTAATGTTAATTGTGGTAGGTCTAATCGGTGATAATTTTGGTTTAAAGACAGCATACCTGTTAAGTGCAGGAGCAGCTTTGCTGTCAATACCAGCCTTACAACTTATTCCTCCATTAAATGATTAATAAAGTGAGAATAACTAATCTATCTCTGAAAACGATTTTTAATACCTGGTGGCCTTTAGCGTTAAGCTGGTTTTTAATGGCCTTAGAACTGCCAGCTTTAAGTGCAGTTATCGCCAGATTATCCAATCCTAAAATCAACCTAGCAGCCTACGGAGGGATAGTATTTCCTCTTGCGTTAATCATTGAGGCGCCTATTATCATGCTTTTAGCCGCCTCAACGGCTTTATGTAAGGATTGGGATTCCTATCGGAAAATTCGCAAGTTCATGCACACAACCTCAGCCCTGTTGACCGGCTTGCATATCCTTGTGGTCAGCACGCCAGTTTATTTTTTTATAACCAGGCAATTAATCGGTTCACCAGAAGAGATTATCGGTCCAGCCCGCTTTGGATTCACAATTATGCTGCCTTGGACCTGGTCAATAGCTTACCGCAGATTCAATCAGGGTGTATTAATACGTTTTGGTGAATCAGTGATTGTCGGTAAAGGCACATTTGTCAGGCTATCAGCGGATATCTCTATCCTAATAGTCGGATATCTGATTGGCAGCATCCCTGGAATTATTGTTGCAACGGCTGCTGTCGCTGGGGGAGTTATAAGTGAAGCGATTTATATTGGAATTAAAGTAAAACCTGTTCTCAGGGAACAACTTCGTCCGCTCCCAGCCATAAAACCTGTCTTATCAAAAGCTGCTTTCCTAAAATATTACATCCCCTTAGCGCTAACCTCATTAATCACTTTATTATCCCAACCGCTGATAAGTTCCGCAATGAGCAGGATGCCAGAAGCTTTAGATTCACTTGCTGTTTGGCCGGTATTATCGGGCATAATATTTATATTCCGTTCGCCAGGGGTAGCCTATAATGAAGTAGTAGTTAGTTTGCTTGAACGTTCTGGATCTTATCCCAGTTTGAAGAAATTTGCTTTAATATTGATAACTATAAGCAGCACTCTTCTGCTGTTGATCACGATTACACCTTTATCAACAATATATTTAAAGTACATCTCCGCTCTGCCAGAGTCCCTGATTACCTTAACCAAAACCGCTCTTTGGTTCAGCCTATTAATCCCCGGAGCGAATGCTCTGCAAAGTTGGTATCAGGGAATCCTTCTCCAATCCGGAAAAACAGGTGGCATCCCAGAAGCAGTGGCGGTATTTTTGATCATCACACTAACAGTTTACCTGATTGGCATTTATCAAGAAATTAATCCAGGCATCTACTACGGTACGCTCGGATTCTCTTTAGGAATGGCTGGTCAAGCTATCTGGTTGAAATTGAGGAGCACAAACGCAGCTCGACAATTTCAGCTCATTACTGAAAAATAAAAAAAACACCTTCTCGAAAGAAGGTGTCTGAGCTCCCCGGGCGGGATTCGAACCTGCAACCTATCGGTTAACAGCCGAACGCTCTACCATTGAGCTACCGGGGATTTTTTACTGCGGCAAAATTATATACATAGATGCGGGCACTGTCAAGATAAGCCGTCGTCTAGATATAATTAAAGGGCATTGATACCACCTTCGTAATCAGTGATACGTTCTAGATGTCTAAGAAGTGGTTATCGAAATGTTAAAGACCATTAATTTGACGGATATCTCGCTTAAATGTATAATCCCTTAGGTATTATTGCAAATACATTGGGGCATCAATGGCATTAAAAGGCAATCTGAGAGATTTTTCTTTTTCTCAATTATTAAATCTAATAAGCCTGGCAAAAAAGACCGGAACCCTTGAAGTTCACGGGCCCAGTAAAACTGCCACGATTTCATTTGATAACGGCAAATTAAGTTTTGCCCAAAACAGCAATAACGATCAAGGTCTCGCCGCGATACTACTGAGAACTGAAAAGCTGACAGAAAAACAATATCTGGTCATTAAAGATCGAGCCAATAATATTGGAGATAAAGAATTGGGGTTGATGTTGATCAATTCCAATTATGTTACCCAGGAAGAAATCCTGGCAAGTTTAAGAAAAGAATTTGTTATAACCGCAAACGATCTGTTCACCTGGGAAGAAGGTATTTTTCAATTTGAAAATAACGTCAGACCTTCACCGGATAAGATCACTCTATTAATAAACCTGGAAAACATAATCATCGAAGGGTCGCGCCAGCTTCAAGAATTAGAACGCCTTCAGGATGAAATACCCAGCCTGGATATGGCCTTAAAATTTACTGATAATCCGGGCACCAATATTAGAAATGTAAATTTAAGCGTCAAAGAGTGGCGGGTTGTATCTTTTATTAATCCCAAAAACTCAATGAAACAAATCGCTCGAACGACCAAATTAAATGAATTTGAATTCAGGAGAATTGTTTATAGTCTCATCCAGGCAGGCCTTGTAGATATCATCCGCCCAGAAGGTGTTCCAGCACCCACTCCTAAAGTTCCTGCCATGCCTGTTGAAGGCCCGGAGGAACAGAAATCTCTCGTCAATCGTTTAATAACAAGGATACGCTCTTTATAAGTAGAACTGCAGCTACAATCATTCTAGAGGGAAACGTCTAATGCAAACCGTTAAAATGGTCGTCACAGGCCCATTCAGCTCAGGAAAAACACAGTTTATTCAAACTGTGAGTGAGATAGATGTCGTTGCCACCGAGCGCAAGATTTCGTCTGAATCAGAGCGGATCAAAGAAACTACTACAGTGGCGATGGATTTTGGCAGAATTACAGTTGATGATGATCTGGTTTTATATCTATTTGGTACCCCCGGTCAAAAACGGTTTGATTTCATGTGGGAAATCCTTTCAGAAGGTATGCTGGGTTTTGTCGTGATGGTAGATAGCTCTCGTCCGGAAACATTCCGGGAAGCTCGTCGAATCTTGGAAACATTTAGAGCATATGCTCCCACGCCTTATGTAGTTACCGCAAACAAGCAGGATCTGCCTGACGCTTGGGATCCAGAAGATATGAGAATAGCTCTTAGGCTGGCCCCTGATGTTAAGCTTCTCTCATGTACTGCCACTAATAGAGAATCAGTTAAGAACGCTCTGCTGGAACTGTTGTACAGTATTCTTGAAAGAATGGAGCCTTAAACAATCGATCCCCTTACTATTGATAAAATAGAACCACTAGTCCTGGGGATCTTTTATTATCTATCTCTTGCGTAAATCTCGATATTCAAAAAGAATTGACCAAACCCTCCGGGCTGCTTCAACCTGAATAGTTAAAGACATTTTCGAATCGCCTCGAGTTCGTTCCGCAAAATATATTGGGATTTCTTTAATTGAGAATCCTTTTAAATAGGTGATGTAGGCCATCTCAACTTGAAATGCATAACCTTGCGACTTAACCCGATCAAGTGGAATTCCTC
>CAZUMG010000083.1:6104-7295 GCA_964621895.1 uncultured Anaerolineales bacterium | reverse complement strand
ACGACCTGGTCCGGCAGGGTAAATTCGATCGGGACCAGGGAACCGTCCCGTTTAAAACGGGTGGTAATCTCAATTTTTTCCATCGCCAGTTAAAAACTCATATAAAAATTCCAGCGCGACCTGGGCAATTTCCTGTTTATTTTTAATCCGGTCTTCCCCAGCCGTGTGCTGAAGGGTCCAGATTCCATTGGTGGTGCTCAGCCCGATCCAGGAATATCCTACGGGTTTTGTCGGGGTGCCGCCGGTAGGCCCGGCGATGCCGCTGACTGACAAGCCAATATCAGCAGATAATATATGTCTGATCCCCAAAGCCATTTCCTCGACTGTCTCCTTGCTCACAGCGCCGAATTTTTCCAGGGTATCCCAGGAGACACCCAACAAACGCACTTTAGCCCGGTAGGCATACGCGGTGATGCTGCCGAGGTAATAAGTCGAAGAGCCGGAATTATTGGTGATCAGGTTTCCAATTAATCCGCCCGTGCAGGATTCAGCAACAGCCAAACGCCATCCCCTTTTCCGAAGTTCTTTACCGATCATCAGTTCAATGTTATCGGTCATCAGCACCTCTTTATTTTTTTTCAACCACCCAATAGTGGGATAATCCCAGGATTTTGAAGGGTGTTTTTTCAAGCCAGTAAAGCATGGATCGCAGCCAACCTCCCAGGCGGGGATACCGGCCGATAATATTATCATAACCGCCAAAGATCACAGTGCGGGTGATATAGATAACCGAAAGATCCCTGAACAGGCGCTCTAGGTCTTTCCGGGAATAGCACCGAACGTGAGGAACCAAACGATTTCGCAGCCCCCGCGGCAGGTAATTGATAAAAGGTTTATTCCCGAAGAGATACTGCCCCCGCCAGTAGATTCCATGGGTTTCAACGGGATACCAGCGATTTGGACAAAACAGGACCAATCTTCCTCCCGGGTTTAATGTTCGGATCATTTCCTGGACAGCTTTTTGATCATCACGAACATGTTCGATGACTTCATTACTGAGTATCAGGTCAAGACTATCCGGGGGGAAGGGCAAATCTTCACTGGCAGCTCCCAGGATAAGATCAGCTTTGGTTTTAGCTTCCACTGCCCGCTGAAAATCAAACTCTAAACCGATAACTTCGCACCCCAGGGATTTTAGATGTTCCAGGTATAATCCGATGCCGCATCCATTCTCAAGGGCCAACCCCTGGA
>CAZUMG010000083.1:0-6004 GCA_964621895.1 uncultured Anaerolineales bacterium | reverse complement strand
GTGTCCAGAACAGCAATTCTACCACCGGGTTTAAGCACCCGGTATTGTTCCTTGATCCCCTGGTAGACATCCCTGAGATTTCTGATTAAAAACCCGGAAACAACGCCGTCAAAAATCATCCCGGGAAACGGCAAGCTGGAACAATCCGCACCAGTCCAGCGAACAGCTGTCCTTGAGGTTCTTCTTTGACCAATATTCATCATCGCCTTGGTAAGATCGGCGGCGATACAGCGACTATCCGGATATTGCCGGTGGACTTCCATCACTAGCTGGCCGTTCCCGCTGCCGATATCCAGCAGGTGGGCAGACGGCGGCAGCTGAAGCTGGTTCACGGTATATCTTCTCCAACGGTTGTCCTGCCAGCCAGTCATCAAGTGGTTGATCAAATCATATTTGCCAGCAATCCGGGTGAATAGGGCCTGCTGACTGGCAAGCAACTTTTTTTCCTGCGTGTTAGACATCCAGTTCAGGCTTCAAGGATTGCCAGGGCATCAGCTGCCTGTGCAACCTGGATGCCTTTTTCTTCATCCACTCGGGTCAGCATAATACCGCCCGTAATGAAGAAAATGATTAGGGATACGATACCTAAGCGGCTGTTACCCATTAGCTGGCTGACCAGGCTGAATACCAGAGGACCAAAAATCCCGGCAAATTTTCCACTGACGCTGAAAAAACTGAAAAATTCAGCGGACTGTGCCTTGGGTACCATGCGGCCGTACAGCGAACGACTTAATGCCTGGGCGCCGCCCTGGACAAGGGCGACAGCAAATCCCAGCATCCAGAAATGAACCGCAGTGCTCATGAAATAGCCACCAATCGAGATAAGCGCATATACACCCAGGCTGAGGTATATGGATTTTTTTGTGCCAATTTTTTTGGCCAGCCACCCAAAGGCAAAGGAAAAGGGGATGCCCACAAATTGAACCATTAATAGGGCTCCGATCAGATCAGTTTGGCCAATTCCGATTTCATTTCCGTATATGGTGGCCATCTTGATGATCGTGCCAATGCCGTCATTGTACAGCCAGAAGGCGACCAGAAATTTAAACAAATCCCCATATTTTTGAATTTCCATGAAGGTCTCTGCCAGTCTTTTAAAACCAGCCCTGACCGGGTTCCTGTCAACCTCTCCCTTGAATATTTTCCGGGGTGGTTCTGGTACCCTCCTCCACAGCGGGATGGTGAAAACCAGCCACCAGACAGCGACACTGGCTAAAGAAATCCTGGTCATCAGGCCGGTCAGGTGTTCTGGGGCAAACATGATCATGGCCAGGTTGACGGCAAGCAGAATGCCTCCCCCCAGGTACCCCATGGCATACCCCCGGGTTGAGACCTGATCAATATCATTCTTTTTGGCGATGTGAGGTAAAAGGGAATCATAAAATACATTGGCACCGGCAAAACCGATGTTGCCCAGGATAAATAAAATGGATGCAAACAACCAATTTCCCGTTGTCAGGAAAAACATAAAAGCAGTGGCAGTAATACCGAGAAGAGCAAACACAGTCAGGAAGCGCTTTTTCTGGCCCCTGAAATCCGCCATAGCGCCCAGGATCGGGCTGATAATGGCGATCAGGAGCAGGGCAATCGAATTGGTATACCCCCAATAGGCAGTGGATTGATTTGGGGTAAGCGTTGGCTCGGCAATAGCAGAATAATAAATTGGTAAAACCGCTGCCATGATAGTGGTGGCAAAGGCAGAATTTGCCCAGTCGTACATACTCCAGGCATTAATCACTTTTTTGTATTGTTTATCATCCATAAAATCCTCCGTGACAGAGTTGGCTTTGCCCCTCAATTATACGATAGAACAATCTGGGGAAGTGGAGATTTCCCCCGGTGATTTTGGATCTTTTCGGATCAGAAAAGGGATATAAAAGATTATAGTAATGGATTCGAAATCCTGATTCTCTCGAGTTGACGGGAGAGAACCGTCGTGCTATGATTAGGTTGGACTTATTTATTATTATCTGGCTCGGCCAATAGAAGTAACCGGAATTATTTGCCATTATTTTTTTGTTATCTGCCACAATGATTTTTTACGTTAGTCCTTATTTATAGAACGGCAGTCTAACTTTTTTTGGCATCTTAATCTCTCTCTCTTGAAGAGGATGGGTTATGGCGAGCACAGATACTTTGTGGTCGCTTTTTATTATTCAGGAGGGTCATGATGAGTTTGGATTTTATTTTTCGAATTATTGGCATGATTGTATTCGGATTATTAGGGGGATACCTGGGCATTGACCTGGCCAGTGTTACCACGATCACCAATGAAGGTGGGGCGGTGATTTTCGGTTTGGTAGGAGCCCTGTTCGGTTTGGTGGTCACTCCGCTGATCACTACCCGGCCGGTAAATTCACTCAGACATTTGCTGAATCAGTTAGATGCCAGGACCCTCGGTTCTGGATTGGCAGGGCTTTTTGTGGGCCTGGTGATTGCCGCCTTGCTGGCAATCCCCCTTTCGAGGCTGCCGGGTTTACTGGGAGAAGTTTTTCCGTTTATCGGAGTTGTGCTATTTGGATATATCGGCGTGGCAGTTTTTATTTCCCGGCGGAATGACATCTTTTCCATTTTCAGCGGCAGAGCATTTCCGATCTCAGAAAAATCCGGTGCCAGGTCCGATCCTGAACGGGTGATTCTTGTGGATACCAGCGTGATTATTGATGGGAGAATCGCAGACATTGCCATGACTGGCTTTCTGGTGGGCGAATTATTGATTCCCCGGTTTGTCCTGGACGAACTTCAGCACATTTCAGATTCAGCGGATGGACTCCGGCGCCAGCGCGGGAGGCGGGGGATGGAAATTCTGGCAGATTTGCAGGAATCGAAAACCATCCCGGTCAGAATCAGCGATATCGATGTGGAAGGTACCCGTGAAGTAGACAGTAAACTGGTCATCCTGGCCAGACAGCTGAACTGCCCAATCCTAACCAATGACTATAATCTCAACCGGGTGGCAGAAATCCAAGGAGTCCCGGTTTTGAATATAAACGAATTAGCAAACTCAGTTAAAGCCGTTTTACTACCTGGCGAATCAGTGGAAGTAAAAATTATCCAGGAAGGTAAAGAACGCGGACAAGGGGTGGGTTATTTGTCGGATGGCACCATGGTTGTGGTTGAGGACGGTAAGGATCATATGAATGAGGACATTCAATCTACCGTTACCAAAGTTTTACAAACAGCTGCCGGCCGGATGATATTTGCCAAACCGGATGAGGTCTAACCTACTTGATGGGAAGGAACAATGAGTATCCAAGTATACAATACCCTAGGCAGGGAAAAAGAAACCTTTAAAACCCTTCAGCCCGGTAAGGTGTCCATGTATGTCTGCGGCCCAACAGTTTACGATAAAGCCCATGTTGGACACGCGATGTCTGCCCTGGTTTTTGATATCGTTCGCCGGTATCTTGAGTACCGGGGATATCAAGTCCACCATGTGACCAACTATACCGACGTAGATGACAAAATCATCCAGCGGGCTGCCGTGGAAGGTGTTGATCCAATGGCCATCGCCCAGCGCTATATTGATGAATTTGATCAGCACTTAAAGGATTTAAATATTCTTCCAGCGTCAGAATATCCCCGGGCAACTGAAGAGATAAATCGCATTGTGGAGGGTGTAGCTGACCTGGTTGAAAAAGGCTACGCCTATCCGAAGGACGGGGATGTCTACTACCGGGTTGATAAATTTCCTGGTTATGGAAAATTATCCGGACGGAAAATCGAAGACATGGAAGCTGGTTTTCGAATTGATGTCGATGACCGTAAAGAACATCCCATGGATTTTGCTTTATGGAAAACCGCCAAACCCAACGAACCAAGCTGGCCCAGCCCCTGGGGTAATGGACGTCCGGGGTGGCATATCGAGTGCTCCGTGATGAGCCAAACCTACCTGGGAGACCAGATTGATATCCATGGCGGGGGCAACGACTTGATTTTCCCCCATCATGAAAATGAAATCGCCCAGAGCGAAGCTATAAGTGGGAAACATTTCGCCTCCTACTGGATGCATAACGGGATGATGCAGCTCTCCGGGGCAAAAATGTCAAAATCTCTCGGAAATCTGGTAACCATTGACAGCTTCCTGGAAAAATATGAAGCCAGCGTGCTTCGAATGATGGTGCTGAATTCTAGCTACCGCAGCCCGTTGACTTTTAATGAGGAAACCATTGATCATGCCCGGAAAGCCCTCAAGCGGCTGCGGTCTGCCTTGCGTCCTGCCCTGCCGAAAGCAAGCTGGAAGGGTGAATCGCTCAAGGAAAAATCTACCCAGGTCAAGGGTGCTTTCCAGGAGGCCATGGATGATGATTTTAATACTGCGGGCGCTCTAGGCCAGCTTTTTGATTTTGTCAAGGAAATTAATCAGGCTCGTGATGAAGGTGCTGACCCCGCTTCCCTGGAAGGAGCCCAGCAGGTCCTAAAAGAGCTTACTGGCGTGTTGGGATTAGATCTGAGCTTGCCGGAAACGCAGGGAGGGGAAGCGGAAAACTTTATTAACCTGCTGATTGAAATCAGGAAAAAATTGCGGGACGAAAAACTCTGGGAGCTGTCTGATCTGATCCGGGACCAGTTGGATCAGCTTGATGTTATCCTGGAGGATACTCCCCAGGGAACCAGCTGGCGTTGGAAATAATTAGCCGGCTCGGACCCGGCTGGCATCCGCCTGTGATTTTGGGGAGTTTCATTATATGAAAGAATGGATCTGGGGAAGAAACCCGGTTTTTGAGGCTATCCGGGCAGGCAAAAGGCAGGCTTATCAGCTTCGGATTGCCCGGGGCGTTCAGACCGATGGGAGACTGGGAGAAATTCTCCGTCTAGCGAATTCGAACTCGATTCCCGTTTCGCAGGTCTCAAGGGACTCCCTGGATGGATTATCCAGCAACCACCAGGGCATTGCCCTTCAGGTGGATGAATATCCCTATGCGGATCTGGATTTGATCCTGGAAAAATCCGGGGATAAAACTGAACCTCTCCTGATTTTGCTTCTGGATACCTTAAAAGACCCTCAAAATTTAGGCACCCTGATTCGCACCGCTGAAGTGGTAGGAGTGCACGGCATTATTTTACCGTTTCGCAGAACTGCCACAGTCACACCAGCTGTGGTGAGTGCTTCCTCGGGAGCCAGCGAACATATGCTGATCACCCAGGCAAACCTGGCACAGACTATCTCCCAGTTAAAAGAGCAGGGAGCCTGGGTGGTGGGACTGGAAGGAGGGGAAGGGGCTCAACCCCCCGATAAAGTTGATCTGGGCGGCCCACTGGCGGTCGTGGTGGGCAGCGAATCAGAAGGCATGCGCCAGCTGGTAAGGTCCTCCTGTGATTTCCTGCTGCAGCTGCCCATGCGGGGAGAGATTGACTCGCTCAACGCGGCAGTGGCGGGTTCGGTCGCCCTGTATTTAATCTGGCAGGCCAGGGGTTTCCTGGGTGCCCGCAGCTAACTGGAAGGATTGACGATCCTCTCGAAACCTGATAAACTTTTGGACTGTCGATGACGCCGGTCCGTACACCTTGCCTCGCTTATTTCATTCTGATATAATGCCTTGGCTTGGAGAGTACCCTTGAAGGCCCCCGGGCCGACGTAGCTCAATCGGAAGAGCAGTCGCTTTGTAAGCGACCGGTCACGGGTTCGAGTCCCGTCGTCGGCTCTTGATAACCAGGTAAGCAGTATCGTCTGGATCAATAATTTGGGCGGTTACCGAAGTGGCCAAACGGGGCTGACTGTAAATCAGCTGGCATACGCCTACGGAGGTTCGAATCCTTCACCGCCCACCTTGATTACCAGCTGCAGAGGAGTGTGCCTCTGACAGCTTGTAGTTATGGATAAAGCCAGCCCTCGTAGCTCAGGGGTAGAGCGCATTCTTGGTAAGAATGAGGTCATGGGTTCAAATCCCATCGGGGGCTCTGGTAATAGGAAAAAATGCTTCAGGCAATATATTAAGGAGAACTATTATGGCGAAAGAGAAATTTGAACGAACGAAACCGCATGTGAATGTGGGCACGATGG
>CAZUMG010000082.1:5796-7348 GCA_964621895.1 uncultured Anaerolineales bacterium | reverse complement strand
CCGCTGATACTCCACAGCCAGATTCCTGAATCCGCTGGCAGCCTTTACTCTCCGGGAGTAAAAGCTGATGGTTTCGACCTTTGGGTTATGTCCCTGATTGGTGGGTTTAAATGGCAGAGCCGCTTCTGATTGGAAGCGGCTCTGGATGAGGAGGGTGAAGCGTTCCCTCGATATCCCAACGGTTGGTTTACATCTGGCGAATGACCAGAACGACACTGCCTTGAATTTCAATATCTGAGGAGGAATCCACGTAAATTGGCTCCATGGTGGGGTTGGCAGGCTGTAAACGCACCCGGTTGCCTTCATGATAAAAGTGTTTCAGGGTGGTTTCGTTTTGATCTTTGATGCGAACAGCGACCATTTCCCCATTCCTGGCTTCCCGGGTGGGGCGCATGATAATTACGTCGCCGTCATTGACCATGGCATCGATCATTGAATCCCCCGAGACTTCCAGAGCGAACAGATGCTCTTTCTGCATATTAAAGGGAATGAGTGATTCCGGGACGTCGATCTTGGATTCCGCGTCGAACAAGGCAAAATCCGTCTCGGGGATGGGTACCGGCTCGCTGGCCACAATCCGCCCGACAATCGGGATGGTCAGGGAGCGCGAGATCTCCTGGACAGCCTGTTTTACATTTCCTAAGACTTTGTCTACCTTCTCCTGGGCTGCGCCTTTGATCTGCAGGCTGCGGGAAATATTTTCACTGCGTTCGATATATCCCATTTCTTCCAACTGCTCGAGATAATAATTCACCATGGATGTTGAGGTAATATCTGTCCGGGCACAAATCTCCCGATAGGAGGGGGCAAAACCATGTTTAGCAGTGTACTCCTGGATGACATCCAGGACTTGCTTGTGACGTTCCTTTAATTGTTTCCGGGCTTTCGGAGCCATCATCTGACCTCCAGGCCTTGTACTAAAACTAGAATGTTTGTGCTAGTCAAAATTATACACGAACATCTGTTCTGTGTCAAGCAAGCCAACCAGGATTTCTGGTTTTATTAAATTAATAGCGGAGGTAAAATTTAAAGTGCGCTAATGAAACAATTCACGATATAAGATATAATTTTTCTCTACAATGAAGATGGCATTTTTTTGAATTGCCAGGGTCATTTTGCAGGAGAATTGCTTTACTTTACCACTATGATGGGAGGGCAATTTGGCAAAAAAAGGCACCGCAGGAAATCAAGGACCTGATATTCGCTCCGATTGTTTTGCTGCCATTGAGGTAACCACACAAGGGGGAATTGAGATCAACTTAAACAGCAAAGTAGATGTACTCTATAAAAACTCAATTCATCAGCTTGCAGAACAGATCCTGAGTTACTTCGGAATTCAGCATGCCCGTTTAGAGATCATCGATCGGGGAGCCCTGCCATTTGTATTGGCAGCCCGAATTGAAGGAGCCCTGAACAGCTGTCTGGATACCGGGAAAGAATATTGGCCGGATATCATCCCGGAAAACTGCTATCAAACTGAAAAAGACCGCACCCGCCGGTCAAGATTATACCTTCCGGGCAACACCCCCAAATTAATGCTGAACGCCGGCAT
>CAZUMG010000082.1:0-5696 GCA_964621895.1 uncultured Anaerolineales bacterium | reverse complement strand
AGGGTGGCTGCCCTGGCAATCGGGTTGGAGGATTACACGGCTGACCTGGGAACCTCCCGAACCCCGGAAGGCCGGGAGAGTTTTTTTGCCCGCTGCCAGCTGGTCAATGCCGCCCGGGCTGCCGGTATTCAAGCTATTGATTCGGTTTTTTCCGATGTTGCTGACATGGATGCTTTACGGGAGGTAGTTCTGGAATCCAAATCCCTGGGATTTGACGGCATGGGGTGCATCCACCCCCGCCAGATCAAAGTGATCCATGAGGCTTTTACCCCCACCCAGGTGGAGATAAATAAAGCCAAAAGGATTGTGAAGGCTTTTGATTTGGCAGCCGCCCAAGGTTTAGGTGTGGTTTCCCTGGGATCAAAGATGATTGATCCCCCTGTCGTTAAGCGTGCCCAGAAAACCATCAATCTGGCAGTAGAATCTGAGCTTCTTCCAGAGAATTGGAAAGATCTGGCTGAAGAATAGATGAAAGATCTACTGGATTATTAAGTGGAGAGGACATGGCAGAAAAATTTGTTAAGAATGCAGTAGGTCGGATGATCCCGGAAACCATTAACGGCAAAGCGGTGATTCCATTCCAAGGGGTGCATAAATATATCACGGATGGAAAACGTTATAGCCCCCCGCTAGCCAGCTGCGCCAATTATCCGGAAGATGGCAATAAATTGGTGAAGGATTTAAAAACAGCGCTGAAAAAAGCTGGAATAAAAGATGGTATGACCATCTCCACCCATCATCATTTCCGCAATGGTGATCTGGTTGCCAACCAGATTTTCCAGGCAGCCTCGGAAATGGGGGTTAAGGATTTAATCTGGTTTCCCTCGGCATCTTTTCCCTGCCATGAGCCGATCATTGAGTATCTGGATAACGGCACAATTCACCATATTGAAGGCAGTATGAATGGTCCCCTTGGACGATATACCTCGCTGGGAAAGATGAAAGGGACAGCGGTACTGCGCTCTCATGGAGGACGCTACCAGGCAGTCCAGGATGGCGAAGTGGTGATTGACATCGCCGTTATCGCAGCGCCAACAGCTGATCCTTTTGGCAATGCCAATGGTTTAACTGGCGATTCGGCTTGCGGTTTGCTGGGTTTTGCCCTGGCAGATTCCCAATATGCTCATAAAGTGATTGTAGTTACTGATAACTTGGTCCCCTTCCCGTGTATTCCCTGGCAGATCCAGGGAAATTACGTCGATTATGTGGTGGAAATGGATCAAATCGGCATACCCGAGATGATCGTTTCCGGAACCACCCAGGTCACCCGCAGTCCGGATAGATTGTATATTGCCGAGCTGACCGCCAAATTCTGTGACGAAGTAGGGATTATCAAGGACGGTTTTTCATTTCAGGCTGGTGCTGGGGGAACCTCCCTGTCCATCGGTAATTATTTCGGTGAGATCATGCGGGAAAAAGCCATCAAAGCCCGGTTTGCCAGGGGAGGGAGCAATCAATACCTGGTTGACATGCTCGAAGAGGGATTGATCGAATATATCCTCGATGGACAGACCTTTGACTTGGCCGGCGTGCGCTCCATGCGGGAAAACCCCCATCACGTCGATACCAGCCCCTTTACCAGCTATAACTATCACGGGAAGGGCAATTTCGCCGGCTTGGTTGATGTGGTCATCCTGGGAGCCACCGAGGTTGATGTGAACTACAATGCCAATGTGGTCACCCATTCTGATGGGATGCTTTTGCACGGGATTGGCGGCTGGCAGAACTGCCTGTTTAGTAAAAACGTGATTATCCCGATTCCGCTCTTCAGGGACCGAATTCCCATCATCAGAGATGAGGTCACAACTATCTGCGGCCCTGGTGAACAAATTGATGTGATTGTGACCGAACGGGGTATTGCCATTAATCCCGGCCGGAAAGATTTGCTGGAAAAAACCAGCGCTTCCAAACTGCCCATTATGACCATCCAGGAGCTGAAAGAAGAAGCTGATCGGATCTGCGGCATTCCAGAGCCGGTTGAATTTGGAGAGCGGGTAGTCGCAGCAATCAAATGGGTGGACGGGACGGTCATCGACGTGGTCAGGCAGGTTAGCGAGTAAAAAGGAACAGCTATGAATATTCAAGATCTCTGGCCGGAACTCTCCTGGATCCAGGATGCGGATTTACGCCAAGCAGTCTCTGATACCTGGGAACTGGCGCTGGACCGCAGTGTCCTGTCTCCCGCGGATTTAAACCGCATCCCCTTTACACTGTTAGCTGGCCCAGATCTCAAGGTGAGTTTTATGGCCCACAAACGCTGTGTGGTCCATCTTGCCCGGGAAAGCGCCTTAAAAATGATCGAGTTTTTTGGTGATGAACTTCCCATCGATCTGGATGTGGTTATTGCCGGGGCTATCCTGGCTGATGTGGGAAAACTCCTGGAATATGAACTTGATGAGGAAGGCAACGCCTTCCAGGGAGCCTATGGGAAATACCTGCGCCATCCTTTTTCAGGGGTATCCCTGGCGGAGCTCTGCGATGTACCTCCGGAAGTTTGCCACATCATTGCCGCCCATGCCGGGGAAGGGGACCTGGTAAAACGATCCACTGAGGCGTATATTGTCCATCATGCAGATTTCATGACTTTTTTACCCTTTAAGAGCAGGTTGGTAATATAAGCGTTTTAGCTGTATCAAAGAGATTATATTAACTAGATCAAGTGTTAACCAGGATAACTATGCCCCAGACATTTGCAGAAAAAATACTGGCCCAAAAGGCCCACCTCCCGGTAACAATGCCGGGACAGATTGTAGATATCAGCCCGGATGTGGTTCTTTCTCATGATAATACCGCCGCCATTTACGGTTTATTCCAGCGCATGGGAGCGGTCAAAGTTTTTGACCCAACCCGGCATGCCATCATCCTGGACCATGCTACCCCGGCGCCGAGCACGCAGCACGCTGAGAACCACCGGATTGTCCGGGAGTTTGTTAAAGAGCAGGGAATCAGGGACTTTTATGATGTTGGCAGGGGTATTTGCCACCAGATCCTGGTTGAATCCGGCCTGGCTTTACCCGGAGAGGTTGTGCTGGGATCCGATTCTCACACTCCCCATGCCGGGGTGATGGGTGCTTTTGCTGCCGGGATTGGCCGGACTGAAATGGCTTCGGTCTGGGCAATAGGAACTATCTGGCTGCGGGTTCCAGAAAGCATCAAAATCATCGTGTCAGGACGATTAAAACCAGGGGTCACATCCAAAGACTTGGGATTAACTGTAATCGGCGACCTCAAAGCTGATGCGGCCATTTATATGTCGGTTGAGTGGCACGGGGAAGCCATCGAAGCGCTGCCATTAAGTCAGCGGGCAACCCTTACCAACCTGATGGCCGAAATGGGCGCAAAAAACAGCTACATTCCTCCAGATAAGCTGGTTTTTGATTTTCTCAAGGAACGAGCCCGGCGGGAATTCACGGCAGTCTATCCAGACCCGGATGCCAGCTATGCCCGGGTTGTTGAGTACGATGCTGCCCTGATAGAGCCGATGGTCGCTTGTCCGCATACTGTGGATAATGTTAAACCGCTCTCCGAAGTTCGGGGAACCCCCATTGATCAGGCCTTCCTGGGCACCTGCACCAACGGCCGTTTAGATGACCTGGCTGCGGCTGCCGAAGTGTTAAAAGGAAGAAAGATTGCGGCTGGAAAACGGATGATTGTGATCCCAGCATCTGCCGCAGTTTATCTGGCAGCACTTCAAGCAGGCTACCTGGAAACCTTCATCAAAGCTGGCGCTTTGGTAGAAAGTCCCGGCTGTGGTCCCTGCATGGGCAATCATATGGGAGTGCCGGCAGTGGGTGAGGTAACCATCAGCACCGCCAACCGTAATTTCCAGGGCCGGATGGGCACCAAAGAAAGTGAGGTTTACCTGGCCAGCCCGGTTGTGGTGGCTGCCTCCGCGGTAGCAGGTTTTATTGAAAGTCCTGATCAGATATAAAAAATGAGTTGATGGAGTAAACCGATGGCAGATATTCAAGGTAAAGTATGGAAATACGGGGATAATGTCAACACCGATGTGATCTTTCCCGGAAAATACACTTATACAGTGAGTGAACCAAGCGAAATGCCCAAGTATGCCCTGGAGGACCTGGATCCGGATTTCGCCGGGCAGGTCAAACCCCAGGATGTCATTGTGGGAGGCAGCAACTGGGGCTGCGGCTCATCCAGGGAACAGGCTGTGGTCTGCCTAAGCGAAGCCAGAGTGGGGGCGATCATTGCCAAATCATTTGCCCGCATCTATTACCGCAACTGCATTAACAACGCTCTACCAGCCATAGTTTGCCCGGAAGCAGTTGAGGCAATCCAGGCTGGAGAGGTTGTTTCCATCAACCTGGAAGAGGGAAAAATTACCTGTAAAACGGGCGTATTTTCTTTCCCGCCCCTACCGGAAGCCGTGATGGAAATTTTTACTGCCGGGGGTTTAATTCCTTACACCAAAAAACGCCTGGCGGAGTTGAAGTAATGTATTCACAAGTGATAAGAATAGTTCAAGTTCAGGAGGGAAAAACCAATGACTAAGTATAGGATCGCCTGGATGCCCGGAGATGGAATTGGTCAGGAGGTTATGGAAGCTGCCCAGATCGTACTTTATAAACTCAAGCTGGATGCAGACTACCTGCCAGCCGATATTGGCTGGGAATTCTGGAGAACCGAAGGCGATGCTCTTCCGCAGCGGACGCTAGATTTACTCGATACAGTTGACTGCGGTTTATTTGGAGCAATCACTTCCAAACCTAAACAGGAAGCAGAAAATGAATTAATACCTGAACTCCAGGGAAAGGGTTTAACCTACCGCAGCCCGATTGTTCGCCTGCGACAGAAACTGGATCTGTACTACAACCTGCGCCCCTGCAAAGCTTATCCCGGAAATCCTCTTAACTACCGGGATGATATCGATCTGGTGATTTTCCGGGAGAATGCCGAAGGTGAGTACAGCGGAGTGGAATTCCACCCGGTGGAAGATGACCTGCGGGAGATGATGAAAAAATATTCCCCGGCCCTTGGCAATTTTGATGATGTGGCTGGCAAGGATATGGCTATGACCGTGCGGGTAGTCACCATGCGGGGCGCCGACCGGATCATCCGCAGAGCCTTTGAATACGCTCAAAAGCACGGCTACCCAACAGTGACCCTGGTGGAGAAGCCCAATGTTTTACGGGAAACCAGCGGTATGATGGTGCGGGTTGCCCGGGAGATTCATAAGGAATTCCCGGATATTGAACTGTGGGAAACCAATATTGATGCCCAGATGATGTGGATGATCAAGAATCCTGAAAAATATGGAGTAATGGTTACCGGCAATTTATTTGGGGATATTCTTTCAGACCTGTGTGCCCAGCTTGTAGGCGGTCTGGGATTTGCGTCCAGCGGCAATATCGGGGATAAACTGGCTGTCTTTGAACCTACTCATGGTTCGGCTCCCAAGCACGCTGGAAAATTCATTGCCAATCCCAATGCCATGCTGCTGACCACCAAAATGATGCTCGAGTACCTGGGAGAATCTGAAAAAGCTAAAGCCCTGGAAGCTGCCATCGCCGCTGTCATCCTGGAAGGTAAAGTGAGGACTTACGATATGGGCGGCAGCAGTTCCACCCTGGACGTTGCTAATGCGGTTGCAGAGCGCCTGTAAAATATTAGTTTTATTGAGGAGTGATTTATGAGCTCATTAAGCGGGAAGATGGCTCAGTTTGTTCTGGACCTGA
>CAZUMG010000081.1:6178-7440 GCA_964621895.1 uncultured Anaerolineales bacterium | reverse complement strand
GATGGATCTGGCAACCCCGATTTGATCTACTCTGATTTGTTTAGCTTAATTGGCACCAATATGTCCGAAGGAGCCGGGAATAATCCTTTGATGAACTATGCTTCCCCCCCTGAATCTGCCGGGCTTCTCGCCCTCCTGGCAAATGAGATCACCCGGCTAAGAGACCTCTCGGATTGGTGGAAAATCCCTCTTGAAATAAATTCCCTAACAGAAACACAAAACATCCTATTTGATTTTCTCAAGGTTTCGGGGAATTCCGAAGATCTTGCTAGCTTATCACCTGAAATCGACCGCCATCGGTCAGCAGGAGGCAGCGGGAGCTTTGTTGATGAAGGATCAGGACTGATTATTCTGCGGGAAGAGTTTTCCCGACCATCCAGGATCCTCATCAGATTTCAAGAAAAACCAGCCTCAGCATATCTATCCGGGATCAGCTTGATCCTGCATGGGCTGGATGGCTGCGGCCGCTACCGGATCGAACAAATCCCTCCTGCTGGTATCCAGTGGGGGGATCAACACGGCTGGGCAGTAAGCAAATGTGTTTACCAGAGGCTTGATTATATCTTCAGTGATGAGATCAGTGGGGATCTGCCGCGGATAGATATTTTCCCCACCACAACCAGGGACGATATCACAACACTTTTACCTCTGTGGGCAAAGCTGCTCGAACCAGATCAGGCGGAACTCTTCATTCAAGAAACCATCACCAACCCAGAAAAATATTGGTCGCCATTTGGTATCCGTACCTACCCGGAACTAAATAGCGGGGCTGTTCAACTATCTTGGAATCTGTTTGTAGGACAGGGTCTGTTGAAATATGGGAAAAGAAAGCTGGCAGCTGACTTATTTTCCAACTGGATGAAAGCTGTGATCATCAACCTGAATTTATCAGGAAAATTGTTTGCTGCTTATGATGCTATAACAGGCTTAGGCCTCGGGAGAGAATCAACCCTGGAAAGCCTTATACCGGTTGGTTTTTTTCTGGAATTATCAGGCATCAAAATCATCAACAAGAAAATTCTGTTATTCGAGGGGGAATATCCTTTTCCCTGGCCTCTGCAGCTCTCTTTTCGTGGTGTGGAGATCTGGCGGGAGAGGATTGGAACCAGCATTAAGATTCCCGGTGAAGAGACAATCACCTTCACAGGAATCCAAAAAGAAAAAGTTCACCTGCCTTAACCCTCTTCCTGGAAACTTTCGACCTGATAGGTTTCCACCTTAAGTTTCAGTTTTCTCCAGGCATCCTGATCTAATCCCATCTT
>CAZUMG010000081.1:4559-6078 GCA_964621895.1 uncultured Anaerolineales bacterium | reverse complement strand
TCTTTGATTAGAGGCTGAGTTGCCTCAATAGACCCAACACAGCCTCGCAGGACGCCGCCGATCGTCAGGGTGACAAAACATGCCCCATCTTCACATAATGAAGGAGGGAGTGTTTCCAAATCGATAGAAGGTATTTTCTCCGTTATGAGCTCAGCCCGGATAGCCCGACGAGCTGTTTTTAATAACAAATTCTTTTCTTCCTGGGTTAAGTTTATGGTCATAATCTTGCACCTCTCTACGGGTCAATCTTGGATTGTTTTAGACTGCAGATGGTATCGCCAAGCTCTGGTCTGCCAGCTGGCAGGGACCATCCTGGTAGTATTTAATTACCAGAATCCCCGAGAGGTATTCCAGAGAAAAACTGAGGGCGGCCCGGACATTTTTGTCTCTATACGAAAAATAAGGTAAAATATAGCCAAGTTCCGGGGACTGCTTTAACAGTATTATAACGGAATGATAAAAAAACTCGATCATAATGGAAAGCAGCCAGAAACAGGACTGCTCGCAAAAACCCTCAAAGGGTTTTTAAATGTCCTGGTGGTTGCCGTCCTCTCTGCTACACTCTTCACTGCCTTGCCCGCATCGGGTATAGGGTTAAATTCACCTCTCTTTCAACCAAACAAGGTTAGCGGTGATAACGGAAACTCCCAAACTCCCACCGTAATCCTCCACGTGGGACTGGTCGTGGGACACTGGGGGCATGATGTCGGCGCGATCTGTTCTGACAGCCTGGGAGGATACCGGGAGGTCGACATCAATTACACCATCGCAGATTTAACCCGCCAGTACCTTCAGGCAGAAGGTGTTGAGGTAGATCTGCTGAAGGAATTTGACGAGCATTTAAAAGGTTATCAGGGGAATGCATTGATCTCCATCCACGCCGACACCTGTGAATATATTCCTGAGCTGGGTACCGGATACAAAATTGCAGAAGCGGTTGATAATAAAAAGCCAGAACAAGCCGCCCGATTAATGGCCTGTATTAAAAACCGTTATGGTGAGGAAACCGGGCTGCGTTATGATCACAGGTTGACTCCGGATATGACCAGCTACCATGCCTTTGGTGAGGTGGATCCCAATACACCAGCAGTGATCATAGAAACCGGGTATATGAATCAGGATAGAGAATTGTTGACCAAACATCCCGAGCTGGTCGCCCGTGGTATTACGGCTGGCATCATGTGTTACCTGAACCGGGAAGAAATTTCACCAGAGTAGCTATGAACTCATCACTGCCTGAAGCTGCTTTTCAAGTTCTCAATCAAGCCAAAGACGCCCTCAATAAAGGTGAGCTACAACGAGCCCGCAGGTTGGCATTAAAAGCGGTGAAATTGGCGCCTGAATTTGAAGAACCCTGGTTATACCTGGCCTCGGTTTCATCTCCGGAAGCCAGTATTTCCTATTTGAAAAAAGCCCTGGAAATAAATCCCGCCAGCGTACAGGCAAAAAAAGGCATGCACTGGGCTATCCAGCGCTTCCGGGAATCCGCCAGGGGATTACCTCCCAAAAAACGATTTCA
>CAZUMG010000081.1:0-4459 GCA_964621895.1 uncultured Anaerolineales bacterium | reverse complement strand
GCTAAATTAATCAAATCAATCTTGCCTTCAGGGGTTTACCCGGATGAGCGCTGGTTTGACATCAATTTATCCACCCAAAGGATGTATGCTTACGATGGAGATAAATTGATAAAAACATTTGTAGTATCGACCGGTCTACCCGGCACTCCCACAGTAACCGGCCGGTTCCGAATATATGTTAAATATCTCGCCACCCTGATGACCGGTCCTGGCTATTACCTGCCAAATGTTCCCTGGACGATGTATTTTTACGATGGCTACGGCATCCACGGCACGTACTGGCATAATAATTTTGGGCACCCGATGAGTCATGGTTGTGTGAATATGAGGAATGATGATGCCGAGTGGGCTTTTGGTTTTGCCAGTATAGGAACCCTGGTAAATATCCATTATTAATCCAATGTCAAACATGTCGCGGAATTTCACCAGAAAGGATTTTTTAAACTTGAGCGGTTTAGGTGCTGTCAGCCTGATCGGTCGGCAGCTTAATCCGTTGTCAAACTTATTCCTGGGGCAGCAGGGAAGAGTGATCTACGAACGCATTTCCTCCTACCAGCAGCCCTCTTTTGAGAGTGACCGGGTTCGCATTCACTGGAAAGATGATGTTTTTCCTATCTCCAAGGTAGTCCTGGGAACGGGAGAGCCTGACTATAATCGCATCTGGTATAAGATTGGCACAGAAGGGTACGCTCATTCCGGGGGAATCCAGCCGGTCAGGACAGATCTAAACCCGGTCAAGTACGACCTTTTCGAGAAAGGTGTCCTGGCAGAAGTTACAGTTCCCTATACTGATGCACTCTGGACCCCGGGCGAGCGCTATCATGTCGCCTACCGGTTTTATTACGAGACCACACACTGGATCAAAGGGGTGGTGGATGGTCCAGATGGAATCCCCTATTATCACATTCTGGAAGACAAATGGGACCTGGATTATTATGTTCCCGCTGCTCATCTCCGGGTTATACCAGAATCAGAATTAACTCTGCTCTCCCCAGAGGTGCCCAGTATTTTCAAGCGGATCGAGGTACATACCAAAACCCAAACCGTGATCGCCTACGAATACAATCAACCAGTTTATATGGTCAAAGCCGCTACAGGAGCTGATTTCAGCACTGGCAAGTACCTCACCCCGGCAGGGCACCATATTACCAACTATAAGCGTCCCTCCAGGCATATGGCGGCTGGAAACCTGGCTTTTAATGGTTATGACCTCCCTGGTGTTCCCTGGATAAGTTATATCACTGAAAGTGGAATTGCTTTCCACGGCACCTACTGGCATAATGATTTTGGGAAAGCGCGCAGTCACGGCTGCATCAATCTCCCTTCAAAAGCCGCCAAGTGGATTTATCGCTGGACCCTTCCCCAGGTACCCTTCAACGAGCAATCAGCCTATAATGTCTCTGGCACCCATGTGGATGTTCTGGCATAATACATTGTGTCAAGCATATTGAGATATCCCTGAACCTTACGAAAACATCTTTAAAGATGTCTCCCCCACCAGCTGTCCTTTGTCCCTAATATATTTTATATAACTCTTATTTTCCACAGACGGAGTTCATCATACAATAGATTATCTACAAGAGCTGAAACTTGATTAATATAGTGGAGAAAAAATGACCCCCCAGCCATTGTTTACCGGTTTAGTATTTGATGAAGACAATCAGGTGGTCGAGATCACTTTAGTCGGACAGGATCCCTGTTATGTGGTGGATGATGATGGCTTTAAGCGGCATATTCCTTCTGAGCAGGTCGACCGCCAGGTGTTAAATATGATGCGGGACCAAATAGAAGGCCATGAAGAGCTGATCAGTGAGCAAGCAATCAAGATGCTTGGGCAGGATGATATCTTTTCCCGGGCAATTTTTATTGAGCAGTTAAAAAACCTTGACCGGCAATTTGATCAGCTTCTTCAGGAAGGTCTCCCCGAAGAAGGCCGGGCATATATGGGCATGACCGGGTTTAAAGTGATTATCAACCATCATGGAGATGTTGTGGAAGTTGTTCAGCCCGGAACGATCGCAGAAGATGAGTGAAGGTTGATCATGGAACAGCCCGATATTGTTACTGCGGATGAAACCAATTTTGAGTTCCAAGTACTGGCTTATTCTGAACGTGTGCCAGTCCTGGTTGATTTCTGGGCTCAATGGTCTGATACCTGCCAAAGAATCAGCCCCTTGCTAGAATCCCTCGCCAAAGAACACGGGGGACGCTTCCGGCTTGCAAAGGTCAATGCGGACGCTAATCCCCAGCTGATCCAGCGCTACCAGGTTCACACTCTTCCCAGCTTAAAGACATTTGAGAATGGCGTCGTCACCCGCCAGATGGAAGGGTTAAAAACCAACCTTCAGGTGATTGAATATGTTAAATCGATCGTGCCATCCCAGGATAACCTGCTGGTCCAAAAAGCGATCAGCTACTATGCCGCTGAACAGTACCGGGAAGTTGAAGAAACCTGTCTGGAGATTCTTGTTTTAGATCCCAGGCATCCCAAAGCTACCCTCTTGCTGGTGAAAAGCCTGATTTGGCAGAGGGAATACCTTGAGGCGCTGACAGCCTTGAATCGTTTCCCGGCCAGTACGGAATTCCCCCAAGCCGAAACGCTCATACCCCTGGTTAAAGCCATGCTGGCAGAGTCGGAAACCGATCACCCAGTGGGGGAACCTTTGGATCCAGTCTACTTTCGGGCGCTGAACTTAATCCGCATCGGGAATATTCCCGCCGCCCTGGATGGTTTATTATCGATCATCAAACAGAATAGAGTCTATCGCAAGAACCTCCCCCACCAACTGATCCTGGGATTATTTGAACTGCTCGGTCAGGATCATCCTGTGACCAGGGAATACCAGGCTCTGTTAGCGAACAGCTTATTTTAAGGTTCCGCGCTGATTTACACCTTGACCAGCGTATCAGCCTGTGTACAATTAAGGGCATAGATGAGTTCGGGGCGGTGGCGGAATTGGCAGACGCAGGGGACTTAAAATCCCCCGGTTCACACCATGTGGGTTCGAGTCCCTCCCGCCCTACTCTCTTCAAGAAGCGATCTGGATTGCTTCTTTTTTTTATCTAGCTCAGAAAAAACGAAAACAATCATGGATCACGAACTCACCAGCCGTTCCTTAAGCGGTCTCTTCGAATATCAGGCAAAAAGGCAGGACCACTGGAATCAAGTGGCTGATTCCCTGGATGACTGGAAAGGCTGGGGACAGTATTATCACAAGCGCCTGTCCAAACTTTTAAAACACATCATTCCCCCAGGTCAGAAAATCCTTGAAATTGGCTGCGGGGATGGTTGGCTGTTGAACTCATTGAGTCCAGAAGTGGGTCTAGGGCTGGATTTCGCGGGGGGGATGTGCTCCCGAGCAAAATCAAAATATCCTGGTCTGCAGATCATTCAGGGAGACGCCCATTATATTCCCGTTTGTGGACAATTTGACTTTATTATCTTATCTGATCTGCTTAATGACCTTTGGGATGTCCAGCAAGTCCTGAAACTGGTACAGAATTTATGCAGTAAAAAAACCCGGATAATAATAAATTCATACAGCAAATTGTGGGAAATCCCCCTGGGAATCGGCCAGAAACTTGGCCTGGCAAAACCCAATCTTCCCCAAAACTGGTTCTCACCCCAGGATATTGAACAAATCCTTCACCTGGAAGATTTCGAGATCATTAAAATGTCGCGGGAGATTGTCTTTCCGGTTAACATCCCCCTGATCACTCCGCTGATCAACCGGGTAATTGGAAAAATCTGGCCGTTTAAGCACCTGGCGATCACAAACTTGATTCTTGCACGGTTGGTTGATAAATCCAGCCTTCAAGCAGCAAGCTCATCCGTCTCTGTTATCATCCCAGCTAGAAATGAAGCGGGAAATATTGAAACTATCTTCCAAAGAACGCCTGAGCTTGGAACGGGAACAGAATTAATCTTTGTTGAGGGACATTCCCTGGACAACACCTACGAAACAATCGTCGAAGCGATAAAACAACATCCTGATCGCAATGCCAGGGTAATCAAGCAGCCCGGGAAAGGGAAAGGTGATGCCGTCCGGGTGGGTTTTGAAGAGGCCACAGGGGATGTGCTGATGATCCTTGATTCGGATTTATCAGTCCCTCCCGAGGATTTAGTTTTGTTCTATAATGCGCTGGTCGAAAATAAGGGAGATTTTATCAACGGAGTTCGTTTGGTTTATCCCCTAGAGGACCAGGCCATGAGATTTTTAAACCTGCTGGGAAATAAATTTTTCAGCATGGCCTTCTCGTGGCTCCTGGAACAGCCCATCAAGGATACCTTGTGCGGGACAAAAGTCCTGCTAAAGACGGATTACCAAAGAATCTCTCAAAACAGATCCTATTTTGGAAATTTTG
The DNA here is from genome assembly GCA_964621895.1 of uncultured Anaerolineales bacterium. Taxonomy (GTDB): domain Bacteria; phylum Chloroflexota; class Anaerolineae; order Anaerolineales; family UBA11858; genus B10-G9. The sequence continues at coordinate 94 of CAZUMG010000081.1, read as the reverse complement.
ACCCTTTTGGTGATTTTGATTTGCTGTTCGGCGCTGTCAAACTGAACTTAAAAATTGTTGACCTGCCTATCAGGTATCGGAGCCGGACCTATGG
>CAZUMG010000080.1:2493-7473 GCA_964621895.1 uncultured Anaerolineales bacterium | reverse complement strand
TTACTACCTTTCCTGATAAAACGGATAAATATCTCCAGCTTTTAGCCTTCCTCCTAACAGAGGAACATCGCTTGGAGACAGCAGGCTTATTTAGGAAGAGCGGACCCAGCCTGCAGGATATTTTTAAAGAATAAAAAAAAAGAAAGCTTCAGCCAATTCTTTCTTATTCGTTATCAAACCAGAATCCGCCTCAATATATGAGGAGGATTCTGGTTTAGTTGTAAAAACTAAACCTTGACCTGAAAAAGCTTATTCATGCTGTCCAGGATTTGTGGATTTCTTGCCAGGCTTTTGGAATTGTTTGCTTTCATAATTGAAAAAAACCTTTTCGGAAATCTATCTAATGGCATAAATAATAAAAAAGACATTCAAAAAAAATTCTTTTAGAAACATAGTTATCCAAGGAAAATATGATGATTAAAAAGAAACTATCCTTTCTAGATCGCTACCTGACCCTCTGGATATTCCTGGCTATGGCTATAGGTGTCGGGATTGGTTATCTCTTTCCAGAGGGCGTCCAAACATTTAATAATACTGTCTCGCTGGGCACGACCAACATCCCGATCGCTATTGGATTGATTCTGATGATGTTTCCCCCCCTGGCCAAGGTGCACTATGATGAGTTGGGAGATGTGTTTCGCAATTGGAAAGTCCTGGGGCTCTCCCTGCTGCAGAATTGGGTCATCGGTCCAATCTTGATGTTCCTGTTAGCAATTACCTTCCTACGCGGGTACCCGGAGTACATGACCGGGTTGATCCTGATTGGCCTGGCTCGTTGTATTGCCATGGTGATAGTCTGGAACGAACTGGCTAGAGGCGATAATGAATATGCTGCTGGACTGGTGGCATTTAACAGCATTTTCCAGGTGCTTTTCTATAGCGTTTATGCGTATATCTTTATTACTGTCCTACCAACAAAATTTGGGCTGACGGGAAATATAGTGGATATCACGATCGGTCAGATTGCCAGGAGCGTTTTTGTGTATCTCGGCATCCCCTTCCTGGCAGGGTTTTTAACTCGGTTCTTCCTGGTAAAAACCCGCGGAAAGGACTGGTATTATAAATCCTTTGTACCCCGGATCAGCCCGCTTACTCTGGTTGCTTTATTATTTACCATTGTGGTGATGTTTTCCCTCAAGGGTGAACTTATTCTGACCATTCCGCTGGACGTAGTCCGGATTGCCGTCCCGCTACTGATTTATTTTGTGGTCATGTTCCTGGTTTCGTTTTTAATGGGTAAAGCAGTTGGGGCGGACTATGCCCAGACCACCACCCTGGCTTTTACAGCCGCTAGCAATAACTTTGAATTAGCTATAGCGGTAGCTGTGGCTGTGTTTGGCATCAATTCCGGAGCGGCTTTTGCGGCAGTCATTGGTCCGTTGATTGAAGTCCCGGTGATGATCGGCCTGGTGAATGTAGCCTCCTGGTTCAAGGGCAAATTCTATAAGTAATCGGTGTGAAAGTTGGCATGACCCTATTTGGGTATCCCAGCTTTTCGTGATCGATCGGAAAAACAGAACCAATGATTAAATTTTTCCTGTCTGACAGTTTGCGGAATGGCAGACTGGGCAGGTAATTCCCTCCCAGGTCGGACTTGACCAGGATCTGCCAATCTGTCCGAATCCAGAGGAGAGTACCATTCAGGGGTTTTCCCGGGTGACAGAGACGGGATATCTGATAACTCCAGTTTGAATAGCTGGTTCTCCATCGAAACATAGGAATAGTTAAGCTTATGCTATACTAATATTGTTCTGTTTTCTCGAAGCAGCTAGTCCATCCTCTGCCTTCTTATACACAACCAACGCTGTTCTACGGGGACTTCGCGTACAAAGCTTCGGCAGGATTCTATCAGGATTCTTACCTATGCCGAAAGATTTCCGGGAGCGGATTGTTTTTTATTACAATACATTCGCCGGGGTGTATGACCTGACCGAGTTTTTCCGCAAAGGCACCCGGAAAGCGATCGTTAACGCCAGCGGATGCCAACCGGGTGATCGGGTGCTGGAGATCTGTGCCGGTACCTGTGAACTTGCCCTGGCTTTTACCAGGGAAGGTGTCCAAACAACCGCCGTGGATCTAGCCCACCATATGCTTTGTATCGGGAAGAAAAAATCTACTTTTCCTCATCTGGATTTTCTGGAGACGGATGCGCTGCTATTACCATTTTCTGATCACTCTTTTACGGTCGTAGTAACCTCTCTGGCGCTTCATCACATGCCCGAACCAATTCAAGTAAAGGTGATCAGCGAAATGACCCGCCTGGCAATCGACAAGGTGATTATGCTGGAATGGCATACCCCGGAAACACCAGTCCGGAAAACGATCAAAGGACTGCTGATCCGATTGATGGACGTCTCTGAATATATCCAGCCCTGGATGCATCAGGATTTTTCTGCTCATGCCGGGCTGCGAGGTTAACCATAGAAAATCAGGAGCTCTATACACTGCGATTCCACCGCTTAACTGTTTGCCGTCCGATAAAAAGCTGAAGTCAAATGTAGCTGTTTTTTCCGGAGGGTGTTATAAAAAATCCTTTCCTGGCAATTAATTTATCTATACCCGCAGATGTGTTTATTAGCGATCCTTTGCTGGTGTCAAAGAGAGGAGCCAGACAATAAGTCCCTGAAATTATTTTTCCAGTTGGGTGAAGAGCAGCTCAGTATTACGATATATAATTTGGGACTATTTCCAAACGACTCGAAAGCAGAAATCTAAATTCCCCCCCGTGTTGTGCTGATCGTTTGGTAAAGATCCAATTGTAATCTGAATACTCTGATATGTTTTAATTCAGCTTCTCTTGTTGAGAGGCTTATCCGTATTTTTTATAGCCAATTATAGCGGCTAGAATCCATTATTAATTCCGATTGTAGTAGTATAATGGCTGAGGTTAAATAGGCAAACTACAGAGAGTTATTATCTGCAATCGGACTTATGCAAGGAGCTTCATCATGAGCATCATTGAAGTTAATCATCTCACCAAATATTACGGAAAATCCCGGGGCATTGTGGATGTCTCATTCAATGTGGAGGAAGGGGAAATCTTTGGATTTATCGGTCCCAACGGGGCGGGAAAATCCACTACCATCCGCTTGTTTTTGTCCCTAATCTACCCAACCAGCGGGTTTGCGAAAATCTTCGGTAAGGACTGCATCAAGTTTGGACCGGAGATCCGCCAGGATATCGGCTATCTGCCCTCGGAGGTATTTTATTATGAGGGCATGAAGGTCCTGGATCTGCTGAAATACTCAGCCAGCTTTTATAAAAAAGACTGTACCACTCGCTTGTACGAATTGGCGGATTTAATGGAGCTGGATCTGAAAAGAAGGATTGATGATCTTTCCTACGGGAATAAAAAGAAAGTCGGTATTGTCCAGGGGTTGCTGCATTCCCCCCAATTAATCGTGCTTGATGAGCCTACTGCAGGCTTGGACCCGCTCATGCAGCAAAAATTCTTTAACCTGATCCGGGAAGAACACCAGCGCGGGGCGACCGTGTTTTTCTCTTCCCACATCCTTGGCGAAGTGCAGCGCATGTGCAACCGGGTGGCAATTATCAAAGAGGGCAGCATTATTAATATCCAGGATATTAAATCCCTGCAAAATGATAACTACAAAAAGATCCGGGTGACGGCGGATGGCTTGGATGAAAAAGCTTTCAGCTTTCCGGGCATCAGCAATTTGCACCGTGAAAATGGCGCAGTGAGTTTCTTTTATAAAGGGGACATCAACCAGGTGACCCGGGTGATCAGCGGCATGCAGTTAAAAGATGTAGTAATCGAAGAGCCCACCCTGGAAGAGATCTTTATCCACTATTACGAGTAGGGGGTATCCCATGAATATTTTTATCCATGAATTCAAGTCCTATCTCAAATCGGTGGGCATCTGGTCAGTTTCTATCTTTTTGATTATTCTGGTGTATTATTCAGCATTTTCCAGCATGGCGATTGATGCTGCTGAGTTAGCCCGGATGATGGCCGCCTTCCCTGAGGAGCTCTTGATTGCTTTTGGAATGACAGACATGAATTTCACCACAGTACTGGGTTTTTATGGGGTGGTTTTCCTGTTCTGCCAGATCTGCCTGGCAATCCAGGCGTCCAATTACGGATTCTCGCTGCTCTCGATTGAAGAACGAGAGTTCACGGCTGACTTTTTACTACCCAAGCCGGTTAGTCGGGGGAAAATTCTCAGCTCAAAACTGCTGGCAGCACTGCTAGCCTTGACCCTGACGAATGCCGCGGTCTGGATCAGTTCCTTCCTGGTGATCAATCTGGTGAGGAAGGGACAGTCCTATGACACCAAAACTCTCGTGCTGGTGTTACTTACTATCGTGGTCTTCCAGCTATTTTTCCTGTCAGTGGGGATGCTGATCTCCCTGCTGATGAAGCGAGTGCGCAGTGTGACCCCCTTGTCCATGGCTTTGGCATTTGGCATGTATGTCCTGAGCATTTTTGGGGGTATGCTGGGAGGTGATAAATTGGAAATCATCTCTCCTTTTACCCATTTTGATCCCAATTACATTATCAAGCATGGGGCATACAATATTCATCTGGCGCTGATCAGCGTCGCGGTTATCGTCATTGCTATCCCGGCCAGCTACCTGCTCTATCAAAAGAGAAATATCGCCTCTGCGGTTTAGCAGGGTTAAGGAGTTATTTGCGATGAGAATTTATCTAAGGGAACTGAAAGCCAATTTTAAATCTCTCTTAATTTATGTTGGCATAGTGGCATTTTTTGTTGTGGTTGGATTTGCCAAGTTTTCCGCCTATTATAATAATCCGGAGTTGATTGCCATCTTGGACACCATGCCCCAGGCCATGTTAGAGGCATTTAATATGAATGCCTTTAACTTGACCACCGTAACTGGATTTTTTGGGGTGATGTACACTTTTATGGGTTTAATCCTGGGAATTGCCGCAGTAATGTGGGGAAGTGACATCATCTCCAAGGAAGAGCGGGATAAAACCGTTGAGTTTGCCCTGAC
>CAZUMG010000080.1:0-2393 GCA_964621895.1 uncultured Anaerolineales bacterium | reverse complement strand
GAGTGGGATTTCTTAAAGTATCTTTCCCCCTTTAAATATTTTGACGCGGCTTTGATTTTACGCGAATCGAAAGTTGAGCCGGTTTATCTGTGGATATCTTTGGGGATCATCCTGGTTTGCATGGCTGGGGCTTACCTGACTTATTCCAGGAGAGATTTATATATCTAAAGTGAATCATATTTCCCCTGACTGGCGATAAAAAATCCACCTGAAGCAGGTGGATTTTTTGGATTCGTTTATAGGATTGAATATTAAAATCTATTAGAGATTTAAAATAAACATTAACCAGCGACCCGGGTATTATCTGTTCCTGTAAATGTGTAATCAAATAACAATCCATACATGAGGCAAAGGGTTATGAGTAAAAAGAAATCTTCCCGAAACAATAAATGGTTGTTTGCTGCCGGAGCTGCAGTCCTGATTCTTATCCTGTTGATGATTGCCTGGCCGAAACCAGGCGCTCAACCCGGGCCCCCAGGAGATGGCTGGTCATCCAGCAGTCCTTCAGCTGCAGGAAAGAATATTACTGCAAGCCAAGCTTCTCAATTACGCCAGGCTGGTGCTTTCCTGCTGGATGTGCGCACGGTGGAGGAGTGGCAGACCGGGCATATTCCCGGAGCGACCCTGATCCCGCTGGATCAGCTGGAAGCGCGAGCTGGTGAACTTCCCGGCAATTTGCCCATCCTGATTTACTGCCGTTCAGGCAACCGCTCCGGTCAGGCATTAACTATCCTGGAGGAGTTGGGGTTTTCCGATCTTTACACCCTGGAAGGTGGAATTAATAAATGGATCAGTGCAGGATATGAGGTTGAGGTAGGAAATTAAACACTATTCAGCTGATATAAAAAATTAGCAGAGCATGGTTTACTGGCGCTCTGCTTTTTATATTAAAATATCCTCCAGCGTTATAACCTAGCAGACAGGAAGGGTACCAGCATTTCCTCGGCCGATAAACCCCCATGGCGGCCGGTCAGGGGATTATCCTTGGCTGCCCACCACCAGTAAGCGCTGCCTCTGGCTGCGGCTATCAAATCCCCCAGGCGATCATAAATAGCGGGGTGGGGCTCTCCCGGTCCAAATAACCCGGCGTTAACAGCTGCCCCTGGCTCGAATAAGCTAAATTGGTCCGGCCAGGTCTGCTGGATGTACTCTTTCACAGCCTCAACTTTTCCGGGTTTGATGTGCAGGTAAGCCAGGCGATTTTCCCCGGTGGGTTTAATATGCAGGTTCTGAATAAAATCTGGATGGTTGTTCAGGTTGTAATCCTGATTCTCTTTGTCTGTAGAGATCTGGCCGTGATCTGCTGTCAGGATCACCACGGTTTCCTTTTTAAGGGCTGGATCCAGCTCTTCCAGGAAAAAACGTTGAAAAGCTGCGCTGAAGGTTTCCAATTCCGCCCGGGCTCGTTCGCTGTCAGGACCGTGCAGGTGAGAGATCGAGTCCAGTTTGTCCCAATAGGCCCAGATATATTTCCGGGTATTTTTCCCGGACTCTAACAGCTCGCGAATGCTGATCCACATATCCGAAGCGGTTCCAATCGGGTGCTTTTCTGCCTCCTGCATAAACATCCGGGAGAGGCCGGAATGGATGATAGCGTAATGCTGAAAAGTGTGCACTTCGACTCCCTGACCCTGAAAGTGATCCGAAATGGAGTTCACCGGGAGAAAAGTCTCCGGGTCAAATCCTGCCAGGGAAAGGCTGCCACCGGATAACCGGTAGGTGATTGGTTTGTGTTCAATCATATTGGCAGTAATGCCGTATTCCTTTAACCACATTTCATACCCCATTACCCCGTGCCGGACCGCAGCGCTGTCGGTCCAGAAGGAGGTGATTGCCGCGCAGGTAGTGCTCGGGCAGATCGAGGTTACCGGTACAAAAAGACCCTCCGCCAATAGTTGATGCCAAACCAGGTCCTGGTCTTCTTCCAGCCATCTTTTAAGGTTCATGAATCCCAGGGCATCTACCAATATCACAATGATATTTTTGGGTTTAGGCTTAAGCGAATCTGTCAAGCCTGTGATTAAGGGCGGGGAAACAAAGCCAGGGACTTCAAATAAAGCCGCTGCTGTTGCGGGAATATTTAATATTGAGAGCCCTTCATATTGGGGAGAGATAAATTCTCCCTTGGGCCGGAGAACTTCGTTTGAATGGTCAAAAATCCGCTGGAGAATTTCAATGCCGAGATCTGTCATAGGTCCTCGTTAGGTATTTCCCTGCCTGAATTATAGCCGCTAAGCGAGGATTTTCCATCCTCGAGAACCGTTCTTAAAATCCGGGTTATTTTTTAAGTTTGAGCAGGATATCTTTTATTATAATAAGATCAGAAACCCCAAAGTTCCCAACCTTTAATTCCTGTCCAGGAGTCTGCATTGTTGAATTTCCCTGCATCACTC
>CAZUMG010000079.1:3425-7489 GCA_964621895.1 uncultured Anaerolineales bacterium | reverse complement strand
TGGGAAATTTTGGATCCAGGGGACAATTACGGACTGCCTTACTGGCATTGAAGCTTGCTGAAGTAAGCTGGTTAAAAAACAAGAATGGCAGTTGGCCTGTCCTACTGCTCGATGAAGTCCTGGCTGAGCTGGATGACTACCGCCGACAAGATTTACTCGAACGGTTAGCTCAAACAGACCAATCCATATTAACAACAACCGATCTGGATTTGTTTTCGGATGATTTTCGTCAATCCTCCGTTCGGTGGAAAATCAACAACGGGGAATTAGAACTTTAATCAGATAGGTTTTTTGGCAGGCACCCCCACCCGGCGGGGATATTTCTCAGGGGTGGTAACCTTCTTTTCAATTGTTATCAAATATCGATCTTCAGGAACACCCGGCAGAGTAACCCTCTTGACTTGTTGGAGTTCTCCCCCCAATAACTTAACTGCTTGATGAGCTTGCTGTGTTTCAGATGGACCTTGGTCTCCCTTCATTGCCAGCATCCGCCCTCCTACCTTTACGAAAGGGAGCATATACTCGCTGAGGGTAGATAAACGGGCGACTGCCCTGGCTACAGCCCAATCAAAACTTTCTCTAAAATTTTTCTCCCTGGCTAAATGCTCTACCCGATCATGAATGACCTGAATGCCCTTTAAATTCAAACTGGCAATAATATGCTGGCAAAAATCCGTTTTTTTATTTACAGAGTCAACCAGAACCACTTCTGTGTCCGGAAGAATAATCTTCAGAGGAATACCGGGAAAACCAGCGCCAGTCCCTATATCAATCAACCTTTTGATCGGGGTATTCTTCATAACCAGCCAAGGGCTGAATGAATCCAGGAAGTGTTTAACACGGATCAGTTCCGGCTCATGTATTGCGGTGAGATTATACCGATCGCTCCAACTATCCAACTCCCGCTTATAAATTTCCAGGAGGGATAATTGGAAAGGGCTAAGCGTGATTCCAATCAAATCCCGGGTTTCTTGTTTAAGCGTTTCCATTTGTCCTAAATTATACAGGATTCTGGTTGTATATCAGGCAAATGCCCTCTGGTGAGATCAAGCAGGAACGGGGGTAATCTGTTTGGTTCAGCTGTCCACCTTTAAAAAAGCCTGGTTCCCAGATCGGGAACCAGGCAGATACTTGCATGCATTTATTCTGGGCTTACTCCTGATTTACTTTCTTTAAATTCTTTTTTTCTTTTCTCCGGGCAAGAAACTTCTTAAACCCTTTCCAAACCCACCGTACCGGGAAATACAGGACCAAGACAATTGGCAGGATATACAAGCCTATCCAGATTAACATATTGCCGATAACTTGAAGGGTATTGATCAGGGCTTGAATAGCTCTTTTAGCAACCCCTACTGGCTGCCAATTTCCGATCTTTAAAGGTTGAACTGCTTCATTCGCTTGAATATCAATAGAGATAGCGGATAAGGATGCAGATTGTTCATAATATTTCATCTGCCCTTTAATCAATTCGATTTGTTCCTGGACCTCAACCAACCGGTTGTAAACGCTTAAAACATCTTCGGTCTCCCAGGCTTGTTCCATGATCGCGGTAAGCTGCTCCTCGGCTTTCTCAAGGTTTCGCAACCTGGATTCCAGGTCAGTATATTCCTGGGTGACATCCTGGCCGGAGATATTCTCATTTAAAATCTGTCCGGCGCCAGATTTTATTTCCACGAGGGCTTGGTCCAATTTTTCAGAAGGAACCCTGATGGTGATATTCGCTTGGGGTACTTCCAATCCACCATCAACCTGAATCCGGTAGAGATTAGATGAGACCACAAATCCACCCAGCTCTTCAGCAAGTTGGCTGATTGCATCAAGGGTCTTACCTGGTTCTTCAACCACGATGGACAGGGAAGCGTTCTTGATTACCAGGCGGGTTTGGGATTCCAGGGGTCGTAATCCTTCTTCGGAATAGGAAGCTGTTGTAAGCGCATTTTCCGTATCCCCATAGTAGGAATCAACCGCCCCTTTAGCCATGGGTGCGGCCTGATCCAGGCTCACTTCAGAGCTCAAACTGGATCTACCAGCACAAGACGATAGCAGGATGACTACAACCGATATAAATATCAAATTCTTTCTCATCTCTAATTCTCCTTTGAGTGGATTGTTTTCATCCCTAGGACGTCTTTCAGGTCTTAAAAGTTCCCTACCACCCTAAATCCAGACGCTGGATATACTCACTTGGCAAACCCGCCCTGGTCATCCGATCCTGGACTTCTGCAATTTCGTAAGGCACCCTATGCTGTGTCCAGGTTTTTTCTTCAGTATCATAAATTGTAAAGGCAGCCCGGGGATCATGATCGCGGGGTTGGCCCACAGATCCGGGATTTACAATACATTTTTCCGTCAATTTGGTGGTGTCACCTGGATAGACAAAGGTGACCCCAGCCAGATCTTTTCCATTTTTCAGGTAATATAGCACCGGAAGATGGGAATGGCCTACAATACAAATCGGTGTAGTAAAAAAGTCAAAGTTTAAAGTAGCTGTATAAACATCCATGATATATTCCCAGACAGGATCCCTTGGACTGCCGTGGACCAAGGTGACATCATCAACTTCTGCCTGTGGAGACAGACTCTGCAAGTACTGGCGGTGAACCGGATTCAGCTGATCAGTTGTCCATTCGAGCACTTTTTGAGCTGAAAAATTAAATTTTCCCTTTTCGGTTAACCCGATCACCGCGCTATCATGGTTTCCGCGCAGGCAGATTAGATTTGGAAGGTCCCTGATTATTGAAATACAATCATTCGGATCAGGACCATAACCAATTATATCGCCCAGGCACCAGACAGTATCAACATCCCCGGCAGCATCCAATACAGCTTCCAGCGCTGTCCGGTTTCCATGAATATCAGATATGACTAACGCTTTCATTGAACCAAATACCCTCCCTGAGTAGATCCGCAACCAGCATTAGCAGACCTGATTTTCATTATCATAAGCTAAAGCTGGTTTTCAGTAAAGCATGGATTTTGTATTAAACTCTCTTACCAACGTATAATGAACCCGCATCATAACTAAAAAAGGTTATTAAATAAGCTAAATCCAGGGAGGTTGGCGGATTAATCCTGATTTTTTTGGCATTATTCTTGCAATATTAACCTATGGATTGTTAATAGGGGTTGAATATATCCAGTTAAAGGTAAAATGTACCCTGTATTATGGCTAACCCAAAACGTTTTTTTCTGACGATTCTAGCTTTACTGATCAGTGCCTGTACCAGGCAGGCTCATACTGCTCCCTATATTAACTTTTCCAAGGTGGGAACCAGCCAAGCAATTGAACCTACTACCGATCCTTACATCCCTCCCACCAGGATCCCAGAACAGCCCATCTATACACCTACCCCAAGTCCGCCCAGACCTCTACCAACCTTGCGAACCGAAGATATCTACTATACCGTGCAATGGGGTGATACCCTCAAGTCAATCGCCTATCAATATAATCTTCTGCCCCAGCAAATTGTTGACGCCAATCAGATTGACAATCCAAGCCTGATCTACACCGGTCAGCTGCTATTCCTGCCCGCTCCAGAGATCAGTGATATGGGCCCCGAATACAAGCTTATTCCCGATTCGGAATTAGTCAGGAGTCCCTATACACTCCGGTTTCAAATTGATTCATTTCTTAACAATCAACCCGGTGATCTAAAAAATTATCAAGAGGAAGTTGATGGTGAGCTACTTACAGCTTCAGAGATCATCTCCCGGGTGTCCCAGGATTATTCGGTAAACCCCCGCCTTTTACTTGCCCTGATCGAATACCAGAGTCATTGGTTAACCGATCAAACTGATCAGGCAAACCCGTATCCCTTAGATTATCGAGAATTTGGCTATGAGGGATTGTACTGGCAGTTGGCCTGGGCGGCTGATGAGCTCAACCGAGGATATTATCTCTGGAAAGTAAAGGGGGTCGGAACCTGGACTCTGGCTGACGGGACCAATGTTCCCATCAATCCAACTATTAATGCCGGAACAGCCGGCGTTCAGAATTTTTTTTCCCGTTTGCTTTCCTATCGGAAATGGATCGCTGCAGTTAATGAGGGAGGTTTTGCCACCAC
>CAZUMG010000079.1:0-3325 GCA_964621895.1 uncultured Anaerolineales bacterium | reverse complement strand
GTCCAGAGCATTGATGGTGACCCCTATGACCAAACCGGTTGGTCTATTCTCTACATGCATATTGAAACCAGGGATCGGGTTGAAGTAGGGACAAGACTGCGGGCAGGTGATAAGATCGGCCATCCTTCCTGTGAGGGAGGCGTTTCTACTGGAACACACCTTCATATTGCCCGAAGGTATAATGGGGAATGGATTCCAGCGGACCAGGAAATACCCTTTACCATGGATGGCTGGGTTTCGCAGGGGCTGGGTTATGCCTATCAGGGTTTAATGGTGCGCGGCGATCAAACTATCCAGGCTGAAGATACTAAAACAGATTTTAATCGGATTCAACGGTAAACACAGTGAAACGGATCCTTATTCTGCTGCTGACACTCTCGCTGGTAGGGTGCAGTTTCTATCAAAAAACTCCACCAATCTTTGTTCCTCCGGTGGGTTCTACGCCTACCCCGGAAACTCCCATCCCAGATCCAACCCAGGTGCCAACCGAACAAATCCCTCCAACAGCCGCCGAGGAATTCAACCCCACGCCGACTGTATTTATTCCTCCCACAGAAACCCTGGTTCCTACTCCTGATATACAACAAGAACCAATTGTTTATCATGCTCAGGCAGGTGATACTCTGACCGTTGTTGCCACACATTTCGGTGTCAGTAAAAATCAGATTCAATCTAACGAAGATCTTCCTGAAACTACCTTCATTAATCCGGGTACCCTGTTGGTTATTCCCCAGGTATTGATTAATACGACCTCCAATACCCACCTGCTGCCTGATAGTGAGTTTGTTTTCTCCCGGGCAATCACGGATTCGGATTTTCCCAGCGATGTAGTTGATTTTGTCAATCAAGCCGGGGGATACCTGAGTGAACCCCGGGAGTATGAACATACCCTCCTTACTCATGGGGGTGAAATTGTAAAAGAAATTGCCCAGAATAACTCGATTAACCCGTTCCTTCTTCTCGCCTTGCTGGAATATCAAAGCCACTGGGTTTTTGGTCAACCTCAGAACCTGGCCCAATTAAAATACCCCCTCGGTGAGATCAACTATGACGATGATGGGCTTGTGAATCAGCTGCGCTGGGCAGTTAACCAGCTTTCAATTGGATATTATGGATGGCGGGAAGGAAGATTAACTGAGATTGTTCTGCGAAATTCTCAAAATCCTTCTGGTGAAGTAACTGCCCGGATTGATCCCAGCCTTAATGCAGGAACGGTTGCCCTTCAGTATTATTTTTCTCAGATTTACCAAAGTGATGAATGGATTCAAACTCTCGATGCTGATACCGGTTTCATTACCACTTATGAAGAAATGTTCGGATCCCCGGAAAATCGGACCCAGTATGAGCCTCTCTTCTCCCACGACCTGGTCCAACCTACCCTGGAATTGCCGTTTAATCCCGGGGTTGTGTGGAATTTCACCGGGGGTCCCCATGGCGCCTGGGAAAGGGAGGGTTCCTGGTCTGCCATCGACTTTGCTCCCTCTGGCTTCAAGGGAAAATGCTCAAATTCTTACGCCTACGTCACCGCGTCAGCTCCTGGTTTGGTAGTTCGGGCCGGGGATGGTGTGGTGGTTATTAATCTAGATTACAACGACAATGAACATTCCGGCTGGGTTTTGTTGTACTTACACATTGCCACTGATGGTCGCCTGGTCAATGCCGGTGATGAGGTAGATACCGGCGATCGGTTGGGACATCCATCCTGTGAGGGAGGCATTTCCACTGGAACCCATGTTCACATGGCCCGCAAATACAACGGGGAATGGATAACTGCTGATGGTCCAATTCCTTTTGTTCTGAGCGGGTGGACTGTCCATAAAGGGGCTTTAATCTACCAGGGCAGCCTCACCAAACCAGGCGAGAGTACAATCACCGCTAGCTCGTACAGCGCTCCAGGAAGTCAAATTAAGCGGTAAAATAGAAAACCTATGTCCCGCCTGCAGGATTTTATCCGGAGAGCTTTTCCATACTTGTTACAGGGTCCCCTTATTCTAGTCCTGCTGCTTTCAGCCTGCCTTTCCCCGCTCACCGAAGAAGAAACCAGTCATTTACCTCTGGCAGTCCCAACTGCCGGTATAGCTCCTATTCCTGTAACAGAGCGCCCGGTGTATTCACCAGGAGAGCTGGTCGATTACACAGCCCAAAGTGGTGATACTCTGTTGAATCTTGCCTATCGGTTTAACACCACGGTCAAAGAGATCCTTGATGAAAACTCTATCATTCCAGAAGATGCCACCACAATGCCACCTGGTTTGCCCATGAGCATCCCCATCTATTATGAACCGCTTTGGGGATCTCAGTTTAAAATTCTGCCAAATTGTGCATTCGTCAATGGCCCCAACCAAACAGGATTTGACCTTACTGAATTTGTCGAATCACAGCCAGGATGGTTTAAAAACTTTGAGCAATATGCCGCGGAACAGCAGCGCTCCGGGGCAGAAATTGTCTCATATGTCGCTACCAGCTACAGTATCAGCCCAAAGATCTTGCTGGCCCTGCTGGAATACCAGTTAGGGGCACTCAGTGATCCCGTTCCACCGGACAATTTACTCCAGGGCTATCCGCTGGGATATGTGAAGTCCGGCTATCATGGTTTATATATCCAGTTAGTCTGGGCGGCCAACATGCTAAATCATGGCTATTATGGGTGGTTAACCAACAAGCTTGATACCTTGGAATACCTCGATCAAACCATAGAGCATCCTGACCCCTGGCAAAATGCAGCCACGGTTGCCCTGCAGTATTATTTCTCACTGCTTGAACCCAAACTGGTTTATGACCATACCATCAGCTCCGCTGGTTTCATTAAAACCTATCAGGCCCTGTTCAGCGATCCCTGGAACTGCGAACCCCTTATCCCCGGAAGCCTCCGCCAACCGACCATGGTGCTTCCTTTTGAAAGCGGAAAAACCTGGGCTTTTACTGGAGGTCCCCATACTGGCTGGGGACAGGGTATTCCTTGGGCGGCGTTAGATTTTGCTCCTCCATCCTCTGAAGGTGGGTGTGAAATTACCAGTGAATGGGCGGTGGCGGTCGCCCCCGGTATCATCGCCCGTTCGGACACCGGATTAATTGAGTTAGACCTTGATGGTGATGGCAATATCAGAACAGGGTGGGTTGTTCTTTACCTTCATTTAGGTACCCAGCACAAAGTCCAGGAAGGAGCCTTGGTTCAAGCTGGCGATCAGCTTGGGCATCCCTCCTGTGAAGGTGGCGAAAGCACTGGATCTCACATCCATATCGCCCGTAAATATAACGGGGAATGGATCCCCGCTGCGGGCGTTATTCCCTTTGAACTTAGCGGGTGGATTCCCCACGCAGGATC